>JASHQC010000034.1 GCA_030037735.1 Thermoplasmata archaeon
GCCCCTCGTAGGCTGGTATAGGCGGTTTTCAGCCGCCCTCCTTTTACCCCCGTGAGACTGCCGCCCACGATGCGGGTCGACGAGATCGGAGAATCTCCAATCCTCTCGCTCATCGACCGCATCTTCGAGCTGCGCCGAAGCGGCGCCACGATTCTCGGCCTTCACATCGGGGAACCGGACTTCGAGACGCCCGCCGGCATCCGGGCCGCGGCGGCCCAGGCGATGGACAAAGGACTGACCCATTACGGTCCGGCCCAGGGCATGCTTGACCTCCGCGAGGCGATCGCGGAAAGGCTCCACCGCTTGCACGCTATCCCCGCGGAGGCAGGCGACGTCGTGGTGATGCCGGGAAAACTCGCCATCTACGCGAGCCTCCTCTCCAGCACGAACCCCGGGGACGATGTACTGCTCCCCGACCCGACGTATCTCTTCGAGCAGCCGGTGCAGCTTGTGGGCGCCCGGCCGGTCTACTTCCCGCTTCGCGAAGATTACTCGTTTGACCCCGCGGAGCTAGAGAAAGCGATCACCCCGCGAAGCCGCGTGCTGATTCTGACGTCGCCTTCCAACCCGACCGGCCGACTGCTCTCGCGAGATGAAGTCCAAGCTGCATTGAGGATTGCCCGCGATCACAACCTCACCGTACTGAGCGACGAAACGTACGAATCGCTGGTCTACGAGGGTCCCCACGTCGCGCCGGCCAGCCTGTCCGAGGCCGCGGACCGAGTCGTGACCATCGGAAGTTTCTCCAAGATGTTCGCGATGACCGGATGGCGGGTCGGCTGGGCCATCGCGCCTCCCGCGATGCGGGCACGGCTGGTGAAGGTCATCGAACACACCCTGACGTGCGTCGCGCCGTTCATACAGCGAGCATGCCTCTGGGGGCTCCAGAACGCCGAACCGGATGTGGCAAGATTCCGGGAAGAGTTCAGACGCCGACGTGACGGCCTGTTCGGACTGCTCCAGGAGATCCCGGGTTTAGACGTGGTTCGACCGGCCGGGGCCTTCTACATGTTCCCCCGGTACCACTTGCCGATCTCCTCGATCGAATTCTGTAACCGGGTGCTCGACGAAGAACATCTCGCGCTCGTCCCGGGCATCTCCTTTGGACCACGGGGCGAGGGGCACTTCCGGATCTCGTTCACCTCCCCGATGGCCTCCTTGGAGGACGGGGCGAAGCGCCTCCGTCACTTCCTCGAGAAGGAGAGCTGAGGCGGCCCTAGACGACTTATTGTATCGAAACGTCTCGCCGCGCGCGATGTCGACGCCGCACAAGGTCCACGACCTCACGGCCACCTTCCGAACCCACATGCCCGTCTGGCCGACCTCGCCGCTGCCCGTCTTGGAACCGATCGGGGTGGTGGCCCGCGACGGGTACGCCGTGGAACGGCTCACCGCCCTGACGCACAGCGGAACCCACCTCGACGCGCCCTACCACTTCATTGAGTCGGGAAAATCCGTAGACCAGATCGCTCCCGCCGACTTGACAGGTGTGGGGGCGGTTCTCGACCTCCGCAATGAGATCGATGGCGACGTGATCCCCCACGAGGCGATCGAGCGCCACTGGCCGAAGGCGTTCCAACCCGAAATCGTGCTGCTCGAGACCGGCTGGAGTCACCGCCGGTCGGCCACCAGGAAGTATCTCTACGACTTTCCCGGAATCGCGCCGCCCTCCGCCGAGTGGCTGGTCCGGAAGAAGATCAAGGGCGTCGGCACCGACACGCTGGGGATTGACCCGTTCTCCAATAGCAAATTCGAGGCCCACAAAGTGCTGCTCGGCAGGGACATCTGGATTCTCGAAGCGCTGGACCACTTGGACACGCTCAAGGAAGGAACCCGCTACACGATTGTCGCGGCCCCCCTCAAACTGGAGGGGGCCAGCGGAGCGATGAGCCGGGTCTTCGCCATCGAGTCGTAGGAGCGCGAGGTCCATGCCGCTTGCGTCGGGGCTCTCGGGACAACGCGTCCTCGTGACGGCGGCGAGCCAGGGAATCGGCTTCGCGGCGGCCCGCGCCTTCCTCGAAGAAGGAGCCCGGGTCGTGGTTAACGGGTCACACGCGGCTCGACTCGACAGAGCGGTAGAGGCTCTCCGGTCCCGGGGAGAGGTCCGCGGCATTGTAGCGAACCTTGCCCTCCACGCCGACCTGGACCGGCTCGTCGACGAGAGCCGGGTCGCACTGGGAGGGATTGACACGTTGGTCTATGTCACCGGCTCGCCGGCTCCGGGGACCTTCATGGAGCAGAGTTTCGACAGTTGGCAGGCCGCGGCGAACTTACTCACGGTGGGTCCGGCCTACCTCGCCCAAAAGGTGGCCGACGTGATGTTGGCCTCGCGCACGCCCGGCCGGATGGTGTTCTCCGCGTCCACCGCAATCCGCGAGCCCATCCCGAACATCGCTACCTCCAACGTCTGCCGGATTGCGATCGCGGGATTGGTGCGTACCCTGGCGCGAGAGCTGGGGCCCAAAGGGATCCGGGTGAATGGGGTCCTACCCGGGTTCATCGCCACCGACCGGCTCACGCACGTCTTCGAGGATTCGGCCCGCCGGCGCGGCATCACGTCCGACCAGGCACGAGAGCTGTCGATGAGGGACATCCCGCTGGGCCGTGCCGGAGAACCAGAGGAGCTCGCCCGGGTGTTCGTGTTTCTGGGCAGCGATATGTCGTCCTACGTCACGGGGGCCTTGGTCCCGGTGGACGGGGGCATGCTGCGCTCCGTGGGCTGACCATCGGACCCGGTCACGGCTCGTCGGGCGGAACGGTCTCGTTCAGGAAGTCCTCTCGCTCCGGCGCAAACACGTCGAGGACGACCGTGGGCGCCGAGTTGTCGGCCCGGAGCTCATGGGGGACATTGGGCGGTACGTAGTAGGCGTCCCCGACGCCCATCTTCCACGAGACACCGCCCACCTGAAACATTCCGCCCCCTTCGAGGACCGTGCCGTACTGAGCGTGGGGGTGCGTATGCTTCGGGAAGACTTTCCCCGGCTCGATCCGGTACAGGACCATCATGGCCGACGGCGCGTGGGCCAGGATGCGTCGTCGAACCCCGGGCATGATCTCGTGCCACGCGGCATTGGTGTCGTGCCAAAGCGGCATGAATGAGCCGACCGGCCCCGGTTATTTCGTCCTATGCCTCAAAGGGGCTAACCGAGCGCTTGACGCAGGTCATCGACCAGGTCGTCGCCGTCCTCGATCCCAACCGAGAACCGCAGTAGGCCCCCGGAGATTCCCTTTTGTTTCTGCTCCGCCGGCGGCATCGCGCGGTGCGTCATCATCGCCGGGTGGTTGACCAGCGACTCGACTCCGCCCAGGCTCTCGCCGAGCGTGAAGATCTTGAGCCGCCGGGCGACCCGGATCGCCGCGGGTCGCCCGCCGGCCACCTCGGCCGAGACCATGCCGCCGTACCCGTCCATCTGGCGAGCTGCGATGGCGTGGCCGGGATGTTCGGGAAGCCCCGGGTAGAGCGTGCGAACGATCTTGGGATGGCTCTTCAGGAAGTCCGCCACCTTCCGGGCGTTCTCCGCGTGTTGCCGGACCCGGACGCCGAGCGTCCGAATCCCCCGGATCATGAGATAGCAGTCGAACGGGCTGGGGACGCCCCCGGCCGAGTTCTGGTACCAGTAGAGCTTCTCCAGCAAGGGCCGTGAGCGTACGACCAGGGCCCCGCCCATCACGTCGCTGTGGCCCCCGATGTACTTCGTCGTCGAGTGGACCACGATGTCCGCCCCCATTTCGAGCGGGCGCTGGAAGACCGGTGAAGCGAAGGTGTTGTCCACGGCGACCTTCGAGTGCCCCTTTCTCGCGATCGCGACCGCCCCCTTGAGGTCGGTGATCTTGAGGAGAGGGTTAGTCGGAGTCTCCAGGTAAAGCAAATCGACAGGCGGGCCCTCGGCAAATGCGCGCCGGATGTTCGCTAGGTTCGTGGTATCAATGAAATCCACCCGCACGCCGTGGGTCCGCGAGAGCTCGAGAAGGCGTTGAGCGCCGTGATACAGGTCGTCCCCCGCCACGATCCGGCTGCCCGAGGGATAGCCCATGAACAGCGCCGAGATTGCGGCCATGCCCGACCCGAAGGCAAGGGCACCCGACCCTCCCTCCAGTTTCGCTAAGATTCGTTCCAGGGCTGCCCGGGTCGGATTCCCGGTCCGTGAGTAAACGAACCCTTTCGAAACACCCGGCGAAGACTGCTGGAACGTTGTAGACAGGTAAACCGGAACGTTCACGGCCCCGGTAAGCGGGTCGGGGGACTGGCCCTCATGGATGAGCCGGGTGTCCCACTCCATTGCCGTGGGTCAAGGCAGGTCCTCACTTCAACCGTTCGGCTCCCGTGCCCGATACTTGCGCGCACCGAAGGAAACCTTCCGGAAGTGCAATTCCAAATGTATTTAGAGCCCCCCTGCTTGCGCGTGCTAGACCGCGTCGTCCTGCCGAGAGGCGGCCCGGGGGAACACGGAGATGACGGCTGCGCTAGGCGCCGAGACGCCGGGCTTTACGGTTCAAACACCCGCCGCGACCGCGACGCAGCCGGGGCTGTACGTGCGTCAGACCTCCGGCCTCGTCCGTACCGTCGGACCTCGAACGGCCCTCTTCGCGAACCTCGTCGGCATGGGCATCATCGTCAACTTCTTCTGGGTCGTCTTTGCCTCTGAAGGCTACCCGAATGCGAACCTGACCGAGACCGTCGCGGTTGGAGTGGTGTTCAACCTGGGTGTCGCGTTCGTCTACTGGATGCTGGCGAGCGCCATGCCGCGTTCGGGAGGGGATTACGTCTTCGTCGGCCGAATCTTCCACCCCAGCCTGGGCTTCGCCACGAATCTGACGTTCAGTTTCATCTTCATTTCCTGGGCCGGCCTCTTTGCGAACTACTTCGCCGCCTTCGGCGTGCCGATGATTCTGGGCGGCTACGGGGTGACGGCCAACAACGCCTCGGCCATCAGCATGGCGGCCACGATTTCCAGCAGCACAACGGACATCTTCGTGATCGGGGCGGTCATCCTCATCGCCGTCATTCTGATCAGCCTCCTGCCGACGAAGTGGATCTTCCGCACCGCCGTCGGCATCTTCGTGATCTCGGGCGTCATCTTCCTGGTCATGGTGGGAATCCTCTTCTCCACTCCCTACTCGACCTTCGTCGCGGACTGGAATTCGAATCCCCTGAACCTTGCCCAGAGTTGCACGGTGACGGGACTCACCACCTCCAACACCGTGCAGTGCGTCATCCAGACCTTCTACACGACGGCCATGACGACCCCGGCCGGTATCGCCTTCACGAACTCGGGCCTGTTCATCGGGGTCGTCTACACGATGCTGAGCTTCATCGGCTACGCGAACACGGCCTACTTCGGGAGCGAGATCCGGGGAGCTCCCACGCGGACCCAGGGACTCGCCATCTTCGGTGCTCCGCTCCTGTTCGCGGCCCTCATCGCGATCCTGTATGCGGGGACCTACTACACCTTCGGCCATCCGTTCCTGGTTGCCGCCAGCTCAGACTGGGGCAACGGATGGGGCAATGCGTTCCCGGCCATCCCGTCCCCATTGTTCCTCGTTTCGTATATCGTCCGCAATTCGACCCTGTCGGCCTTCCTGGCCTTCGGCGTCGCTCTGACGTTCTTCGGCTTCGTACTGATCTACTTCATCGTTCCGACCCGGAACCTGTTCGCCTGGTCCTTCGACCGGATCCTGCCGACCTTCGTGGCGCGCGTCACGAGGAGCGGCGTTCCGTTCGTCACCGTGCTCATTCTCGGATTCTTCGCGTTCGTCTGCCTGTGGCTGACGACCTACACCAAGCTGTTCGATTTCCTAACCTACGCCAACTTCGGCTTCTGGCTGGCCGTCGGCATCGTTGGCCTCGCCGGGGCGTTCTTCCCCTTCCTGCGGCCGGAACTGTATCGGGCCGCGCCCCGGATCGTGCGCACGAGCCTCGGACGCCTCCCGTTGATCACCCTGGTTGGGGTCCTTTCGGCAGGAGCCTCATTCTGGATCGTCTACGCCTCGTCTGTCCCCTCCTACACGCTCGAGACGGTCCAGTGGACCCAGCTCGCGATCTTCCCGATCGTGTTCGTCCTCGGTCTGGTGATCTACGTCATCTCCCACGCGATCCAACGCAGCCGCGGACTTCCGATCGACCTCATCAACAAGGAGCTCCCGCCCGAGTAACCTTCCGGGGGACTCCGAGGGCGAGCTTTTGAGCTCGGGCTTTCCTCCAGAGTATCCGTGGACGAGGTCGTAGAGGTCGTCGTCGATCCCTTCACGCAGGAGAAGCTCCCCCTCCATCCTCCCCTCGTTTTCCGGACCGATCCGGGCGAGGCCCGGCGGGCCCTGGGTCTGCCGGACTATGTCGACACCTCCGACCCGGTCATAGCTCACGGCGTCGGCCTGCTGCACGCCCTCTCGCTGGAGCTGCCCGGCCACGCGGTCGCCCTCCTGGGCGGCGTCGCCTATCGGCTTCGTTCGCCGTCGAGCAACTCCCCCACCTCGGGGCTTCGCCGGTCGCTGCACGACATCGACCTGTGCTGCCACCACTCCGACGCGAAGAAGCTGCACAGCGCCCTGCTGAAGATCGGGGAACGGCAAGGGAGCGCGCTGACCGTAGTCGAAACCCACGCCGACCGGATGTTCAACGCGCTGATGGGCGGGCGCCGCCTCCGGCTGCACAACGTCAACCAGGTGGTGGACGGACGCTGCGTGCTGGGGACGATCGACGTGCTCGCGGATGAGTTTCGGTTCTGCCACAACCTCGACCTCAAGGAGGACATCTCTCAGGCGCCGACGAACGGGCACACCCTTCCCCTGTCCACCCTCCTCCTCACGAAGCTGCAGTACATCCAGAGCATCCCCGCCGAACACCAGGCGCAGGTCCCCGGTCGTGTGCTAGGGCCGTTCGGCAAGAAGGAGGTCCTCATCGGGCCCGAAGACAAGGACGTGCGGGACATCCTAGCGCTACTGATCGACCGCCCCTTGGGGGAGAGTCTGGGCGAGATCTCCTCGACCCGGTTCGTTCAGCCGTTGACATCGGACTGGGGCTTTTGGACCACGGTGCGGCTCAATCTGGACCATCTCACGCAAACCCCCCTCTTTGCCGCCTTGCCGGCCGAGGTCCGGCCGACCGTGCAGAAGAAGGCCGAGGCGCTGCGGGCGGCGACGGACCGGGTCCAGCCGAAGCGCCGCTTCGGTTTCCTGCAGCGGGAATGGTGGGAGCCGGTCGAAACGCTCGGTACGCCGGCACCACCGGCGACTCCGTCCAGCTGAACCGGTTCAGCCGGTCGTGAGCACGAGCGCCTTGACCCGGTTCGGTTCTAGGTCGACGATCAACCCTTGGAGTACCCCCTCGGTGTAAACGCTGCCGGGGTTGGCGCACACCGTCCGACCGAGCTCGGAGAACCCCTTCGATTCGTGGATGTGACCGTGGAGGCCCAGGAGCGGCTGGTATTGCTCCACGGCGGCCCGTACCGCCGAGCTACCGACGTGGACCATCTCGGGCTCCCCGCCGGGACCCATGACCTTCGTCAGGTCCGCGGTCAGTCGGGGCGCGATGTCGAGATGCGTACCTTGGGGGGGGACATGAATGTTGAAGACGGCCCGCTCGGGGTGGTCAAGCTCCTCCGCCGCGGCACGGATCCGTTCCGTGATCTGCGGCTCCGCGAGTTCCCGGTTCGTGTGCCACGGGGTGATGTTGCTGTACGGGACCGTCAGAAGCTCGTGCGTGTCGTCGAGACGAAGGATCTTTCCGTCCGTGAGCTCAATGTAGTCGCTCGACGCCAACACACCCTCCATCTCGTCCAGGTCGTCGTTCCCAAGCCCAATGAGCGTCCGGATACCGGTCCCCTTGAGTCGGCTCTCCGCGATCGCCATCCAACGGCGCAGCACGTCCAGGGCCAGCGTCCGGAACAGCGCGTCGGCCGTCCGTCGGTCTGCCGACACGTCTTGCCACTCCTTCGGGGTCGTCCGGTACGGGATTGTCCCCGAGGCCCGCAGGTCTTCTTCGAATCTCGCCAGATCCGAGTCGGTCTGGACCCATCGACGGCTTCCGAGGTAGAGGCCCGTCCAGCCCCCGTTCTCGGGCCAGAGCGGGGTGATCGTCTTCCCGGCGATGTCTCCCCCGATCAGCAGGACTCGGGCGTCGTAGACCTTCCCCGCATTGACGAATTTGCGGAAGCAGCGCTCCGACCCGTGCAGGTCGGAAACGAAGAAGACCCGAGTCGGTTTCGCCATCCGTTCCGCCGTCTCGAAGACGAAACCGGTCCGGCTAAAAGGGTTCCGGCGGTCCGAGCCCGATAGGGAATTTGCGGTCCGGCCATTCCGTGCACAAACTCTTAAGGAACGGCCGTGAACTGGGCCGCCGATGGAGGAAGAGCTCTACCCCATCATCATCCAGGTCACCATCCCCCTCCCCACCCACATGATCTTCGCCGCCCTCACGGAGCCGACTGGCTTGATCGGCTGGCTCTGCGCCGAAGCCCACGTGGAGCCGCGAGTCGGCGGAGAGTGCCGTCTCCGGTTCGAAGGAGAGACCTCGTTCGAGACCCACGGCCCGGTGACTCACTTCACGCCGGATGTTGACTTCGGATTCGGATGGAGAGCCCCGAAGACCTTCGCTCCGTTCATGAACGAGCCGTCGCCCGCCACTCGCGTCTACTTCCGGCTCGCCGATTCTCCAGAGGGGATCGACGTGACGTTGGAGCACATCGGCTGGGGGTCCGGCGAGAACTGGGAAGCGGCCCGGTCCTGGCACTTCCACCTCTGGGACGAAAAGATGCAGCAGCTGAAGGCGTACCTGATCAAGGCCGCCTACGGCTGACGACGCCCGATCCCACGTCAGCCGACGGGATGATACTTCGGGCAGACGAGCGCCCCGCAGACGGAGCAGAACCCTTCGGGGGAATTGTGGAATCCCCCCATCCTGCCGGGGGCGTCGGGGACGATGATCATGTGTTGTGTCGGGAAGTGACCACATCGGCAGCGGGCCCGTCCCGCCGGCACGGACTGCGCGACGATGCCGGTATCCCCCCGGCGAGCGAGGGGGACGCGAACCCAAAAAGGCTCGCCTGCCGCCGGCGAGCAGGCCCGGTTCGGAGCCCTGAGCGAACCGATAAACGCCCGTCGGCTTCGCACCGACCATGGAGGTCCTCGGCTGTCCTCTGCCGGACGATTGCTGGGTGGACATCGAGAACGATTCCTGGAGCCGCGCCGAGCCGGATGGGGTAACGTTCTCCGCCGGTGTGCTCGCCTCGCAGGCGGCGTTTGCCGGCCGGTACACGTCGGTGCGGTTCCGGGCCGTGGAGGGGGTCGTCGAGCAAGGCCACAACGTCGCGTTGCTCGAGAGCCTGCGGTCCACGGCTCCGTTCCGGATGCCCGTGACGGGACGGGTCGTCGTGCGCAACGAAGCGCTCACGACGCGCCCCAAGTTGCTCAATGACTCCCCCTACGACAAGGGGTGGGTCGTGCACTTCGTCCCCGCCAACCCCTCGGACATCGCCGGGAATCTGGCTCGTCCGGAAGCGGTGCGGAGCACGCTCGAGTCTCGTATCACCGAACGGCGTATCCATTGCTACCCTGCAGCGCCGGACCTTGAGATGTACGAGATCGGCTTGGAGTGCTCCGCGGCCCTCGCCCAGCTCGACGAGGAGCTGGCTCGCCGAGCACCCGATGACGTCGTGCTGCTGGTCACCGACGACCCGACCAGCCCGATCGAATTGGTCCGCTGGTCGGACCGGACCGGCCACACCCTCCTCCACCATCGGGTGGACGGGACCCTGCATCAGTTCCTGATCCGAAAGGAAGCATCCCCCGTGCCGCGCGTGCGTCGCGCCGGGTCGGGGAGGGTGGACGGCGCCTAAGCGGTCTTTTCGACCGGTACGCGCACCCGGTTACCCCACTCGGACCACGAGCCGTCGTAGTTCCGCACGTCCGGGTAGCCGAGGAGATACTTCAGCACGAACCACGTGTGGCTCGAGCGTTCGCCGATTCGGCAGTAGGTGATCACCGGTCTTTCTGGCGTGACCCCTTTCGGAGAATAGAGCGCCTCGATCTCCTCGCGGGTCTTGAACGTCCCGTCGTCCTTGACGGTCTGGGCCCACGGGATGTTCGCGGCGCCGGGGATGTGGCCCCCGCGCTGAGCCGCTTCGTTGGGGTACTCGGGGGGCGCTGTGATCTCGCCCGAGAACTCCTTCGGTCCCCGGACATCCACGAGGGCGAGGTTTCCCTTCTGGACCTCGGGGAGCTGGCTGAACACGTCGTCGAAGTAGACGCGGATCTTCGTGTCGGGCGGGCTCTTCACCGTAAAGTTGGTGGGCGAGCGGGTCGGAACGTCCTTGGTCAGCGGTTTGTCCTCCTCGATCCACTTCTTGCGGCCCCCGTTGAGGATCCGGACGTCGTTGACGTGGTGGTACTTGAACACCCACAAGGCATAGGCGGCGAACCAATTGTTGAAGTCCCCATAGAGCACCAGGGTGGTGTCCGGATTGATCCCCTTCGCCCGGAACAACGCCTGAAGCTGGGCGGAGTCGATGATGTCCCGCTTGACCGGGTCGTTGATGTCCTTCTTCCAATCGAACAGAATGGCGCCCGGAATGTGGCCCTGGTGATAGTTCGCTTGAGGGTCGTAGTCGACCTCCGCCACGACCACCTTCGGATCTTTGGCGTGTTCGGTCAGCCAGGCGGAATCGACCAGCACTTCGGGGTGGGCATACGACTTCGACATGGTAACTCACTCGGGACGGGCCCGTGGCCCCCCTCGGGGAACCCTGGGTAAAAGGGGGCTTGGTTACGGCTAGGTAACCGGGCTCCGGACTGGGAGCGGGAGGAAGATCCGGTTCAGTCTCGCCGCCCGCGCCGGGGCAGTTCGTCGGTTGAGACTTCGATCGTTTCGGGGTCGAAGCCCAGCCGCTCCAACTCCACGCGGATGCGGGCCCGGTGGTCGCCCTGAAGGTAGACCTCTCCTTCGACCACGGAGCCGCCGGTCGCGAGGCGGTTCTTGAGCGTCCGCGTCGTCTCGGCCAGGTCGGTTCCCGTCGGGAATCCGGAGATGACCGTGGCGGGCTTGTTGTACCGCCGGGGCTCGACGCGAACCCGGATGCGGGCGGTCTCTCGATCGAGCGCTGACAGTATCTCGTCGAACTCGTTGCTGCCCATGATTCAGGTGGTTCCTCTGGCTCCGGCGTCCGCTCTCCGGGCCCCCCTTCGGTACGCCTGGCCGGAATCCTGGCCCAGAGCAGGTAGGTCGTGGTGGGGGGTTTCTATTCGGAGCAGCACCGGTTTCGAAGGGTCGATGCGACGGGGGATTATGAATTCTAGTACCGCGCGGTCGGTGAGCTCCTGCAATCTCCCCCTAATGCTCCCCCCACCGGTACAGACTCAGCGCAATAGCGGTACCGAGCACGGCGGCCCCGGCGAGGAGGACCACGTCGAGCACCGACCCGAATCCGACCGAAACGCCCTTCGGGAGCAGTCCCACGCTAGACTGGACAATAACGGCCGCGTAGGTACCGGGCAGGAAGTACGCGACCGCCTGCCAGACGCGGGGGAGCAGCCAAATCGGGAGATACAGCGGGCTCAGCATGCCCAGCGACGTGAACAGCAGGTTTCCCACGGGCCAGATCTCCCGCTGGCTCCGCAGCCGGCTGGAGATCGCGATCCCGATGGCAGAAAAGAGGATCCACAGCAGCCCAATCGAGCCGACGAGAGCGAGCCAGGCGAACCACGGCACATGAACGACCGAGGCCAGTAGCAGGCCCAGCACCACGTACGCCGGCAGCGCGCTGATCATGTTGGCGATCGCGATACCGAAAAGGTACCCGACCTTACCAAGCGGGGAGACGATGAACAGGTCCTGCAGGGACGACTCGAGTCGCCAGTAGGCGGAGTCCCCGAGCACCCAGTTCCCGATGTTCTGCGTCGTGAACAGCATCGCCCCGATGATCTCGAGAGGGAACAGGCCGGGCGGCGAGATCAGTTTCAGGAAGTAGAGGAAGATGAACGGCAACAGGACCGGCGCGATCGTGGCCGCCGGGTTTCGGCTAATCCACCGCCAGCCGATCAACGCGAAGGCCGGGAAGACGCGCCCGTGGCGGGGGAGCTCACCGGCCGAGGGGGTCGCCGTCGCCACGGTCAGCGCTCCCGGGAAATTCGGCGGGCCCAGTAGACCGCGCCCACGAAGGCCAGGATCGCCGCGACCACGAGGGCCACGGCGGCGAGCACTACCCACGCCGTCGGAAGGGAGAGGAGTCCTCGGGCCTCCTCGACCAAAGCGGTCCCGCCGGCTGTCGGAAGGAGGAGAACCCAGGGTTGGAGCGCCTGCGGGAACAGGTAGAGCGGGTAGAACACCGGCGGGAGAACGCCGAAGAAATTGAAGAAGAGCGTCGAGTACGGCCAGATGCTGCGCATGTTCTGGAACCAGGTCGAGATCATGTACCCCACTGACGCGGTGAACACGAACTCCGCGCCGAGGACGGCGACCAAGACGAGGGCCGCCGGGACCGTGAGCGGTACGAGGATCGCCGAAGCCGTGAACAGCACCACGATCGGGAGACAGTAGGCCAGTAGGATCCCCACCGACATCCCGAGGAAGTACGCTTCCGGGGTCATCGGGGAGGCGTGGTACAGCTGGTGCAGCTTGTGATCGATCCGGATCCAGGCCGACTCGTTCTGGACCCGCTGGCCGATCTGGAACGTCGAGAAGACCACCGCTCCGAGCAGGGTGTACGAAAGGTACTCGCGGGCCAAAACGGCCACGAAGACGAGGAAGACGGCCTGTACGATGACCGAGGTGGCGATCGAGAGGACCTCATGGAGCTGCACCCGGAGCTCGGTCCCGATGAAGGCCCCGAGTCCGGTCCATCTCGACCGGGACACGGCCGGGAGGGCCAGGTCAGAATTCATCGTGGATCGACCTTCCCACGACGCGGAGGAACGCTTCTTCGAGCGTGACCGGACCGACGGTCGTCGTCAGGTTCGAATGGGCCGCGAGGGCCAGGATCTCTTTCAGGTCGCCCGGCCCCGTGATCACGTGCACGGTGTCGCCGTCGCGGACGATCGGCCCGAACGTCGCGAGCTGCTGGGAAATTCCGTCTCCGGAGACTACCGACACCCGGAGCGTTCCACCGACCCGGTGCTTCAGTTGGTCCGCGGTGCCCTCCGCCAGCAGTCGACCCTGGTCGACGATGTACAGCCGTTGGGAGAGCGCCTCCGCCTCGTCGAGGTAGTGCGTCGTGAGCAGGATCGTCGACCCCTTGGTCGTCAATTCCTTGAAGGACTCCCATACGCCGCGACGGGCGAACGGGTCCATCCCGATCGTGGGCTCGTCCAGGAACAGGAGCGGTGCCTCCGTCGCGATGACGGTGGCCACCATGGTCCGCTGACGTTGTCCGCCGGACAACGTGATCGAGAGTCGGTCCGCGACCTCGGTGAGGCCCATTTGCTCCAGTGCGTGGTCCGCACGGCTTTGAGCCGTCTCTTTCGAGAATCCCCGGGCGCGGAGATAGGAGTAGGCCTGCTCCCGCGGAGTGAGATGCATGAACGGCTTGCCCTCCTGCGGCACGACGGCAAGGTAGGGCCGGACCGATTCCGGATCGGCGATCGCATCGCGGCCGAAGATTTCGACCGAACCCGACGTCGGCGCGAGCAGCGTGGAGGCAATCCGGAGGAACGTGGTCTTTCCGGCCCCGTTCCGGCCGAGCAGAGAGATCCGCTCCCCGCGGCTGATCCGCAGCGATACGCCCGACAGCGCTTCGATGTCGGGGCCGTTCCGCCCGCGGTAGATCTTCCGGACGGAGTCGGCGCGAAGCGCGTCAGAATTCATGGCGGGGGTCCAGTCAGAGGCTCCATTTCAGTCGTGACCGCGATCGGAGTCTCGAAGCGAGAACCCGGGCGCCGGGACAGCAGCCGCGAGAGCCCGCCCGGCAGACGCCGGTGTCGCGGACCCGCGTTACTACAACGAACTCCCGGTGGAAGTGCAAGGCGCGGAGGACGAGCGGTTTCGCTCAGCCGCCGCAGCCGCAGCCCCCGCCGTTCGCTGAATTGCTGCCGCAGGACGTGCACCCGCCCGCGAGGCCAGCCTCGTCGGGCTCGGGGAGTGTCGGATTGGTGATCTTGAAGCCGGACTCCTGGAGGGTCTCGACGTAGTCGACCACCGCGCCATCGACGAACTTCTGGCTGCTCGGGTCGACAAGTAGGGAGAATCCATCCACCTTGACGACGGCGTCGTCGGCCCGGGGCTTCGAGAAGGCCATGCCAAACGCCACGGCCGACCCTCCGCCGCAGCACCCGCCTCCGCCCGGCTGGGCGTAGATGCGGACCCCGACCTCTCCCTTCTGGCCCTGGATGAGGCGGCGTATTTGCTCTTGGGCGGTAGCCTTGAACTCGACTGCGATCATAGTCGACCTCGTCACTGCGATGAGTGCGCTCCCTTTGATAAGCATTAGCCCATCCAGTTGCACCTGGTTTCCTGTCGCTCATCACGCGACGAACCCGCCTCCGCCTGGGAAAGGCGGGGCGTCGGTCTCGCGGAAGCGCGAAGCGCTACGGCTTGGGAGGCTTAGCTGCATTCCTATTCGATGCGACGACCGGGTCAGAAATCTCCCGCCAGCAGATCCGCGCGAGCTGGTTGCCCCATCGTTCGGGGAGGCCAAGAGCGCTCGCGTAAACCCGGACATCTTGACGCGAGAGCTCACCGACCGCGATGAGGACGCTCACGTAGACGACCAACGCGAGGGCCCCGATGGCCACGAGCTGGTACCACCGGTTCACGTCAAAATATGCGTTGATGCTCGCGAGCGCGTTAAGCCGGGACATCACCAGAAACTCGGCGACCGCGGCGAGAGGAATGGTCCAGAGAGGCCTCCAGCGGAACGGGACCTTCATGTTCGTGTAGAGAAAGTAAGTGTTCAGCGCCAGCGCCGCGATCGACGAGAGAAGCGCCGCGAACGCAATCGCCGCGAGACCGGTGAATCCGAAGGCCCAGACCCCCCCTTTGATGAAGGCGAAGATCCCCACGAACAGCACCACGACCTGGAGCGACGTGAGGTAGAACTCCAGGCGCTGGAGCCCGGTCGAGTTGAGCGCGGTTCCGATGATCTGGCTCAGCGCGAGGGGAATGGCCGAGACCGCCAGAATCGCGAGAGGAGTGGCGCCGCCCCCCGCGCCCGGCAACGGCCCGAGGTAGGATTTCTGGTAGAGGATGAGTAGCAAATTGACCCGGTAGACGACGAACAGGACCGCGCCGGGGACGACCATCATGCCCGTGTACCGGAGGGCACGCCAGATTCGGTCGCGGAGCAGCTCCATCTCCTTCCGCTCGTGAAGGCCCGCGAGGTGGGGGAACAACGGGACGATCACGGCGGTCGGCAGGGCCAACAGCAGCACGCGGAACCCATTCGCTGCGTTGAAGATGGCCACGGCCGCGGTATCATAGAAGGCCCGGGTGAGAATCGGCATCGCGTTCGTGACGAGGTACAGGAGTCCCATGCTGCCGAGCAGTGGCCACGAGTAAGCCAGGAGGTGCCGGAACTCGACCCAGCGCGGTCGAGCGACGTGTTTCCACACCACCGGCACCGCGATCGCCGACGACGCGATGGCGCCGAGGACATACCCGCCCGTGAGACCCCAGATCGCGTGGGCATTCACAGCTCCGGCCACCGTGGGAAACGTGAGGGCGACGACCACGAGCGCGCTCGTCCGAACCAACGACTCTACGAGGGTTGGCAGCTGACCACGAATCGAGTTTCCCAATCCAATGTAGAGCTGCCCGTAGACCACGCCGGGCGTCCACAGGAGGGGGAGCAGCATGAACACCGCCAGGCAGAGGTACAAGCTCGAGGAAGCGACCGTCAGCCCGCCCGTCATCGACACGATGCCGATGTACGGAGCGATCGCCAGAAGGGCGGTGCCAAAGAGCGCGACGAAGACGATGCGCGACGTGAAGTAGGTGCCCGCGAATCGCTTGCTCGCCGGATCCCGAGCGACGTAGTAAACGAACGCCGAGCCGATCCGTAACTCTCCGAGCATGTTGATCGAGGAGGCGAGCAGCAGGTTGAACTGGACGAATCCAACGAGGGCGAGTCCTGCGCCCGGGGAGGCGATCTGCCGAGCGATGAAGAACGAACTGATGTAGCCGACCAGCTGGGTGATGAACGTCACGGCGTAGACGAAGCTGGAACTGATTCCGAGCGGACGCTCTTGTGAAGCGGCGCCCGCCGCGGCCGTCGGCTGCTGCGAGGAAATCGGGCCCGCCACCGGAACTCTCTTCGCCGACGGTTCCCCGTGTTCTTATACCCCTGCGCCGAACGGTGCTCATCGCTCGGCGCCGACAACGGCACGAGGGGCCGGAAATCGTGATGAGGTGAGCGCGCCCTCTCTTCCCCCGCTTCCGCCTCCGCACACGCGGCTCGGAGTCGGCGGGGTTCTGTTGCGCAACGGCCGGGTGCTGGTCAACCGGGCCGTCTATCGCACCCGGTTCACCATACCTAGCGGCTACGTCGAACCCGGAGAAGGAATCGAGGCAGGGCTGCGCCGAGAATTCGAGGAAGAAACGGGCGTACGCGTGTTAGTAGGCCCGCTGCTGCTAACGCGGCACAAGGTTATCACCCCGGGCGAGAGCGACATCTACTTCGCGTTCCTTCTGGATTATCAGGGCGGATCCGCGGAGGCGCGGCCCCCCGAAATCGCCGAAGTCCGGGAACCGACGCTGGAGGAAGCTCTCGCGGCGCCCTGGATTTCCGAATTGTCCCGACTGGCCATCCGGCTCGCGGGCGAGAAGGCGCTCGGCTGGCCCCGGTCCCGCTGGCCTGGAGGCGAGGTCCCCGGCCTGCTTTCGGAAACGTTTCACCCGCTTGAAGAATAGAGGCCGCACTTCAACCCCCTCCAAAGGAAGCTAGTCGCCGCCCCGCGAGGCGGGGGGTTCGTCGGGAGCTTCGGCCTCCCACAGCTCGACCCAGACTCCGTCGGGGTCCGAGAGGAACACCAGCCTCTCGTTTCCTTCGCGGAAGGCAGGGATTCGGACCTTGCCTCCCAGCGCCTTGAGGCGTTCGACGGTCGCCTCGAGGCCTTCGACCCGGAAACCGAGGTGATCCAACTCGTCGCCCTCCCGGTAGGGTGGCGCATCCGGGTAGAAATTGAGCTCGAGCTGCGCCTTGGTGATGGGATCCTCCAAGGTTTCCCAGATCCCCCCGGCCGCCATCCGGCCGGAACTGTGGCGACGGAGACCCAACCCGTCGCAGTAGAACCGCCGCGACCGGTCGAGGTCACGGACCCGGATCCCGACGTACTCCAGCACGGGGACGCGCAGTCGAATCTCCGCTAAATCGGTTAGGGAAGAGGCCGGCGGCGCGAGAAGCCCCTCGAGCGGCCGGGCGGCGGTGGTCTGTGTTATATCTCGCCCTCGATTTTGGCCCGCAGTGGGGCGCTTCCGGGTCTATTTCGTCAGTGACCTGCATGGCTCTGAGGTCTGTTTCCGAAAATTCCTCAACTCCGCGCCCGTCTATTCCCCCGACCTCTTGATCTACGGTGGGGACATCCTTGGCAAGACCCTCGTTCCGATCTTCCACGACGAGAACGGCGGGTACCGCTGGTATCCGACGGGCCACGGTGCTCAGCACGTACCGAAGGACGACCTCCCCGGCGTTCAGCGGAAGGTCGCCGATTCCGGCCGATACACCCTCGTCACGACTCCCGAAGAGTGGGCCCGATTACAGAAGGCTCCCGAGGAGATGGAAGCGCTCTTCGGGCGCCTGGCCCTGGAGCGCCTGCGCCACTGGCTCAACCTGGTCGAGGAGCGGCTCACGCCCACGAAAATCCCGGTCGTAATGAACGTAGGGAACGACGACACCAACGAAGCGCTGGAACTCATCCGGAACGAGGGGCCCGCGAACATGCTGGTCCCCGAGGGACGGGTGGTCCAGGCCGGCCCGTACGAGTTCTTCGGCTGCGGGTACGCGAACATGACCCCGTGGCACTGCCCAAGGGACCTCGAGGAAAAGGACCTCGAGCAGGTACTCGATCGCACGCGCGGGCAGATTGGGAATCCGCGCCGAACGATCCTCGACGTCCATGCTCCCCCGTACGGAACCTCGCTCGACATGGCGGCCGAGCTGGACGCGGAGTTCAAGCCGCAGGTCGTAGCAGGGCACTTGTTGATGCACCACGTGGGGTCGACCTCGGTCCGAGAGTTGGTCGAGTCGGTTCGGCCGGTGGCCGGCCTCTTCGGGCACATTCACGAATCGCGGGCCGTGGACACCGTCGAGGGGGTCCCGGTCTTCAACCCCGGCAGCGCCTATTTCAGCGGCCAACTCCAGGGCCTGCTCCTCGACCTCGACGGCGACCACGTGCTTTCCCATCTGTTCGTCCTGGGGTAGCGGGTGCCGGACACGGTTCGCCTCGAGGAAGCTCCCTTCATCGGGGAGATCGAGCGGATCGTCCGACTGGCCGAGGAACGCGGAATCGTGCTGAGGGCCTGCGGGTCCGTGGGCCTGTACTACCGCCTGCGCCATGACCCGGGCGCTCGCGCCGTCTACCTGCTGCGGGATGGAACCTCCCGCGTCACCCCACTCTTCAAGGACCTGGACTTGGCGAGCCAGGAGAAGCACTCCAGCAAGATCTACAAGCTCCTCGTCCAGGAGCTCGGCTACACGGAGGACCGGGAGACCAACGCGCTCTTCGGGATGTACAGGAACGTCTTCTTCCATCCTGCCTTCTCCATCGACATCTTTTACGATGTGCTGCATTTCAGCCATGATATCCCTCTCAAGGACCGGTTCCCGCCGGGAGTGACGCTCACCCCCGAAGACCTGGTGCTCGGGAAACTGCAGATCCACAAGACGACGACCCGGGACCTGATGGACCTCGGCGCGGCGGCGATGGCCTTTCACGTTGCCGGGCTGGACCGAGACTACCTCTCCACGATCGTGGGCGACGACTGGGGGTTCTGGTACGACTCCGATCAGAACCTCCGACGGAGCAAGGAGCTAGTCTCGAGGCTGCCGACCGATGGGGACCCGGCAAAGCTCGAGATCGCCTCTCGTGCGGAGCGTCACCTCCAGGAGTACATCGACTTCCTCGCCAACGTGCCGAAGACGCGCCGGTGGGAGAAGCGGAGGGCCAAGGGGACCTCCGAGCCCTGGTACGAGGACGTGGACGAACTCCACTAGCCGTTCCCGGAACGGCGCCGTGCGACGGCGGACATCGCTTCGAAGAGGGCGTTGGCGGCGGTGAGGGCCGTCACCTGGCCCATGTGGTCGTACTGCGGAGCCACCTCCACCACGTCGAACCCGACCACATGAAGCCGGTGCAGCGCTCGCAGGAAATGAATTAGCTCCCGGCTGGTGAGCCCGCCCGGCTCGGGAGTGCCGGTGCCCGGGGCGAACGCGGGGTCCAGGACGTCGATGTCGAGCGACACGTAGACGGGCTGGTCCCGGATCTCCGCCACAATCTCGTCCATAATCGGGGCGTACCCGCGAACGTCCACATCCTCGGTCGTATACGTGCGATGGACGATTGCCGCATTGTTCGGCACGTCCTCGGCGCTGTACAGCGGGCTCCGGATCCCGACCTGGAACACGTTGCTCTTCGTGACGAGTCCTTCTTCGTACGCCCGCTTCACCCACGTGCCGTGGGTGAACCGTTTCGTCCCCCAGTAGGCCTCCCACGTGTCGAAGTGGGCGTCGAAATGGAGCAGGCTCACCGGTGTCCCAGCGGCCGCGCGCTGGGCCCTGAGGATGGGAAGCGTGATGGAGTGGTCCCCGCCCGCAGTGAAAGGTACGACGCCGGCCTGGAAGATCGGCCGCAGGCCTTCCTCGATCCGCTGGAACGTGTCCTCGAGGAAACCGGGCACCGGGTCGATGTCCCCGAAGTCCACGACATCGAGCACCCGGAACGGGTAGACCTGGGCGAACATGTTGTACGAACGAACCAGCCTCGAATTGTTCCGGATCGCCGACGGCCCTTCGCGGGCGCCGCTCCGGAAACTCGTCGCATCGTCCCACGGTATCCCCAGGAAAACGCCCTTCGCCGTCCGAAGGTCTTGGGATTGGGGTAGCCGGGCGAACGACGCGATCTGAGCGAATCGTGGGGACCGGCCCAGGCCCTGCGGGTCGGTCATCGCGACGAACCGGCCGGATTAGTCCGGAGGGAGTTCCTTGAAGGCGAGCCCGATGTCAATCCCACGGGTCCGCTGGTTGTACCAGCGCGACGCGAGGAAGAGAATCGCCGCGCCGATGAAAACGGCCACGATGATGATCGCCCCCGTCTCTTTGTTGGACGGGGTGAACGCGGCCGCGGCGCCTAGGAGCGGCAACGTGGCCACCAGATAGGCCGAGACCAACGTCACCACGAACGAGAGACCCCCCGCGATGACGCTGAGCGGCTTGTGGTTCTTGAGACCCAGCCGCGCGAGCGACAGCGACGTGAGCATGACGGTGAGCATCGGAAGGAAGAACAACAGGAAAACGAACGGCGTGTACAGGGCCGTGTAATAATAGGTGAGGAACGGTAGCAGTATGATCCCCGCGACGCCGATGAAGAGAATGCCCACCCACGGCTGGTGCGTCGACCGGGTAACGTTCCCCATCCACTTCGGAACGATGCGGTCCAGCGACATCGAGAGCATGAACCGGGAGAAAATGTAGAATCCCAGGATCAGCCACAACAGGTACCACGACGCGGAGCCGAGGAAGATAATTCCCAGCCAGATCGAGTTTCCGTGGGCGGCAAACGCCGGCGCCGACGTGAGTCCCATGGCAAAGGGCAACGTGGCCGTTACGCCGGTGGGACCGGGAATTCCGTAATCCGTGATCGCCACGGATCCGTTGAGGAAATTCATCCCGACCACGACTTCGAAGGTCCGTACGATGAGCACGGCGAAGGCGACCGACAGGAGGAACGAGATCGCCATCCCGGTGGTGATACTCCGGGAGGAGCGCTTGAACTCCCCCGCGATGTAGCTCGGCGCCGTGCCGAACATGTAGTAGAAGGCGAACAGTAACGGAACGAACAGGATCGTATTCGTAAGGCTCGACCCGTAGGCTCCAAAGTTCGCCGCGCCGTAGGCAGAGATGGCCTGGTAGTACGTCGGATCACCGGTATAGTTGTTCACGGCGTTGACGAAACCGGTGTGGCCCATCGCGAGCAGCAGGCCCACCGATACCAGGATTCCGAAGAGCTCGAGGATGAGGAGGGCTGAAAAGATCTGAAAGGCGACCTTAGGCTTCATGACGATCCAGAGGGCCATCGCGACGAGCGTCACGAGGATTCCAATAATGGTGATGTAGAGCGGATTACCGATGACGAGACTGATGCTGTTCCCCTCGGTGAGCAGGTGGGCATTGCTGGTGAACGCCCCCCACACGGCGAGGCTGGGCCCGACGCTCAGCGTCGAGAACCAGTACGGGAGCACCGCAGCGTAGATGATGACGTTGAGGAGGCGACCGAAGGCCGACAGGATGCCGAAGTAGGGGTGGAGCTGCCGGGACGAGTACACGTACTCCCCCCCCGACCGGGGCATCTCGATTCCGATCAACGTGTACGTGACGATAATCGGGATGGCGATGAGGGCGGCCAGCGCCGTGGCCTGCATCAAGTTCGCCCCGGTGACGAACAGCAGGATGATCAGGAACAGACCGAAGGCGGGGCCGGGTCCGAGCGAAATGAGGTTGATCGAGAAGGACTCGAAGGCCCCCAAGTCCTTGACCAGTCCACTGGTCTTTCGCGCGAAGACAGTCCTCTCAACTTCCGCGGTCGCGGCGGCCGTGGCGTCCGCTGTTGCAGCCATGGTTCGTTTTCAGTGGCCAAGGAGTCGATTCGGAAAACCTGAGGGTCTCTGTCCCCGGGTCAACACCGATCGAACCGGTCCCCCGCGCACGAGGTCAGCAGCAAGTTTTGCTATCTAAATCCACCGATTTTGCCGGGTCGCCTTTTCGCTCACGCACTGCGCTGGGCCCGGTTACCGCCCTTTTCTACCCGACGAGATTCCCTCGGACGATGCGCGTCGCCCTGAATCAGTTCGCCCCCGAGTTTCCCGGACGGGATCGGAACTGGGAGCGGATCCGGGGGGCCGCGGAAGCGACCGAGGCGGATGTAGTGGTGTTCCCGGAGCTCACCTCGACTGGGTACATGTACCAGAACCGCGCCGAGATCGCGCCGTACAGCGACTCGCGGGAGGCGCTGCGTTCCCTCGGACCGATCGCACGCCAGCATGGCCGGCTGATCGTGGGCGGCTTCGCCGAGCGCGTCGGCGGAAAACTGTTCAACAGCGCCTACGCGGTCGGCCCGGACCGGACTTGGGTGTACCGTAAGATCCATCTGTGGAACATGGAGAACGAGATCTTCGGGACCGGCAACCAGGAGCTTACGTTCGAGTTCCAAGGCCACCGCATCGGGATCATCGTCTGCTACGACCTCCAGTTCCCCGAGCTGGCCAGTTACTATGCTGCCAAAGGAGTCGAGCTGTTACTCGTCCCCATGGCGTGGGCGGAAGAGCCGGTGCCGCTCGGTTCTCCGTTGCAGATTTACAATCACCTCGCTATCTCCACGGCATTCTCCCACGGGATCTATGTCGGAGTTTCCAACCGGGTGGGAACGGAACGGGGAGCGGTCTTTCCAGGACAATCGAGCCTGACCGACCCGTTCGGCCGGATCCAATACCTCGATTCTGCGGAAGGCACCCTCCTCGCGACACTCGATTTCTCCCTGCTCGGAAAGGCCAAGCAGCCCAATCCACGGAACAATCTCGACACGGATCCGCGTCTCCGGATATCGCTCCCGAAGCCGGCGCCGGCCCGCCGAACGCGTCGGGCGAAGTATCGGCGCGGCCGCTCCTCTCGGCGCTAACCCGTTAGCTGCCCGAGGTCGGCGGCGTCGCCGGTGGACTGGCAGGGGTATCCGGGGGCGGCAGTTGGGACGTACAGAAACCGCACCGGGTGGCCGCGACCGGAATGGTCTCATGACAGAAAGGGCACTCCTTCGTCGTGGGAGGGGTCGCAGCCTTCTTCGCGTCTTGGTGCTGTTGATATCGTAACAGCGGGTAGACGATCAGGAAAAACAGCACGGCGGCGACGATCAGGAAGTTAATCACGTCCGCCAGAAAAGCGCCCCAATGGAACGTGGCATGACCCACCTGGGAGGTTTGGTTCGCGAGGTTCCCGGTTCCCCCGGCCTCCCCGATCAGGGGGGAGATGATGCCGGTCGTAAAGCCCGTCACGACGGACGCAAAGGCCACCCCCATCACGAAGGCGATCGCCAGCTGGACGACGTTGCCCTTCATGATGAAGTCCCGGAACTCTTGGACGATCTTCGGCTGTTTCATTCGTGACCCTCGCTGGTCGAAGGCTCGGAGAAAGCGGCCGGTTCAAAAGCTTGCGTAAAGGGGGAATCTGACCGACGGATCGATGCATATTCTGAGGAGTCCCAGTTTGGACCGCTAGCTTGCCCGAGAACCCGGACCGTGCGGGGGCGGAGGGAGAGCAGAAAAGGGAGGCCGACCTTCACAGGGTGCTCTGCTGACCACGGAGCTACGTCCTTGAGCGGCACTCACAACGATAGAGGACCAACCCGAGTCGCTTGGCGCTGGCGAGCGGCGTGGAAGCGCCACACCCGACGCGAGGCGGGGACCATCAGCGTGATTCTGATCACGCTTCTCCTTCTCACCACGGGTCTCCCGTCCTTCCGCTCTGGAGTATCACTTCCCGGTGGAGGTCTGGGCGCTCCCGCGCTAAGGACGACTCCGGAGTCGGCGGAGCCGACTTCACACCCCAGCCTTACCCCAGTATCCAAGGCGTCCATCTCTGATGCGGCCACCTTGGCTTCCGCTCAGTTTGCCTGGAGCAGCGCCCAGCCACCGCCCGTCGGCAATCTCACGGGAGCCGGCTTCGCCTCCGACCCGCTCCGCGAGGAATCGATCTTGTTTGGCGGCGCGAGCGCAACGACTCTCCTGAATAGAACCTGGACGTACTGGGAATCCAACAACTCCTGGTCGACGGTTCCGACTCCCGCCGGACTTACGCCTCGTAGCGACTTCGGCTTTGCTGCGGATTCCCTGTCTCAGGTCGGTGTGCTGTTTGGAGGCCTCGCGAACGCCACAAGCGACCAGGTGGTCTCGGACACGTGGACCTTCAACTTCACGAACGGCACCTGGACCAACGTCACCCAGGGCGTCGCGCCAGCCGCCCGCCAGGATCCGGCCTTTGCCGTGGCCCCCACGCTGGGAAAGGCGCTGCTGTTCGGAGGATGGAACCGCAACCTGTCCGGGACCGGCGCGCTCCTCTACAGTGACACGTGGATCCTCAACCTGACCACCTACGTCTGGAGCCACGTCTCCACGAGCGGCGCGAATCAACCTCCCCCGCTCGAGGGTGCGGGTCTCAGCTGGGACCCGGTTCTCGGACAGTTCGAGCTGTTCGGCGGGTGTTTCCCTTGCAGCTCCGACGTCTGGCGCTTCACCCCGGCGACCGGACTCTGGTCCGAGGTCACAGTCGGTGGCACGATTCCCCCGCCCCGGAGCTCGCCGGCCTGGGCATACGACCCCGCGCAGGGGCAGGACGTGTTGTTCGGAGGGATCGGCAACGGGGGCCCGCTCAATGATACCTACGTCTGGAACCCGGCCACCGGAAACTGGACCGCCCAGACCTTTGGATCACATCCGACGGCCCGGTCCGCCGCCGCGGCGACGTGGATGGACGTCCCCGACAACGAGACGCTGTTACTCACCGAGGGAGCGGCCCACACCGCGACCGCCGACCTTTGGCGGCTCGCACCCATGGCCAACCTTTCGATCCGGGTGTACAACCTCACGAGCCACCTCCCGGTGGTCAGTGCGTCGGTCACGCTCGATGGGACGGACGCGGCGCTCACAAATGCCCTCGGCTATCGGAACATCAGCCAAGTCACTCCCGTAGAACATGTCGTCGGGGCGATTGCGCCCGGGTATGCCCCGTCCTCGTTTCCGCTATGGGTAGACCCTGGGCTCCTCTCGCATGTCGCCGTGAATCTGACCCCGATCCCGCCCGCCGACCTCACAGTCCTCGTGACGAGCGATACGGGAAATCCGATCTCCGGGGCACAAGTGGCTGTCCGCATCCAGGGTGTTCTCGTCCAGAGTCCTCCCTTGATCACGAACAGCTCGGGGTACGTGAGCTACACCGGCATCCCGACGTATACCGTGGAGGTGACGGCCTCTGCGGTGTACTTCCACAACAACTCGACGGTCGTGAACCTCGTGTCCGGGCAGGACACGCTCGTCAAGATCCAGCTGATACCTTACCCCGTGGCCTGGGTCCATGTCCTCGGGTATCTGCCACCGCTAGGGTTTAGCCAGCCGTTGTACCGCGCCTACGTCAGTGTGGACGAGAGCTCGGAAGGGTACACCGATCTCTCAGGGGAGGCTTTCGTACAGCTCGACGTCGACGGGGTTATCACAGTCTCGGTGTCCGCTCCGGGATTCTCCCCCAACCAGATGACCGAGGATGCCCCGTTCACCGGGCTCTTCTCGGTGAACATCACCCTGACCTCGCTGCCGTTCGGTGCGGTCCACGTGCTTGTCCTCGAAGCGGGGACCCATTTCCCGATCGCGGAGGCGGGAGTCAATTTCACGACCGTGCCGGGCTCTCCGCTCAATGCCCTGCTGCTGACCGGCGAGACCGGGGCCAACGGATACTCGAACAACAGCTACCCCCCGACCAACTATTCGATCACGGTACAGCACCCGGGATTTCTCGAGAACACGTCGATCACGGACCTCCACGTCTCCCCCTCCAGCGTGCAGAGGATCACGGTCAATCTCACGCCGCTGCCCGCCACCGGAACCCCGGGGGGGAACGGCACCTTCTACCTCATCCCGCCCGGGCAGCCGGTCGCCTGGGTGTTCCTGATCGTTCCCCTCCTCCTCCTGCTGGCCGGAGGCACCTATCTGGGACTGACGCGGGGCGAACCGACCCGGTCACGGACGTTCCGGCCGACTCCGCGGCTCCGGAAGCCGCCACCCTCACCGAGTCCGAGGCGTCCTCCTATGCCACCTCCCTCGGAGTGAGGAGGCCCCGGCTGCGACCCTCGTTCCGCTATGGATGGGCGGGTAGCGTGCGCCGCATTACGGCGATCGTGAACCCGAGGGCCGCCACGACCCCGGTGGCGATCAGTAACAAGGTGACTCCCGGACTCACGAAGGCCGCGGCGATGGCCAGCACCGCCGCCAGACAGCCGCCCAACAGCCCGGGCACGCCGGGCGGAATGCCGCTGGCCGGTTCTGGGGCGGAGCGGCCCTCCAAGGTGCTTGTGAGATCGGGGCCGAGGTCCACGGGGGCCTCCTCCATCGCGAGAAACGAGGTCATCGCTCCGGCCGACGGTAGGAGGTCCCCCCAGGCCGTCTGCGGGCGGAGCGAGGTGAACAGAAGCCCGGCCCCCGCAATGGCGGCGAGCACGATGAAGTCCGGGTCGAAGAAATCGCGCAGCGGAATCACGCCGCCGGTGGAAGCGAGCAAGCCGTACAGCCCCAGGGCTTGGGTGATGTTGAGAGAGATGAATTCGCGGATGAGCTCGCCCGCGGAAACGACGACTCCGGAGCTCGTGAGCCCTTGGTCGGCGGCCAGCAGTCCCAGCCCGATGGCGAGCGCGAACGCGAATGCGAACAGGCGCCACCCTAAGGGACCCGGCCGTACTGAATAGCCCACCAGCAGGGCCGGCGCAGCGAGTAGACTGCCCGCCAGGAGTTGGACACCAAATCCCAGCGCGAAGTAGAGCGCGCCGAGAATGAACGCTGTCGCGAAGAGTTGAGCCCCCGCTGCCCAGAGCAGGACTCGCTCGTACGGGAAGGCCGAAAGGATGGCGAGGATCAGCATCACGACAAACATGCCCGCGAACCCCGCTTGGGAGGCGGGGGCCGACCCCAGGACCTTCGCCCCCGCGTAGATCGCCACAGGAAAGGCGAGGACCATTGACGGCCAGACTTCCCTCATGCTACCCCTCGGAACGCTCGAAGGTGTTCCGAGAGCTCGACCATCGCCTCGGTGGGACCGGTCCGGTCATAGCTGAACACCGGGGCCCCGAGCGCCGCCAGGGCCGCTACCACTTGATTCCGGCGAGACTTCTCGGGGGCGTCCACGAGCGCCGCGACCCGGCGGGAGGTCTCCTCCCCGAGCTCGGGATACATTTCTGGGAGGTCCGGGAGGAAGAAGTAGAGAAGGTGGCCCTTCCGTGAGAGCGTCGAATAGCCCTCGGACTCCCGGGCCGCCCAATGGCCGGGCGCGGCGAAAACGAGCAGGTGGGCCGGCTTCTTGAGGTTCTGGTCCAGGAACTCAAAGGCGCCGCCGGCCTCGAAGGCACCCGGTCCCACGCTTGATTCCGTGAGGCCCCGCCGGATGGCGGCCGCAAGGTCAGTCCCCCGGCCGACGGGCACCCACAGGTCCGCTTGATTCGACCAAAGAAGGAGCCCGACCCGGTCGCCACGCAGCAGGGCGTATCGGACGACGAGCGCGGAAGTTTCTACGGCCCGATCGAGCGCAGTGCTTCCCACTCCTCCGGCTCCCATTCGCCAGCCGGTGTCGACGACCAGCACGATATCCTGGGGAGTCTCGCGCTCGAACTCTCGAACATAGAGACGACCCATCGCCGACCGCTTCCACGCCACCGCCCGGATGTCGTCCGATGGCTGGTACTCTCTCAGAGACCGGAACTCGGTCCCCATCCCCCGAATCGGGAGATTTATCCCTCCCTCGATGCGACGGTCGTGGTCGAAGGTCGAGGGCCCGGCCGCCAACAACGGCACTCGCAACGCGGCATCCACCGTCCACGGATTTTCGACGGTGGTGACCCGAAACGCGAAGCCGAACGGTTCGTGCGCGACGACCACCGTGGGACCGAGTAGGAATTCTCCTCGTCGAACTGCCCGAAACGCGTAGACGAGCCGCTTCTCCGATTGCGGGGGCCACCACGTGACCAAGCGCGGTTCCCCCGCCACGATGTCGAGCGAATCGGGGTGGGAGTCGAAGATCTCGGCGTAGAATCCTGTCCTCCCTTGGTTCACCAGACGAAGACCCATCGAGCCGATGTCGCCGACGATCACCTCGGACGAGTTCTGGTACCGCTCGTAGGCGAAATTCGCGGGGCTGAATCCACGGGTGGTGAGGGAGAACCATATCAGCGCCGCGAGAACGAAGCCGGTAAAGGCCGTCCCGACGACAAGGATCAGCACGTTGAGCGAGTAGAATCCCAGTACGAGGATTCCGAGCCCCCCTCCTAGAGCCCCGGAACCCCGGGGCGACAGCATCGCGGACGTTCGCATCAGGGAAAACCCCAGGTCTCGGCCCGGGCCGCCCGGGGAACTGGGACCGATGCCACCTCCGCCTGGATGGTCTCGGAGATCCGGCTCAGCGACCCGCCCCACCGGTCGCGCGACGAACCGGAGGTCAGGGCGCTGGGACGAAGAACCAGTCGGTGGTTCAACAACGCGACCACCAGGTCGCGGGCGTCGTCCGGAACCATGTAGTTCCGGCCCGCGAACAGGGCGGAGGCTTGGCCAGCGTGCAGCAGGTGGATCCCTGCCCGCGGCGAAGCGCCGACCTGGACCGAGGAGTCCTCTCGCGTCGCCCGGATGATCGCCGCGATGTACTGCACGAGGTCCTCCGATACGTAGACCCCGGGAACCTGGGCCCGAAGGGTGTCGATCTCCTCCCGGGAAACCAACCCGATCGGGGACTGCGGCTCCACGCCGGACCGGCTCCGGAGGATCTGTCGCTCGTCCTCTTCATTGGGATAGTCGAGGATCCAGCGGAAGAGGAACCGGTCGAGCTCCGCCTCGGGAAGGGGATACGTCCCCTCCTGCTCGATCGGATTCTCCGTCGCGATGACGAGAAAGGGCCGAGGGAGTGGGTAGCTTTTCCCGTCGATCGTGACCTGTCGCTCCTGCATGGCCTCCAAGAAGGCCGATTGCACCTTGGGCGGCGCTCGGTTGATTTCGTCCGCCAGGATGACGTTGGTGAAGATCGGACCCGGACGAAACTCGAATTGCTGCTCCCGGGGGTTCAGCACGACCGTTCCGAGGATGTCCGCCGGCAGCATGTCCGGCGTGAACTGGATGCGTCGAAACTCGAGGGCCAGCGCGCGCGCGAAAGACCTAGCCAGGTACGTCTTCGCGAGACCCGGAACTCCCTCCACGAGAACATGCCCCTCGGTCACGAGAGCGATAGCGAGGACCCGAGCGGCGTCCTCGTACCCGACGACCACCGTGGCGATCGCCTTCTGCATTCGGTCGAGGACATCGACGGCGAGCAGCCGTCCCGCCAGGCTGGTACTACCTGCGGAGGAGCCGCTGGAACCGGGCCCCGTTCGAGCGGCCGACGTGGTCGAGCCCGCCGGAGGGCGGGTCGCGGGGGGAGCGGCCGCGGAAGGGTCCGACGGTGACGTCAGGCTCCCGCCCCCCGCGGCCGACCGGAAAGCTGAACGCCCAGGTCCTCCAAGTAGGGAAGGGCGCTCGTGAATTTGCGCAGGGCCCGCGCTCTCGCCCGGGGGCGACGCCACTGGCCGAACCAGCTCTCGCTCTTCGTGTCTTCTGCATACAGCGCGTCCAGAAACGCCGATTGAAGGATCCGTACCGTGCGGACAAACTCTGGTCGGTCGGGAATCTGATTCCGACGGAAATATCCCCAAGGGCTCACGAAACGCGAGATGGGGACCCCGTATCGCCGGAAGAACTCTCGAGACAGCCACGTGAACGTCGCCTGGATCGTCGGTCCGATCAGTTCCGCGGTCAACGCCTCATGGAGAAGGCGAACGGAGTCCAACATCCAGTACGGGCGGATCGCGTACGGAGCGGGCTTCGGCGGGAGGAGGCGAGATTCCCACGCCCACCATACCACGATACCGGCCACGATGAGGAGAAGGGGAATGCCGTATTCGGGCTGGACGAACAGCGCGAAGAACGGGTCACCCGCGCTCACGGGGACTTCCTCGGGAACGACGCGTTCGATTCCGGCGACTGCAAGGACGTTGCCCGTGGGGACCAGACCCCGTACGGGAGATGGGGCTCGAGCGTCGGATTGCGCCGGAGGGCGGGTTGTTCGTAGAACTGACGAAGTGTATCGAGGAGTTCGGTGGATGGCACGCTCCGAACCCGCCCGTAACGGACGGGTTCGTAGAGGCGATACAGCCGAGCCAGGAGCACCGGGGCATACCCCATGTCGGTCCGGACTCCGAGCCGGAAGATGTCGGAGTACGTCCAGAACGGCGGGGGACTGAACCCGAACGCCGTCTGGAAATCGCGCATCGCGGTTTCGAACCCGAGGAGGATGGCCCCGGCGGAATCTCCTGACTTCAATCGCTGGCGGACCTCGGATACCACGGGGAGCTCCGGGGGAGGAGGGGGCATCAGGTCGTCGTTCACGGAAAGACCTCCGCGGAACATGACCGACCCCGAGCTGAGCAGAATTCCGGCATCTGGTACCTAGGTGGGGTCCCACACATCTCGAAACTAGTATTTTGCGTGGCCGACGTGGACTATCCAGAGTTCTAGGCCCCGGACGGGCCCCACTGCTCCCCGGGACAGTTGCCCGGCGCCTCGCACGCGCCGTTGCCCAAGTGCCCCAGGTGCCAGCCCCAATCGCTTCAAGATGGACCGTTGTGAAGCCCCTGGCAAGCTAGGGAACCACTTTTCGCTAACGTGGATCTGCTGCCGGCCAAGCCGGGAAGCGGCTTTCACATCGAGGAAATGCGCCCTACCCTGGGCACCACCCATCATTGCACCTTGCCTTGGGAGCGCGAGTGCGCACGGTGCACCTGGAGGGGATGTGGGCGCGGTCGGGTCAGCTTGTCTGATGCTTCAATAGCCGCGTCACGCGGGGGGGCTTCGCCTCCCCTTCCATCGCCTTCGTGAGGCCCAGGCGAGCGAGGTCGTGCCGCATTTCTTCGCGTTCTGCGGGAGTCAACGGAAGGACCGGGGCTCGAACCGGCCCTCCGGCCATTCCCATCAGCTCCCCCCAGAACTTCACCATTTGGACGGGCAGCGCTCCCCCGGTGCGTCCGGCCAGCCGACCCCACCACTTGCGAGACACGGCCTTGATGGGCCGGATCTTCGAATACAACTGACGCGCCTCGTCCCACTTTCCTTGGGTTGCCAGGTCGATGAATCGAACGTAGTGGTTCGAAGATACGGTGTCGAATCGCCAGTCGCTCGTGTTCGCAAACATCACTTGCTGGTGGATGCCGTACGGTTCCCCGACGAAGAAGATCTCCTCGTCCGGCATGCTGACCACCGCCTTCGCGCCCGCCTCGAGGTGGGTGTCGATGGAAAGCTGGAGGTTGAAGCTCGCTTCCTTGATGGCGATCAGCGTCCCGAGGTCGGCCATCCGCGCCATCGCCTTCGCGGAAAGGATGATGCCGAACTGCGGAGAGTTGTAGAAGGCGATGCCGATGTCGACCCGCTCCGCGACTCGGGCGACCCAATCCACCACCTGCTCCTCCGTCTTCGTCACGAGGTAGGGCGGGGCAAGAATGACAAAGTCGAATCCCAGCTCCTCGGCCCGATGGGCCATCGCGACGACGTCCTTGAGACAGGTGTCCGTGACCTGGAACGCCACAAGGGCCCGACCCCGGACGAGGTGCGAGGCGAGCTCCATCAACCGGTAACGTTCGTCCTGGGTCAGACTCCAGAACTCCCCCATGTTCCACGAAAAGCCGAGCCCCCTGGTCCCGAGGCGAAGGACATGCTCGATATTGGCGGCGAGTCCTTTTTCGTCGAGCTCATCCTCGGCCGTGAATGGAGTGATCATCGTCGTCCATTGCCCGACGAGCTTCTCCTTGGCCCACGCCTTCGCCTCCGAGCGTGCGTACTGCATGAACCCTCTTCCTTCCGTGCTCTGTATCGCATTGCGGACTCAGTGCGCGCTCCCCACGGCCCCCGCGCGCGTCGGGCTCACAAGGGGCCCCTCCTTCGCGATGAAGAGCTCGAACTTCTCGTCTCGGTGCACCTCGTCCACGATTCGATGCCCCTTTCGGTCAGCCCAGGCCCGCACATCGATCCGGTTCGGGACTTCATTCACCACTACCCGGACCAGGCTGCCCGACGGGAGGTCGGTGAACTCTCGCTCGAGCCGAGCGATGACTCCCTTGCATGTCAGGAGCGTTCCGTCGACTGTGAAGGCGACCGGCCGGGACATCACGACGGAATCCGAGGCGCCGTAGGTCCGACTTCGGCAAACACATCGATCTTCCCGGTGAGCCGTTGCCGGAGCTCCTCCCGAAGCGCCGCCACTGCCGAGGCGACGACGTTTCCGCTCTCCCGGTCACCGTGCGTGCACACCGCTCCCCGAACCCCGACGATGTCGGGGTTGATCCGAACGAGGGTGTGAAGGTTCGCCACCTTCAGAGCCCCGGAGAGCGCCGTGCTCATTCCTGCCTCCTTCGCCTCGAGGACGAGCTCCTTCAAGGGACGCTCTCCGAGGAAATCGAAGAGATTACGACCATCCTTGACGAGCGTGTCGATGAGCATCCCGTCGCTCTGACTTTCCTTGCCGAGTTTCACGACAAGGGTGGGGTCCAGTCCCTGATACAGGTGGCTGTCGGCGAACGTCGCGGCAATGAGCTTTGTGTCGAACCCATCCAATGCGCGCCGACTCTCTCGAAGGATCCGCAGCGCGGTCTCGTAGTCGCTCTGGACGAACCCGACCTTTACGGAGGTGGCGCCTAGCGCCGCGGCACCATACACCGCCATGGCGACCGTCCCGGCTTGATTCGGCACCACTCCGAGAGTGACGCTCACGTGAATCTGCTTGGGAAAGGCATTCCGAACCTCCCGTACGACGGGCGGGAAGTTCGACCCTACCATCATTTCGCGAAGGTTTTTCACGTCCACGATATCGGCACCCCCGGCGACCGCCTCGCGGGCCTCATCGAGATTCTGGACACTGACCATGAGCATCATCGCGTGCCTTTCCTCAGGTGCCGTCGGCTCCGTGCACCGCTGCCGATGCAGCGCGGCCCAGTAGATTAAATTCGCTCACAGGCCGATTTTCACCAGGGGAGGCTGTAAAGCCTTCCTGTCAAACGGGTTTGACTTTCACGGGGTACGGTGACACTCGGTACGGTGGGGTCGAGACCATCGGAAAATCCCCCAAATCCCCCATCGGATGCGGTCAAGGGGCGAACGGTGGCATCTACCGTGGACTGTAGTTAGCCCAGGGTGTAATCTCCGCTGACCTACATCGCCGGCGCCATGGGACCGCCCCGTTGAAAAAGACCCCACCGTCTGGCAAACGGCTTGGTTCCCATGACGCAGTGAACCGGTGGACATGTCCCTGTGATGACCCGCGTCAGTGCACGCTATTGGGTCGGAGGTATCGTCCGCCCGGGCCGGCGTGATGTGGGTCTTCCGGAGCCGGCGTGGAGGCGTGTTAGCCACTTCGGTGCGCTCCGTTCCCTTCCTCACCGCCGAGAGGCAGGACACCACGGCCCCGCGACGGAAAGGCCGGCGCCGTCGTTGCGTCCGAGTCCCCCTTGTCGAAGGGGGAGGTTCGATGCAGTTTTGTGCTCGCCCGAGACGTTCGGAGAGCCAAACCGAAGAGCTGCGGCGGGCAGTCCAACCGGCTTGACGGAACGTATTACCTCAGCGCTGCGGTAAAACGACGCCGGGCCAGAGCGAGGCGATGAACGACGCGTCCACCGTATCTCGGGTAATGACCCCATTCGTGATGAGGACCGGGCCCGACGCCCGTCTTGATCAAACCGCCCGCCTACTTCGAGAGTTCCACATCTCCGGCCTACCCGTAGTCGACGAGAAAGAACAGCTCGTGGGGGTGATCAGCGAGAGAGATTTGGTCCGGGAACTTCACCAGGCCGCCGGGGTCGCTTCCCCGCGAGGACTCCTCGATCTCCTCTTGGAGTCCGCGCCCACGAAGGGAGCTAGCGTCTTGGAGATCTGCCGCCATCGACTTCACAACGCCCGAGTGCGGGACGTGATGACTCAGTCGGTAGTGAGCGTCAGGCCCGAGGCCTCGCTCATCGAGGCCGCTCGCCTCATGAAGCAGAACGGGGTAAGCCGTCTCCCGGTGGTGGACAATGAGAAGCGCCTTGTGGGAATCGTCGCGAAATGCGACATCGTGGACGACCTTTCGACGCACCCATCTCGGGTCCGGGGTGCTCTTCACCCCAGACTTCGTAGGATCCCGACACAAACCAGACAAAGTGATCCGTACCTGGATATCTGAGGAACCTTCGGGGGCAGGTTAACCAACCTCCGAGGAGCCCGTCGGTTCTATCAGCCATCTTCTCAGCGACGGGTTTTCTAAGGTCTACCTCGGAACGCGATTCGCCGGACCAAGAACAGGTGCAATCTCCTTGCGCACAACGGCCGGAGCATCGGTCGCGAACTGGTTGACCAGACGAGAGAATATCAGTTCCAGGTTCTAGCCCCAGGGCGGCCACCGGCCCCAGACGGCTTTCTGAGCGGGCCGGAGTCTTCAGCTACTCAACCCTAAGCAACATCCCAATCCCTTTGGCAAGATACCCCAGGTGTGGAAGATACAGGTCCATGTTCACGACCACGTCACGACCCTCCAACACCTCTTCGAGCGAGCTGCCTACGAGTCGCGGGCGGAGAACAAGGCGGCCCCCCCGCAGGGATTCGTCCTGAACATTCACAAGATCCACTTCAACGCGCTCCGGGGTGCTGGAAGGGGAAGGGGTCCCACTGCCGCTCGATACGTGGATGACCTTTCCCCGAAGGTTCGCCTTGGCCCGGCGGAGTGCTCCGTCTCCCTCCTCGACCTGCACGAGAACCTGACGTCCAATCAGGTCTTGGAGCATACACCCCGAAATGGGCGGCCCTAGGATATGTACGCGGCGCCTGGAGGATCCTGACTGGACTGCGTGCGAAGTTGATTGCGCACAATCGATGGAAGCGGAAGGAAGTAGATGGAAGTGCAATCTCCGGGCATCCGCCCAAGGCGGCGGGACCATGATCTTTGACCCACCTTACACCTCCCTTGTTCGATGGATGCAATGGGGAACGTCTTAAGTATCGATACTGGCTTAGGACCACGAGGGCAACATCGATGGAGACCGTGACGGTTTCGCCCAAGTATCAGGTGGTCATCCCTGCGAGTGTCCGAAAGGAGCGACACATTCGTCCCGGCGATCGGATGGCGGTGATCGTGAAGCACGGAGTCGTCCACTTAGTTCCCATTCGACCGTTCGCAGCCTCAAAAGGGATGCTTCGAGGGGCGAAACCGGATCTCACCGAACTCCGCGACCACACGGATCGAAACTAGGTGATTCGATTGATCTGCGTGGACACGTACGGCTGGCTGGAACGCATCCTGGAGGGGCCGCGCGCCGCCGAGTACAACAGGGTTCTATCGAGCGTCCGGCCCGAAGAGATTGTAACTTCAGTCGTAACGGTCTACGAACTCTATCGGAAGCTTCGCCCCATCCGAGGGGAGGCGGCTGCTCTCGAGGCGGTGGTTCACTTGAAGGCCACTCATCTGGTCCCGGTGGATGACCAGCTCGCTCTCGAGGCCGCCGATTACTCGTTGGCGCATTCTCTACATTTTTCCGATGCGTTAGTCTTCGCGACGGCTCGGAGATTCGAAGCACCCTTACACACAAGCGATCCGGATCTCAAGAATATCCCCGGCGTAGTCTTTCACTAGGCAAATTGGAGTCGATCCCCGGGGACGCGCCAAGAAACTCACTCAAGAGTGCCGGACCCAACGCGTGCACGCAGTCCGGCGAAATGCGGGTATACTCTTGCCGCGCTGCACCTAATTGACCCGGCCTTCGCGAGTCGTGGCCATGCCACGGGTGGAGCTACGGGGTCCAGGTGGGGGTCTCGTATCCCGGAGGCAGGGTGGGCACTTCGGAGCCGCCGAACGGGTCCGGACGGGGCTCGGGAGCGCGTCCGTGCTTCTTCGCCAGGTACGCATCGATCCCGGCCGCGGCTCGCTCCCCGGCAGCCATCGCGTGAACGACCGAGCGGCCCCCGGTCGCGAACACCCCCTCGACATCCGTCATACAGTCGTCGTGCTTGCCTTCGGGCCAGCCCATGGAGGCGATCTTGAACCCGTACTCCTTCTCGAAGCCTTCGAGGTCGGCGACCTCGCCGACGGCGATGATCACCGTATCGCAGGGGATCGTCTCCTCGGAGTTCGGGACGACGACGAGCGTCCGTCGACCCTTCGCGTCCGGCGGGCCGTGCTCGGTCCGTTCGACCACCAGTCCCTCTACGCGCTCCGTACCGAGGATTCGTTTCGGCGACCGATAGAAGACGAACTGGATCCCCTCCAGCTGGCCGCCTTCCTTCTCCTCGACGGTGGCCTTCATGTCCTCTGGCCCACGCCGGTAGACGAGCTGGACGTCGCCGCCGCCCGTGAGTCGGCGGGCGGACCGGGCCGCATCGAGGGCCACATCGCCGGCGCCGATGACCACGACGCGTCGGTCCGTGCGGCCGAAGACGCCGGGCGGACCCATGTTGATTCGCAGGAGGAACGGCAGGGCATGGTAGACGCCCGGCAGATGCTCGCCAGGAACCGCGAGCTCTCGAGCTTTGGAGGCGCCGACGGAGACGAGGACCGCCTCATATCCTTCTTTCAGGAGGTCTTTCGGGGTGAAGTCCGCACCGGCGCGCCGTCCGACGACGAACTTGATGTCCAGGTTCTTCCAGCGGGCAAGGTCGGTGTTGAGGTCCTCCGCCTCCAGGTGGTACCTCGGGATCGTGTTGACCTGCCCGCCGAGGTTCGGCTCCGTCTCGAAGACGGTCACCGGGTGGCCACGGACCGCAAGATCCCAGGCGGCCATCAGGCCCGCCGGACCCGCGCCGACGACCGCGATCCGCTCCTCCTTCCGCTTCGTGGGGATGTAGAGCAGGTCGGACTTCCCGTAGTCGAGGGCCGCCCGCTTCAGGTGACGGATGGCGATCGGCACGCCCTTCCCACCCATGATGCAGTCGTCCTCGCAGAAGTGATAGCAGGTCTTGCACAGGACCGTGGAGAGCGGGTTGTCTCGAAGGGTCAGACGGGCCGCGCCGTCAAAATCCTCCTGCGAGATTAGGATGTTGTACCCTCGGGCGTCCTGAGAGATCGGACAGCCCTGGACACAGTACGGCATCGCGCATTGGAGACAGCGTTGCGCTTCGAGCACGGCTTCCTGCTTCGAGTAGGCGTCGTCGATGAGGGCGAACTTCTCGACCCGCTCCTCCCGGGTCTGTTCCTGGATTGGCACCCGATCGTAACGTCCCATCGTTGAACGGCCCCCGATTGCGGTTGTACCCGGTTATGCAACCGAGGGGGGTCTTTTAGTCTTGTACGTAGTGTGCGAAAACCTGACACGGCCTGCTCCTCGGGAGACAAAAAGCGTCATCGAGACGGGGCGTTGTCGGGGCATCGAGCGAAACCGGCGAGTTCACTTCTCGTCCTCTGGGTCTAACGTTTTGTACCGACGCGCGGTGGACTGTGGTAGGGCGCGACCCCTGCTGCTCGTTGGGCCTCTTTGCTCGGGATCTGTGTTCCTGTCTGCACCTCAGGTCCCGCGAATATGTCTCGCAAACTGCAAGGGGCTTGTAAGCCACAACGACTGATCACAGGACGTCTGGGCAAGTGACGTCGCTGACTTGTGGGGCAGGGTTACTGCGGCGACCCCTCCTCGCACAGTCAGGATGGGAGGTCCGAACCTCAGACTCTCTTCCGATGCAACTCGAAGTCTTGGTAGGTCCGTTCCATTCGACGGAGTATGGCTTCGACCACCGGGCGGCCGTGTCGGACCTGATAGATCGCGCGGTAGCCCGCCACCTTGAGCCGCCACCGCTTGGGATCGTTCCGGATAGGGCATACGTCGAGGGTCGCCGAGGGCCTTTGGGGGAATCTGGAGAACTCCGGGAAGACCTCGGCGAATGCCTCGATGACCGCCGGTGACAGAGACCAAAACTGCAACCGCGCTGTCCGCGTGAAATCGGGCCAGTCGTCAGCCGACCGTTCCCTTGCCACGCTGGCGCCTCCACTTCGCGAATTCGCGCTTCATGGTGGCTCCCGGAACGATCTCCTCGGTGGCAAGTCGTCGATCCAGCTCTCGTCTCAAGGCCGGTGAGAGGTAGTCATCCGCCAGTGCGAGAAGGAAATCATCCCAAGTCTGGTCGGCTGTCTTGACTCCTCGTAGAGCCTGCAGGGTCGCGTGATGAATGGGGATACTCGTGAAGCTGTTATCGCTGGCCATCATGACCATGATGATAGTAATGGTACATACCCCTTCCCATCCGCTCGGAAAGTGAACAGTGACGGGGAGCATGGGGGCTGCACTAAGTGTCGCGACCACCTTCGGTGGAAAGGATATTCCACCTACGGTGGTCGCGGGCGGGAAACGTGCTCGACGAGCCCTACGAGATGCTATCCGGCCGCTTTTACAGGCAGAAGACCGAGGTCCTGGAGCATCCGATGGGCGGCGTCTTCCACCTTGGGGACCGGCCCGAAGAGCTCCCCTTGCAATCGAGTGTCGGCAACGTATTTGCCCGTCTGGAAGAACCGGGTCATCTCTAGCATTCCCCGGATGCCGGGACTGAAGAGGGCCGCGAGCCTCATGCCTCCGCCGCTCATCGTGCGCAGCCTCATCGGGCGATGGAGGAGGCGACTCGCGAGTTCCGTCAGTTCTTCGCCGGAGAGGGGACGGTCGGAGCCTAAGTCGATTCGCAGACCTAGTGCGCGGGGCTCATCCACGGCCATGGCCAATGCCCGAGCCACCTCGTCGGGAGCGATGTACGTCATGCGCACACCGCCTTGGGTCATGCCCATGACTTGGCCCTTCTGGAGACCCGCTAGCATCCACTCGCGGTAGCGCCCCGAAGGAGCGCCGAGAAATGCCCCGGGACGTAGGGACACAAAGGGGACACCCTGTTGTTGAAGGAAATCCTCGGTCACCTTCTTCGCCCAGAAGTGCGGGACGTTCGGCGCCTGATCGCACGCAAGGATGCTTAGAAAGACGAACCGGGGCACCGCGGACCTCTTTGCCGCGTCCACGAGGTTGCGGTTGCCATCGAAGTCGGTTTTGAGCGAATCGCCCTTTCTCCGCCGAGAGTATCCGATGGCCGAACTGACGACTGCGCTAACGCCGGACATCGCGTTCGTCAGCGAAGGAGGATCGAGCATGTCCCCTCGAACAATCTCGACTCCCTCTTTCGGAAGACCGCTTGCGTCGCTGCCGGGGCGAACTAAAGCCCGAACGACCTTGCCGCGTGCCCGAAGGGCGCGCACTGTCCGTCCTCCGAGGTCCCCCGTCGCACCGACAACTAGGACAGGACCGTCCTTCGTTAGTGAGCTTGCGGCCATGAGGCGGGCACTTCTCCCCCCATTATAGTGACTAGTGGCCGCGTCGCCCAGTCACCCAGGTAGCCTCGAGGGACTCCGGGTTCAGATCCGCGGTAACCCAAGAGCGCAAGGGCCATTGTACCTACGTGCTCCAGGGCTACCGCCTCCCCTTCTCTGTGAAGGCATTGTAGACGATCAAGAGGTGGGAGGATCTAGTTTCTCATCCAACGTGTCCTTCTGAGCGCAATGGCGACCCGCTCTCTCGGCCCTCAGGTTCTTAGGATTCCAGGTCACCGCGTGAATGGGTCCGGTCGTTGGATGGCTGTCCCTGGCAGCTCGGACCGGGTCATGCGGGGCCTGACTATGCCAGTTCTCGTTCGAGAGCAGGCGCCATCCGACGCCGCCACAGGCCCGAATCCCCCTGGCGCTCGATTTCCGTCAACCGGGCAATCTCGGCAGTTTTGAGGGGTTTAGAGCTCTTGACGAGCCGCATCCCCCTGAACTCGAGATGCGATCGGCGCGGTCCATCGGAAACAATTTGGTACCAATACTGAGAATGCCGGAAAGGACCATTCAAGTGGGTGTTCGACCAGGCGAGTTTCGACGGATTCAGGCGCACCAATCTCTGGATCCGTCGGGCTCGGCCATTGGGAAAGGTCGTGTCCGTTAGAATGAGAGCGTCCTCGGAGAGCCATCGCACCGTGCGCCGCCACGGCACCTCGAACAGTCCCCCATCGCTCGCGCGAAAGTCGGTGCACCAGCGGTACGCTGCCTGGGCCGGTACTCGGAAAGGTTGACGGAACTGGTACCTAAGTGAGTTCAATGGCATCGAACTTCGACCTCGCGCGGCTGAACACGCGCGCGTGAATTTAACTTAGAACGCCGGGGTTTCTCTTGCCCTCGCGGGGCAAGCAGCATTGCACCACGATTCGGGTAGCACCCTGATCTGTTGGAAAGAGATCTCATACGAGAGGGCCTCGCGCTCAGAGCCTATTTGGATAACCGGCCCGAGGGCGTGACGGCCGGGA
>JASHQC010000002.1 GCA_030037735.1 Thermoplasmata archaeon
GGCAAGCGTAGGAAGTCCGCGAATCGACTGACCGACTCCTCGTCCTGCTCGGACCGCGAGAGGCCCCCGAGCGCCACGTTCCCGGCGAGCTCGTTCCGCATCAGTTCGCTCGGGGCGACGCTGATGAACTTCTCTGGAGGAATGATCTGTGTCTTCAGGAGGTCGTCATCGTCGAGGACTTCGCCTTCCAGCCGAACATGGCCCCACAGGAAACCGCCGGGATGATCCCGGACGAAAGCGTAAGCCAACCAATTGAGGCGAGCGCGATTGCTGCCGATCAAGACTACAGAAGTGCGAGGGTGAAACAGCCCGGAGAGTGCGAAATCGGCCATCCCACGCTCGCCGCCTTCCGCCGGTTCCGGATGGGTGTTCACGAGATAAGTGTATAGTGCAGGCTGCCCAAGTGGGCGCGCACTCGACTGTGATCCTAGACTTGTCCGGGACTGTAATCGACCTACCAAATGAGGGCCGCCGTCCGACTGCACCTAGTGTCCGACGTCGTAGGTAGCTGCAACCACTGTTGCACCCTCCAACGGTGGACTTCTTCTATCATTTCACATGGAGGCGATCGACACCCATGCCGGTACATTGGCACGAAATCATCCCCGGACTTCAATCGGAGTTCCGCCAACGCGCCGGAGGATCTGCCGAAGCCACGACAAGTAAGGTTTAAGCCCGAATCACGATACCACGCCCGGCTCCGAGGATTCCATGCGGGGTTCTCTCTTTCTGAGTGTCTTGGCAACAGGGACAATATTGGTTCTTCTCACGACGGCAATTCTTGCGTCGGCAGATCCAGTAACTGCGGGCTCGGCATCATCTCACGAAGTAGTGTTGCTCGCCGATAACTTTGACAAAGACACGGCGCTCAACACTACCGAATGGATGGACAAGGGTACGGCGTTAACTGACCTAGCGGCGGCGAGCAGTTCGCCCGGTTCGACCTTCGTGGCTCCGAAACTTACTTTCGTTCACTCAAAGGGTATGCGAATGTCCGGTCCGACCGGCGACTACCAGTTCTCGGGAATAGCGAGCCGTTCCACTTTCGGTCTCCCCCTTAATCTCGCCGTTAGCGTCACTGCCAATTACGGCTGCGCCGACGTTTTCTCGATTTACCTCACGAATTCTGATCTTTCCGACTACGCCGCCGTCTTTGGTAACTTCCCTTCCACTAACGGACCCTACTACGGTGTTTGGGCGACCTACTCTCCGACGTACCACCTGTACCAATTCGGCCCCCAGCTCTATAGTACTCCTGGTTACAACATCACATATGTCGTGAAATTGACGGTCCCCGCCAAGGGGAATGGGTCCGTAAGCTTGTGGCAGAAGGGCGTTCAGATCGGCGTGGCGAGTCTGGGGCAAATCGGGAAGGGCCCGTTCCGCGTCACATTGGCCCAGCGCATCGGACTCCCGTACTGCTCCCCGGTACCCATGCGTGCGACTTGGCACAGCGTCAAGCTCAGCCGCGAGGATGGAACTGGAACGTCGGGCCCAACCAATGCGTCCATCGCTGTTGTCGCTCAGGTGAGGCGGATTCCGGCGTTTGCGCGAATCTAGGGCTATTTCGCAATCCTGAACACGTCCCAACCGATCGCTTTGCGGCGTGGCTTACGAGTGCGCCGAGTTGGAGCCAAAGAGCGCCTTGCGGGGGTCCGCGTGGATTGGAGGATTCACAGAATTCGGCGTCCGCCGACGAAATCGCCCGTTACGATCGCTCCTAACCGTCAGGAGTGGCATCTACTAGCAACAATACTTGAGACAGAGTCGCAATGACTACGTGTAACAACCAGCACACGTATCGTCTCACTAGGGGCATCGGATGGGCTACGAATTCTCAACAGAATAGGTTCGCCACTCCCCCTCTACGCCACGGAAGGAGTGCGCTCCCCGATCTCGGAATTTGATATCCGAACCGATGGACAGATCGCGGACAGTGCTAGACACAAGGATCTCACCATCGCCGGCTTCGTCGCCGACACGCGAGGCAATATGGATAGCCATCCCGTGCACATCCCCGCTCTTGAAAATGCACTCGCCGGTATGAAGACCCGCTCGAAGCTCGAGGCCTAGGCTCTGCGCCTGTCCCCGGATAGCCGATGCGCAGCGGATAGCGCGGGTTGGCGCGTCAAACGTCGCTAGTATGCCATCGCCGGTTGTCTTGATAGTCTTGCCGCGAAATCGTCCGACCTCGACGTTGGCGAGGTCGTAGAGCCGGCCGAGGAGCTGCCCCCAAGCCCTGTCCCCAAGTTCGGAGGCCCGTTTTGTCGACCCGACGACGTCTGTAAACAATACGGTCGTCAAAGTGCGATTGGTCTCCTGAGTACTGGGAAGCTCGTCGACGAAACCTCGCAGCGCCTCCAGAATGGCCGCGCTCGCCTTCGGGTCCGCGGGAAACATATGGCTTGCTCCCGGAATGGGCAGGAACCGGGATCCTGGAATCTGATCGGAAATGAAGCGGTTCATTTCGACTTCGGCCTTGCTTCCAGCGGGGGCCATCACCAAGCAGGGGGCCTGGACGGCTGGAAGTGCGGGCCGAACATCGATCTCCCTGTTCATCCGAGATAGTGCGCCGGCCGAAGCGGGGGACGCGCCGAAGGTGACGAGACGGTGGTACCACTGGAGGTACTCAGCGTTGTCCTTCATACCGGGCGCCATTGCGATGGCTGCTTCCCGAGAGAATGCGGGATTGCCCCATTCCCTTTCTTCTCGTCGGATCCACCCTTCCCATTCTTCGTCGGTGGATCCCCACGGAAAGTCCGGAGTCTTGTGAGCGCACGCTTGTGCGCCAAAAACGACAAGCCCTTGGGTTCTTCCCGGATAGGTCGCCGCGAAGAGAATCGCCATCGGACCGGATTCGGATACTCCGAAGATGACAGCAGACTTCGATTCGCAGGCATCCATCACTGCACGGATGTCATCGGTGCGTTCGCCCAGCGGGGCGATCCCGACCGCGCGGGCAGACATACCAACGCCGCGCTTGTCGAACATAATGAGGCGACAGAATTTGGAGAGCTCGCGGAAAAAGTCGGCCATCGGGGGCCATTCCCACCACACGGCTAGGTGACTGGTCGAAGGCCCGGCGAAGACTACGTCGATGACACCCGTACCTATGGTCTGGTACGCGATATGAACGTCCCCGCTCCTCGCGTACTTGACCTCAGGAACGTCGACCAGCATACTAGATCCGCAGGAAGCGTGCAACCCCGTAATACTCGTCTAGCAGATAATCCGCTCTAGACACTCGGCGCCTACGCATTTCGCGGCCTGAACTCCCGCAAGGATCGCTAGTGTCTGCCGGGGATCGACGGTGGCTGATAACCATGCCTACAGAAATGGTGGAAAACGGTCGCGAACCCACTTCGATCCCCAATGGCAGAATAACGGTCAATGCGACCTGCCGCAGTTGCCTCCTCCCCTCTCACCGCCAGCCACGGCATCGCGCCGCTTCTTATCGGAGCCCAGGGATTTCTAAGGACAGAGCCGCTAAACCGCCGGGGTGTAACAACTCTTGCACACCACCAATGTGTCGAACGCTCTGCATACTTGGCCAATCCGGGGCTGGAACAAACAACTCAGCTACCCTGATGTGTGGCGTCAACCGGCTCGCGGCCCCTTCTCGGCGGCGTTGATCAGTTCGAAGTGGGTAACGGTCCACTCCCGGTCCACTAGGAACTCGTCGTCCTCCGGGTAGAACACTGCTCGCTCGACGTTCTCCCCGGCGAACTTCTTCACAGCTTCCAGCGAATCCCAGAATGAGAGCGTCAGAAACTCAGTTCGGTCTCCCTCTTGACGCCGGAGGACATACGCTCCCCGGTTCCCCGGAGTATCGCGATACTCTTTGGCTCCCGTCTTCAGTATATATTCCAGGTAACGGTCCGCGTCAGACGATCTTGTCCAACCTCTCCAGATGCGCGCGATCATTTCCGCCTGGTTGGGATAATGGCCTCCCTTGAATCATCGACCGTCCCGTGGCGCGCAGGAGCCGCTGGGCTCGGGCTTGTGCAATAGTCCGTTGCAACCCGTGCCGGTGACGAGCCGAAGGATCGGTCAACGAATCTCCCCCGACGTCCAAAACCCCCTACGTTCGAAAGGGTTCAGTTCATCTTCCGACCCCTGGCGGGCCAAAAAGGGCGTCTTTCGGCCTCGGCCCAACTCGGTGCTCTCCGGTGAGGGCAGCGCTTAATCTACCCTGGGTCGTTCTCACTGCGTGGCTGGGACCCGCCGACTCGCCGCGATCATGTTCGCCGACATGGCGGGCTACACCGCCGCGACACAAAGCGACGAGGCCGGGACGCTCAATCTTGTGCAGGAACAAGAGGAACTCGTAGGTCCCCTGTTGGCAACTCATAGGGGTCGCGTGGTCAAGTCGACCGGGGACGGATTCTTGGCGGAGTTTGACAGCGCCCTGCGTGCGGTTCAGTGCGCCATCGACATTCAACAACACCTACACGAGCGGAACGCACGCCCCGGGATTCGGCCGATCCCGCTCCGCATCGGCGTGCATCTCGGAGACGTAGAGCAGCGGGGGACGGACATTTTCGGAGACGCGGTGAACATCGCGTCGCGTGTCGAGCCGCTGGCGGATCCGGGAGGCGTCTGCCTCTCCGAGCCGGTCTTCGTCCAGGTCCGCAACAAGATTCCCTACCGGCTGGACACGCTTGGGCCGAAGAACCTGAAGGGGGTCCGGGAGGCGATTGGCATCTATCGCGTCCTGTTGCCGTGGGATCGTACCGACACACCTCGTCAAGGGCTCGCCGACGACATCTCTCACCGCCTCGCCGTGCTTCCGTTCAAGAACATCAGTCCGAACGCCGAAGACGAATTCTTTGCCGATGGCCTCACGGAGGAGATCACGGCGGAGCTCTCTCAAGTGCCGGGGCTGCTCGTCATTGCCCGGACATCCGTGGAACGCTACAGAACCGCTCCGAAGCCGATCGAGGAAGTCGGGAGGGTACTCCGAGTGGGCGCCGTTCTTGAAGGAAGCGTTCGCAAGGCCGGAAGCAAGATTCGCATCACAGCCCAGCTCATCGACGCCGAGAGCGAGGCTCATGTGTGGTCCGCCTCGTTCGATCGAGATTTCAACGACATTTTCGCGATCCAATCGGATATTGCAAAAGGAGTTGCGGAGGCGCTCAAGCTTCGGCTCCTTTCATCCGAGATGAGGGGTTCGGAACAGCCGCCCAGCTCGAATACAGACGTTTTTTCCCTTTACCTCAAGGGCCGGGTGGAATTGAATCGGGCAAGCACCGAGGAGGGGCTCAACCGTGCCCTGGGGTACTTCAACGATGCGCTAGCCAAAGACCCCGGTTACGCCGCGGCGCTCGTAGGCGCGGCCAGTTGTTATCACGAGCTTGAGCATGTGGGGATGGGCGGCGTCTCCGGCGCGTTGGAGAAGTCCAAGGATGCCGCCGCGATGGCAATCCGGCTTGATCCTCGTTCCGCGGAAGCACACGAGGCAATTTGCCCTTGGTTCCAGCATAACGCCGACTGGGCGAGCGCCGAGCGAGAACATCGGAGAGCCCTGGAACTCAATCCGAACCTCGTGGACGCACGGATGAGTTTCAGTGAGATTCTTCGGTGTACGGGAAGGCCGAAAGAAGCGTTAGAGCAAGCACGCCGGGCCTTGGAGGGTGACCCGCTCTCCTTCGGTGCAAACCTCGGAGTCGGCCAGGAATACCTACACGAGGGCCGATATGATGAAGCAATTTTTCACGTCAAGAACGCTCTCGAGTTAGGTCCCCAGTGGTCCGCGGGCCACCAAGTCCTCGGGGTCGCTTACGTAAAAAAGGGCCTGGTCGACGAAGGCCTCGAGGAGCTGCAGAGGGCGCGTTCGTTAGCAACCGGGAGGCCGGCCGAGATATTGGCGGATTTGGCGTGGGCATACTCCAAAGCGGCAAGGACCCAGGAAGTAGACAAAATTCTCGCGGAACTACTACCCCAGGCAGGGCAGAATGCAAACGTCGACCTCGCGATCGCTGGGGTGTACGCGATTTCCGGTGACGCTGAGAAGTCGTTTACGTGGATCGATCAGGCATTCCGAGATCCTCAGCGATTCTACCCCGGCCTTTTGCTCGGGGTCTGGTTCGAGAATCTCCGAGAAGACCCTCGCCTGATGGAGATCCTCGGGAACCAGGGACTCAATGCGTCCGGATTCCCCGTATAAGACCGCCGGTCCCCACGCGACACGGGAGCCTCCCGCGATGGGCCCTCGCGCACCACCAGGATCGTCGTCGCGTCGTGGAACGACCTACTACTAGGAAAAAGACCGAGCCTACTTCGACTGGGCGCGGCTCCCGTAGCTCCGTTTCATAGGACCGCAGAAGGGACAGGCCCTTCACTCTCGCGAGCTGCCACAGGGCGAGCGGCACCATTGTTGTCGGCGAGTTCGACGAAGTGATCATCCCGGGCCCGAACGAATCGCAGACGGCTAGACCGATCTGCTTCGACTCTCTCAAGGCGCCTCTTTTCGTCATCGAAGTGGGCCCATGCATCGTCGGAGCTTCGCGGAGCGAAACGGACCCGTTCCCTACACCCTCGTTCACGCACTTTGTTCGAGAACGGACGGTAGAATCGCGCCCGTCGCGAACAAGTGGGCGAAGGTATGGCTCGTGTCGAGGTGGGTTTGCCCCCTTGAGGGCATGCGTCCGATATCGCTCTTCGGAGAGGGGTTGTCGCCGAACGGAGGAATCCGTTCGCCCAATCAATGGGGCAGGTTCTCCCACGACCGCTCTTCGTGGGCGCACGATCCAGCGATGTGGAGGTTACACCTCCCGGACGATCTCACTCAAGTTACGCCGTGGGGTGTAAAGAGGGTTCTCGGCTCCATGGCCGATTGGCACAATGGCGACGGGTCGTAGCCGCTTTTCACCACACACGACCTGCACCGCTGATTCGTCGAACGCACCTACCCAAACGGTAGAGAGGCCTTCGTTGGTGGCGGCCAGAACGGCAAAGGTAGCGGCGATCGTCGCGTCCTGGACGCAGTACAAGGACGCACCCCGATCTCCATACTTGACCGCCGAACGGCCCGGGTCTGCGAAAAACACCAGGTCCAGCGGAGCCTGCGCGAGGAACTCTTGGTCGCCGGCGGCGACGGCCAGGGCCCGTCGCTTCGGGGCGGAACTCACTACGAAGACCCGGTAGGCCTGCAGGTTCCCCGCCGAAGGGGCCCTTGAGATGACGTGAAGAATGCGATCCAGGGCCACAGGGTCGACGGGAACATCCGAATAGATCCGAATCGAACGTCGCTGCTCGACAACTTCCTGGAACTCCATCGACGCACCTTCTCGGGTAGACCCGCGATCGAGACTTTAGGAAGTGGGTCAATCGGCGGTCACCGGCGATTCGCCCCGGCCATCAACGACCGGCCAGCGTTCTGGACAGCGATGAGAGGAGCGAACCTCTGGGGCGTGGAGGCTCACCGATCTCGAGACCACGGTCAACGAGTGTTCTCGACGCCAACGCTGTTGGGTCTGCGGCAAACCCCTGACTTTTGAACAATGCCTGAACAAGCAAAAGGGACCCGTTTTGGGCACTGCCCGGGTCACGTAGGACATCGGGTTGCAAAGTAGTTGTACACCCTCCCATAGTTCGCGTCGAGTAGGTGCAAAGTCCGCTTACACCCGTTCTACTCTCGTTCGTGGAATC
>JASHQC010000035.1 GCA_030037735.1 Thermoplasmata archaeon
ATTCGCACACCGAGGGGGAACCTACCCGCATGATTGTGGCCGGCGGGCCGGACCTGGGAAGCGGTACGCTGGCCGAGCGCCGGGAGAGATTCCGTCGACAGTTCGATGAGTTCCGACGAGCCCTCGTGAACGAGCCGCGGGGCTCCGAAGTGACCGTGGGGGCCCTGCTCGTACCGCCCGGAGAGCCGGCGTCCACGACTGGGGTGATATTTTTCGACAATGCGGGATACCTTGGCATGTGCGGCCATGGAACGATCGGAGTGATGGTCTCGCTCGCCTACCTGGGGAAGGTCGGTCCGGGCATGCATCGCATTGAGACTCCGGTGGGGACCGTACGAGCCGAGCTCCGAGCGAAGGGCGCGGTGTCGGTCGAGAACGTAGAGTGTCGGTGCATTCGAAGGGCCGTTCCCGTCGACGTGCCGGGGTACGGTACCGTGATCGGGGACGTAGCCTGGGGAGGGAACTGGTTCTTTCTATTGGAGGAAGCCCCGGTTCCGGTGACCCGACAGAATATCCCCCAACTCCTGGAGTTCACCAAAGCCGTGCGGACCGCGGTCCACGAAGCGGGGCTGGCCGGCGATGACGGGGGGAGCATCGAGCACGTCGAGGTTTCCGCGCCCTCCGAGCGGGGGGCGGACAGCCGGAACTTCGTGCTGTGTCCGGGAGGAATGTACGACCGTTCTCCGTGCGGCACCGGGACGAGCGCGAAGCTGGCCGTACTCTATGCTCGGGGAAAACTCCGCGCCGGTCAGGTTTGGAGGCAGGAGGGAATACTCGGGGGCGTCTTCGAGGGCACCATCGAACCCCGGGGTTCGGCGGTGGTCCCCACGATCACTGGCCACGCGTACGTGACTGCCGAATCGGACCTTCTTTTAGGGGAACAGGACCCGTACCGATACGGGGTCCCTCCATGACCGACCCCGAATTCGATGTCGCAGTGGTCGGAGCCGGGATTGTTGGCGCGAGCTGCGCGTGGGAATGCATGCGCGCAGGCCTTCGGGTCGCTGTCCTTGAATCCGGCGAGCCGGGGGAAGGGGCGACGGCGACCAACATGGGCCAGATCGTTGTCGTGGACGGGTCCGAACCTGGATTCTTGCTCACGCGATTTTCGGCGCAACTGTGGGGCGAACTGGGCCCCGAGCTGCCACCGACCGCGGAGTTCCTGCGCATGGGGACGATCTGGATCGCCGCCGACGAGCAGGAGATGCACGCCGTGGAACGCCGGCGCCAGTACTACTCATCGCGTGGCATATCAGCGGAGGTGCTGGATGAGGAATCGGTACGCCATGAGGAGCCCAACCTCCGAGCAGGGCTGTCGGGAGGGCTGTGGATGCCAGGCGATTCCGTCGTCACGGCAACCGCCGCGGCTCGAACGCTGCTCGGACGAGTGGAGGAGGCCGGCGGCAAAGTGAGATCCGGTTGCCAAGTCGAAGAGCTCCAACCGTCGGGCGTACGGTTGTCCGGAGGGGCGGTACTTACGGCGACCCGTGTGGTTAACGCGGCGGGGGTTTCCGCCCCCTCGCTCTCTCCGGGCGTGCCGGTCCGGCCCAGAAAGGGGCATTTAGCGTACACGGACCCACGACCCAACTTCGTCCGGCACCAACTGATAGAGATGGGCTACGTGAGCCATGCTCGAGACGTCCAGAAGGACTCCAACTCGTTCAATGTTCAACCGCGTCCGGGCGGAGAGATACGCATCGGCTCTTCGCGCCAACTAGGCGTGGCCGACCTGTCCGTCGACCCTACCGTAGTCCGTTCCATGGTGGATCGGGCCAAAAGCTACATGCCGGCCCTGGCGGGCTTTCCCATCGTAAGGGCGGAGACCGGGCTCCGCCCCGCCTCGGCGGACGGACTTCCGCTCATTGGGCCGTGGCCTCCCCAGGAGAATGTCCTCCTGGCCACCGGGCACGAGGGCCTCGGCATCACGATGGCGCTCGGGACAGGCCGGATCATCGCCGACCTGCTAGTGGGACGGAAATCCCAGATCCCGATCGAGCCATATCTGCCCGAACGCGTCCTGCGCCGTACCTACGCGTAAAGGTCAATGGAACCCATGATGCCGCGTGAGAATTGAAGGGCGCCCTCGTCGTGGGAAGCGCGTACCACCCGGGCGAAGGAGGGCATTCATGGAATGGAAGGGAGTGATTCCGGCGGTGACCACGCCGTTCAACCTCGACCTGTCCGTCGACCTTCCGGCTCTGAAGCGTCACTGCCGATGGCTTGTGGATCGGGGGTGCACGGGTGTCATCGTGCTCGGGTCCTTGGGGGAAGGCGGGACCCTCGACCGACCCGAGAAGAGGGAGGTCATACGGACCGCCGTTCAGGCACTCGAAGGCCTCGGACCGGTCGTCGCGGCAGTGGCGTCTCTCCGTACCTCGGAGGCGGTGGATCTAGCGAGGGAAGCCTCCGACGTCGGTGCCTCCGGTCTCATGGTCTTCCCTCCGTACGTATACCGGGGCGACTGGAGGGAAACGCGCGAGCATTTCGGGGCGGTGTTGAGAGCGACCGATCTCCCCTCGATGATTTACAATAACCCCGTCGCGTACGGCACGGACGTTCGGCCGGAGCAACTACTCGAGCTGGCGACTGAGCACGCCACTCTCGTGGCAGTCAAGGAATCCAGCACCGACGTTCGCCGGATCACGGCGGTCCGGGCGCTGCTTGGCGGGCGGCTCGCGATCTGTGTTGGAGTGGATGACGCAATCCTCGAGGGAGTCGACGCGGGGGCGACGGGTTGGGTAGCTGGACTGGCGAACGCGTTCCCTAAGGAGTCGGTGGAGCTCTTTCACCTCGCGGCGGCGGGCCGCCGGGCCGAGGCGTTCGAAGTCTATCGCTGGTTCCTTCCGCTGCTCCGGATGGATACCTCGCCCAAGTTCGTTCAGCTGATCAAGCTCATTCAGGCCGAAACGGGAACGGGAACGGCCCGAGTGCGCCCCCCGCGGCTCGAGCTCGAAGGGGACGAACGTGCTCAAGCCGTGGAGACGCTTCAGCTGGCGATGCACGCCCGGCCATCGGGTCTGCCGAGGTCATAGCCCCCGGCGAGGGGGGTCAGATGTCCAATCGATGGAGCGTTCGGTTGGACCATTCAGTAAGTAGAGGGAACCCGATGGTTTCTCCCGATGACGGCATTCGAGGAGGGCCGATTGGCGGGGCACATCGTCGAGGTGCTTCAGCGGTTAGGCGGGGTAGCCACCCTCGAGGAGGTCGAGGGGCAAATCGCCCGAAGTGGCGCACTGCGTCTGCCGCCGGACGCGCTCGACCTCGTGGTTCGGATGGCGATCCGGGCGAATCGCGATGGTCATGGTCTCGGCTGCTTTTCTCAGCCGGATTCGCGAACGGTTGGGCTGGTCTCGGCACGTCGCCCCAAATCCCCGGTAGCCGGCCTGGACTAGCTTCCCGTGGTTCCCCAGCCAGCTGGCGCCCGGTGCGGGCCTACATAGCGGGCCACCGCGTACCGACAGAGTCCGTCCCCGTTCGGAGTGCAGGGGACACAATTCCGTTCGACCGGCACCGGTGCCCGCGTCCCGTCCGCTCGAATCTGGGTGATTGCCGCCCGGAGCCACCGTTCCTCCGCGTCGCCGTACGGCACTTGCACCCATCCCTCGTGTTCACCGTCCCCTGCGACGTCCCCGTACATGACGATCCCGTGGCTCGGTCGCTGACCGAAGGCGACGTGGGCCAAGCGACATTCCGCGATCGCTTGAATCACGTCGAAGGCCCGACCGTGGCTCTCGTGGTAACCCACGAACAAGTGCGTGGCCTTGTACTCCACCGGGACAACCTCCCCGTTGCCGCGCCGAATGACGTAATCCGGACGGCCACTGAGGCCGAGGGCAGGATCTATGAGAGTGGCGTTCGGCGACTGGAACCGTGCATCGAGGCGGACCTGCTCCGGGGCGAACAGGATTGGCAGGCCCTCTTCACCCGCGTCCTCGTAGACGAGATGATCGTCCAGCGCAAGATCCAGCCGGCCAGCATTCACGATGACGCCTAGGTTCGGCGGACTGAACAGCGGCGAGTGCCGAAGCGGAACAACGTCCAGCGGAGTTCGCGCGGCGACCGGCTGGCCCGTGACGATCGAATGATGACGGGCGTGGAGGAGCTCCATTTCGTAGGGGCATCGCGAGTACGTCACGAGGTCGTGCGGGGTCACATGCTCAGGAGGACGGAGTTCAGCCACCGCGGCCATCAACCCGTGTGGGTTCCTTCAGGGTAAGAACCTGCCAGTCCATTGGGTGCGGGCCGGCCCAGAGGGGCTAGTCGGATCAGCGGACGGTAGGCAATTTCTGGCGCATTGTAGAACCCCCCCCAGCGGGGGCGGTTCACCAGGACCGGAGAACACGGAGGCCCGCCGTGGCTCGAGCAAATGAAATCGCGTCATGAGCGTTCAGTTCATCACCGCTGACGCGTTGGGAACAGTTCGGCCCACTATCGCCAGCCGCCGCAAGCGATGTCGGCCGGGGAGTTTATTGCCCTCCAAGCAATCGTTGTGAATCTATTGGATGCCCTGCGATCGTGTCAGGCATTTCGCGCCCCTCGGCGTGGCAGACCGAGCGACCAGAAACGGATATACCTCAGAACAATGCCAGAAGCGGACCTGTTAAGTCTCGAAACGTTTAAGCTCAGAAATGGGCATAGCAGTCAAACGTCAGACAAAACGGCGAGGTGCGTCTGACAAGCCATGGCCGAAACTTCCGAGCGTGTGACAGTCCGGATCCCTCAGGATCTGATCGAAAAGCTGCGTCAGATCCAGGAGTCCAAAGGCACCGCAACGATCTCGGACACGATTCGCGAAGCGCTGGAACGGTACGTCGAGGTGAACCTTCCCCCTCCGAACATCACGAAGGTCGTGGTCGATCTCTCTCGTCAGGACAACCGCCAGTTGGAAGAGTTCGTCCGAGACGGCGGCTCCGTTTCGGTCGACGACGCGGTGCGATCGGCCGTACGGGAGTACATTCGCACACGCGTCGAACAGTTAACCCAAGCGCCGTCGCGCCCCCGGCGCGAGGGAGAATCGGTCGCCGCTTCGGGGGAGAGCCCATCTCCGTAGCCGTCGGGAGAGGCGGCGGTCGATGGAGCCGGATTCTCTTGAGGCATGGGCCTCGGCGAATCTGAAGAGCACCTTCGCGGTGATCGGTCTCGGCGGTGCCGGTAGCGAGGCGGCGCAGGACCTCGTCGAGCTCGGCATCACCGGGGTCGAGACCTGCATCATCAACACGGACGCCAAGAGCCTGGACCGTGTTCACGCCGACCGGAAGGTCCTGATCGGCCAGCGTCACCTCAGGGGCGGAGGGAGCGGCGGTGACCGGGAAGCGGTCCTGGCCGCGATTGAGGACGGCAAGACCGACCTGCAGGCCCGCCTCGAAGAGTTCGAGATCGTGTTCCTGGTCGCCGGCCTCGGGGGCGGAACCGGCAGCGCCCTCCTCCCGTACCTGGCCGGGTTGCTTCGCAAGAGCCACTCTCTGGCAATACCGATCGCATTCCTGCCGTTCCACATCGAACTCGACAGCAACCCCGTGCGTCGGGCCAACTCTCTCCAGGCGCTCGAGGAGCTCGAGCATCTCGACGGGTTGCTTCTCGCGCTGTCGAACGAGAAGCTTCGGCGCTTCGAGAGCCTGCCGCTGCAGCGGGTGTTCCATGTTCGGAACACCTACCTCCATCAGCTGGTGATCAGCCTCGTCGACATGGTCGAGAATCCCTCGCAACTCAACGTGGACCTCGCGAGCCTGAAACGGCACCTCCGGGATTCGGGGCTTTCCACGTTGCTGTACGCCGAGCAGCACGTATCAGAACCCGAGCGGCTGATCCATCAAGCCCTCACGGAAACCCTGCTGGATTTCGACCTGGACGAGGCCCAAGCCCCTTCCGCGCTGGTCCACATTGACGGGGGCTCGAACATGACGCTTCGGACGCTCGACCGGGTCCTTCAGGCCGTCCAACACCGGTTGGGCCGCCCGCAGCGGCTGATGTTCGGCACCCGGACGCATCCGGAGACCCGAGAAGTCGTCCGGATGACCGCGGTCATCGGCGGCCTTCGGCGACGGACCGCCCGACAGGCCCTCGTCACGCCCTCGCCGCCGGTGCTCCCACTTCCCACGGTTCACTAGATCCCGCGACGGGTGTTCACCGGCGCACGAGCGGCCTCGCCTGGGGAACCTTCGATGGTGTCCCATCGGTTGTGGAGGACGTCGATGCACTGGGAGGCCCGCAGGGAGACGGGACCCAGCGAGACCTCTGGCACGCGGTGGTGCTTCAGAACCTGCCTCTCGTCGGGTGCGGGGTCTTCAGAGTCGCTGAGCACCGCTCCCACCCCGTCTGCGAGCGGAATGGTCGGAAGGTACGGCGGGCCGTCTTCCGTCAACCAGATGGTGCCCGGTTCCCGTGCAAACTCGGAAAGGAAGGGCAGCGGATCGATGGGTCCCACGACCAGCCCAGGAGAGGCTTCGACATCTCTCTCCAGTGTGCTCGAGCGAACCAGTGCGTTCTTGAGGAGCGCTGCGGTAGACCGCTCATCCGGGTTGAGGTACCGGAGGCCCACACCCCGGAGGTGAATCCGGCGTGCCCGCGGAGGCGGTTCGGCCACGAAGAGGATCGTAAGCTCGGTGTCCCTTCGAAGTCCGTTCGAGACCGTGAAGGCCGTCGAGGTGGCCCGTGCGATCTCGTCCATGCGGCCTCCCGCACCGGCTAGATCGTTGAGGGAAAAATTGCCCGAGACCGGGACCCGGTGGGCCAGTAGCAGGATACGGCGCCGCACGGGGCGGCCCTACCCGGCCCGTGGATTTTAGGACGACGCGTCGTGCCCGCTGAGGGCGGGGTGGCGCGATCCCGGCGGAGCCGGCTTGGACGACTTGGCGGGCCCGGTCCGCTCGAGCCAGATTTCGTCCCCGAGCTCGTGGTAGACGGCCCGGGCCTCCGGGCTGCTGGCCACCTCACCGTGAGGCATCCGGAAGGCGCCCGAGCGAGCGTTGCGGGAGGAATACACCACATCCTTCTCGCCGGCCTCGGCCATCGCCTGGGCCTCCTGTCGAGCCAGGTCAAAGATGCGGTCCTTGCGGAACATCCAGTAGTGGATGCGCCACTCACGGCCGTCGTACAGCGTGGTCTCGTCGCGCTCGGTCTGGAGGATCCCCGTGTCCTCGAGCATGTAGAACGTGTCGCGGTCGTCGGGCTCGAGGACATTGTCGATGATCCGCTCGTTGAAGCCGAAG
>JASHQC010000036.1 GCA_030037735.1 Thermoplasmata archaeon
ACGTGGACCCACTTTGGACAGCCCTGGAGCCAATGGGGAACGCCCGGCGTGGGAGTGACGCCGACCAAGTACGCCGTCGTCGTGCAGCAGTACATCATCGCGATACGGCACGTCGACCCCACCACGCCGATTCTCGGGCTCGCGGCCGGGGAGCAGGGAGATCCGGCCGCGTGGATCCCTCCGCTCCTTGCGTTGGATGGACAGGCGCTGGCCGGCGTCTCGGTCCACGCCTATCCGGCGGTCCCGACCCCGGTCCTCGTGACCCCCGTGCAGTACTTTGCCAGCCTCACCTACGGGCAGTTCGCCCTGCCGACGGTCGTGCCTGGCTACCAATCCATCATCGCGTCGTCGTGCGCGAACTGCTCCGTGGGCCTCTTTGTGACAGAGGCAGGCCCCACCGACGGAGGGACCGGCGCCTATACCAGCTACGACTCGGGCTTCGACGGCGCCCTCTACGTGGCGGCGGAGATAACACAGCTCTTGACGCTCAAGATCGAGAATGTCGACTGGTTCACGTTCCAGGGCGGATACGCCGGAGCATGGGTCACCCGCACCGCACAGCCCACGCCCACGTTCGACCTCTTCCGCGACCTGATATCTCAGCTGGGCTCGGACTACCTTCCGACAGCTGTCCACGGCTTCCCGGGGGTCTATGCCGCCGGGGGGACGGGGGGGGCGCATGCCTACAGCTTGTTGGTTGTGAATACGAACGTGGCGTCGCGGGTCGCGTTCAACCTGGCCCGGGCGGGATTTGTCGGATCGATCGCGGCAGCCACGTATTGGCCGGACGGCGCCCACGCCCCGGAGGAGATGAACTTCAGCGGGACCGCGACCCTGGCGCCGCTCTCGGTCGCGGTGTTCTATCAATCGCAACCCCCCGTTTCGGCCGAGCAGGGAGCCGAATCCACGATCTCCTGGGTCGGCTTCGCCAATCCGGGCGCGCTGGTCGCCCTGGCGGGAATCGATGCCGGAGTTGGTGCCGCCGTTTTCCTGCTGGCGCCCGGGTATTGGCGAGCCTGGGGAGGCGCGGCAGGCGTTGTGAGCCTGCTCTTGCTCCTGCTCGTGGTTTAGCGGCCGTCCGGCTCAGGTATCGAGGCCGGCGCGGGCCTTGTTCACCAGCGGGGCCAAGGCCGGCGACGGTGCGTCGTGGGCCGAGCGCTGGTCCAAGGCCCGGAGGATCTCGAGCGTCTGAGTGCGGTAACTCTTCCGCTTCTCCGCTCCCCACGGGGCATTGGCCATGTCCTGGAGGTTGTCCCACCGATCGCACAGCTTGACGAGCACCGCTTCCCACGACATCTGGCCCACATCGTGAACGAGCCGCTCCGTCTTCCTTTCATCCGGAACGGACGAACCGTGGAGCTCCGCCGGAACGGAGAGCTCCTGGACCCAACCCGCGACCCGTTCCCCGAAGCGATGCGCGAGCTCTTCCCGGGTCACGCCCGAATCCTCGATCACGTCGTGGAGGACCCCCGTGCACAGTACGTCCGGGTCCTCCACGCCGAGCTCGCTCGACAGCCGACGCAGTACGGCCACGGGGTGCACGATGTACGGCGTCCGGCCATCCTTCCGGGTCTGGTGCCGATGCGCTTCGGCGGCGAAAGAAATTGCTTCGACAACCCGCGCGTCCGGTCTCCGGGCGTCGCTCATCATGCCCGATTGAGCGGGCGACGCAAGAAAGGGGTTACGGTGCGGGCGCTTCGGACGGCCGGGTCGCACTCTCCGCTCGTGTACTCTCCCGGAAAATCTCGATCACCCGGTCCCGGTACGCGGGATCCCGGAGGGCGAACCGAACGTTCGCCTCAAGCCAGAGCAGGGGCGTCCCGGTGTCGTAGCGTCGGCCCTCGAAGATCAGCCCGTAGACGCCTTCCGTAGCTACGAGCCGGGCCAGCGCGTCGGTGAGCTGGACCTCTCCCTTCCGGTCGGGCGGAGTGGCCCGGATCGCTCCAAAGATCGCGGGCGTGAGATAGTAGGCGCCGGTGAGCGCGGTGTCCCCGGGCGCGTCGGCCGGCTTCGGCTTCTCCACCAGTCGCTCGACCCGGATCACCTGAAGATCGACCGGTGTGCCGCCGGCGACCCCGTAACTGCTGAGCTTGTCTCGCGGGACGCGTTCGAGCGCGACGACACTGGCCTTTCCCCCCATGCGCTCGAACGTCGTGCGAAGTTGCGTCAGCAGAGGCGTTTCGGACACATGGATGGAATCTCCCAACAGGACTCCGAACGGCTCGTTGCCGACGTGGTGTTCGGCACACGCGATGGCGTCGGCGAGGCCGCGAGGGGTTCGCTGACGCACGAAATGGAAGGCGGCCTTCCCCATGACCTCCTCGAGCTCGCGGAGCGACGCCCGGGTGCCGGACCCCCCGAGGTCCGGATTATGGTCGAAATGATCCTCGACGGCACGCTTGCCGCGCCCGGTAACGATGGTGATGTCATCCGCTCCACCCGCGATCGCCTCCTCCACGACGTACTGGATTACCGGTCGGTTCAGCACCGGCAGCATCTCCTTGGGCATGCTCTTGGTCGCCGGAAGGAACCGGGTCCCGAGACCGGCCGCGGGAATCACGACCTTCATGGGACCGGACCTCGAGCTGGAGCCTGAGTTCCCTCACCGGCCCGACCGACCCCCAGGCCCACCCATTCGAAATCTCCCCGGTGGCGGAGCCGTTCGGGCAGGGCGCGACGCAGGTCGACGACCAGCGGCCGACGCATAAGACGGGACCAGCGCGGAAGCCAACGCCGATACGCAGGCCACGCCGCCTGGATCACGGCGGCATCGGCCTGGTCGAGCGCCTCCTCCACCGTCGTGCAGAACACGAGCCCGTCCGGGCCCCCCGGCTCGCGCTGGCCCCATATTGTCCTAAAGTTATCGAGGGCGGCGGGATCGTGCACTCGAAGGGTAGCCCCGGCTCGCACGAGCTCCTCCGCGATCGGAACGGCTCGAGATTCCCGGACGTCATCGGTCCCGGCCTTGAATGCGAGCCCGAGCAGGGCGATAGACGTGCCCTCGAGGCCCCCGACCGCCTCGCGAACCAAGTCGGCGGCGTGGCGAGTCTGCGCTCCGTTGGCCGGGACCAATTGGCCGAGCAACGGCACCGGAACCCCGAGCTCGCGCGCGCGTTCCGTGAGCGCGGCTACGTCCTTCTCGAAGCAGCTGCCGCCAAAGCCCGGCCCGGCGGAGAGGAACTTGGGCCCCACGCGCGAGTCTCTTCCTACGCCATCCATCACGCGGTCGATATCTCCCCCGACGCGCTCCGCCACCCGAGAAATCTCGTTCGCAAAGGTGACCTTGAGTGCCAAGAATGCGTTCGAGGAATACTTCACCAGTTCGGCTTCCGTCGGAGTGAGCACGACCAGGGGAGAAGGAAAGTCCCGATAGACCGACCGGAGCAGCCGCGCCTCGCGCGTCCCGGAGACACCGACCACGATGCGCTCTGGATCGAGCGCGTCGTGGACCATGCTTCCTTCCGCCAAGAATTCCGGGTTCGATGCGACGCCCAGCGTCGCCGAATCCCGGCCGGCGACCTGCTCCAGCAGCGGTCGCACAATGCTCTCGGTCGTGCCGGGAACCACGGTGCTCTTCATCACTACGAGACGGAATTCCGTACCGCCACGCAGCGCCCCTCCCAGCTCGCGGACGCCCTGCTCGATCGGGCCCAGATCGATGCGACCGGTGGGGCCGCGCGGACTGGGGAGGCAGAGGAATATCACCGTCGCTTGACGGACGAGCTCGGTCCAGCCATCGACAACCCCGAAACGATGGGACCGCACTTCGCTCCGAAGGAGGGGCAGCAACCCCTTCTCGTAGATGAGGCTCCGGCCAGACCGGAGGCGTTGCCGCAGCTCAGGGCGGATATCGTAGCCCACCGTCGGGACGCGTCGGTGTGCGAAGGCCAGCGCCGTGGCCAACCCCATGTATCCCAGGCCGGCGATGCCGACGACCGGTCGAGGAGGGTTTCGGGTCCGTCTCCCGTGCGCCATTCGTAGGCGGAACTCGGCCGGCGATATGTCACTGCCGCCCAAGCCCCCGGGAATCGCCCGGGTCCGACCACGAATCTGCGTCCCCGGGGCTTGTCGGTCGTCGGGACCGCCAGCGCGGAACTTTTACGCTAGGTCCTTCCTAAATGGGAATCCGGGAGGGTGCGGCAGACGGGAAAGTCGATCGACCGTCTGCTCTGCACCTCGAGGGGTTGAGGCACTTGCCACGATCGGAGGTTCGAGAATCGCCGCTTCGCCTCCGGCGGGCACGCGTCGGTTCCTGCCCCGGACTCCGGCCCGCGACGGTCGAATGACCGCGACGAGTCTTCCGGGCCGGGTCCGGCTCGTGCAAGTGCTGAGCAGTCCACACTCTGGGTCCACCATCCTGGGGGTGATCTTAGGCTCCTCGCCCGAGATCTTCTACTCGGGGGAGATGGACCGCATTCCGGTTCCCGTCTGGGGCACGGGGCTCCTCTGCTCGTGCGGGCAGCCGACAGCAGAGTGCCCGTTCTGGAGCGCCGTGCGAGGCGGTTTCGAACGGGGCCACGACACCTCCCGGCTCGTAGCGGGCCAACGGCAATTCGAGCCGTGGAGTTCTCTTCGTCGCACGCTGGCCGCCTCGGTGTTCCGATCCGCTTCGCTTCGGACCCACGCTTGCGAAACCGTAGCCCTTCTCCAGAAGGTCTCCGAAGCCGCCGGGAAGCCGATCGTCGTCGATTCGAGCAAGTTGGCCGGCCGGGCCCTGGTCTACGCCGCCGCCCGGTCAGAGAGGTTCGACGTGCGATATCTCCACGTGGTCCGGGACGGTCAGGCGGTCTTTGCCTCCCGCAAGGCGCGACTAACCCGGTTCCCGGAACAGGGGATCGACCCGGAAGCGGTGAGCTTCGCGACCCGGGCGGCGGTCCGATGGGTCATCGCCAACATCGCCTTCTGGCTCCTCTTCTCCTGGCGACGAGGGCGGTACCTTCGCCTCCATCACGAGGACTTTGTTCGGGACCCGGAAGGGACGCTCCAGCGGATCGAGCGATTCCTCGGAGTCTCGCTGGCAATCCCCTTGGCGAAGCTCCGGAACGGCACCTCGTTCCCGGTGGTTCATGTGCCCACGGGGAACCGGATCCGGCTCACCGGTGAAGTGCGGTTTCGCCGGGAATCGCCCTCCCGCAACTCCCTCCTTCCGGCGGCCCAACAGCGAGCCTTCTGGCGTGTCGCGGGCGGATTGGAGCGGTTGTTCGGGTACGGGAAGGGAACCTCTCCCCCAGAAACCGTTCCGGCGGCGACGCCGTCCGGGCCGTAGCGCGTCGCGGACGAAGAGCCGCCACCGAGCGAGGAGGGCCGGACGTCTTCACGCTGCCTTGAGCGGCCTCGACTCGACGAACGGATCGACGGCCATGCGCCGCTGGAGGAGCTGGCGGATCCGAGGAAGGGGGCGTCCCAGAACATGCTCCGCGGCGCCCACCGTGGCGAGGTCCCCCGGGAGCAGTGACTTCGTGACGATCAACGCGAAAATGTACAGCGCGGATCCGAAGAAGAAGAGCGGGATGACGAACCAATGGTTCGGGTGGAGTTGCTGAACGATCTCGAAGACCGGGGCGCCGATCACGAGGGTGACGGCCACCGGTAGCAGCAGCACGCGCCGGAACGGCGTAATCCCCCATCCTCGATTCAGCGCCGCCAGGCCGAGGCCCGGGTACATTCCCCGGGCAATGGCCCAGGCCGCGGTCGCCCCGAGAATGCCGAACGTGGGGATGAGGGCAAAGCTCAGGACGAGGTTCGTGGCCGCCGCCGTGGAGGATGTCCAGAGCTGGGTCCGGGCCTGTCCGAGGCCGCCCAGACAGGCGTTCACCGGACCGACGACGTTGGAGAGGAACGCTGCCAACGCCAGGAACTGCAACGACAGGGCCGCCGGCCCGTACTTCGCGCCGAACAAGGCGTCGATCGTAAGGTTCGGGGCGAAGACGAACAGGAGGAGCATCGGGAAGGTCATCACGAGGATCCAGCGCGTCGCGGTGACGTAGGTGGAACGCAGCGCGTCGTGGGCCTGTAACCGCGCCAGCCGGGCGGTCATGGGGAGGTAGATGTACGTGAGGGCCTGTGCGGCCAGCAGGATGACCCGCGTCATGGTGATCGACGTCGAGTAATATCCCACGAGCAGGGCCGAGTGGTAGACCCCGAGGATGAGCGTGTCGGCGTAGCCGGTGATGAAGCCGAGGGAGGCGACGCCCCACATCGACACGGTCAGGATCCAGAGCAGCGGCTTCGGTCGCGGAGGTCCGCGGGCCGTGGGGGGAACAATCCGGGGCAGGTAGCGCGCGGTGTACACCACCGCCCCTACGAACCCGGCCGCGTCGGCGATGACGTAGGCGAGCAGTACGCCGGTGAGTCCCAAGTGAACGTAGAGCAGCAGATAGACGAAGACCACGAACAGCACCGGGTTGATGATCTGGTTGAACAGCGCATTGGGCACGACGTTGTGGAAGCCCTGAAATATCGAGGTAAAGACCGGCGTGATCGCGCCGAATCCGACGCTGATGGCGAGCAGCTCGAAGACGAAGATCAGGGCCGGGTTATGGAACAGCGCCGCGATCGACGGCGCGCAGATGAAGACGAAGACGGAGCCGGCGATGGAGGCAATCGACGCGACCCAGATCGACCATCGAATGAGGGTCCGTCGCTCCCCCGCGTCGTGTTCCCAAGCGAGCATCCGGGCCAAGGCTTGGTTGAGTCCCAGGAGAATCAAGATCGAGAGCAGGGTCGTGAAGGAGACGCCCAGATTGAACTCGCCGAACTGAGCGACGGGCAGCGCCCGCGCCGCGGCGATGCGGCCAAGAAAGCTGAGGCCCAGAAAGGTGACGATGCTGACCACGAGGATGGTGGTGCCCTTCGAGACGGATTCGAGCGCGTCCTGGAGCAGCTCGGCCGAGTTGGGCGGGGGCCCGGAGCCCCCGCCTCCCGCCTCGGTCGAGGTCGCCGGCGGGACCCCTATCATCGGCCCCCGGCGCGGTCGCTCCTTCGACGAGGTTCCCGAGATGCTCGGGCCGGAAGCGTCTCACTCGATCGGCTCGGGGCATAGTCGGCCCGTGGGCGGAGGAGAAATCCCCGCAAGTTCCCATCTCCCCGGAACGGGTGAGCCTCCGTTGGGTTCCCGCGAGCTCGTCGGGCGGTCACTACCCCGTATCCACGACCGGCGCCGTGGAAAACCCTTGTGGCCGGTCGCGAACTAATGGAACCGAGAATCGGAGGTTCGTAGCGGGACGAACAGAATCTCCGGACGGAGCCGGCGGGGATCCGGTTCCGTCCGAAGCCCGCGTCTCTCAATCGTCCCCCGCCGCTACGGACTCCCTGGGTTCGACGGACCGGGAGCGCCTCGGTCGAAGGTACCCGGATTTTAATGGGGGAGTTTAGCGAAGTAGACCCGGTACCGGGCCATCCGTCGGTTCCGTAGGGCCGCTCGGATCAGGGCGACGTTGAGCAACGCCGCCACGACCGCGAGCCCGATGATCGTCCACGCAAGCGATGACAGCCCGGAGGCGCCCGGGGGCGTACGGGACACCAGAGGGTTCAGGACCACCGTCACATTGACCGCGTCGGGGGCCAGCCAGGTCACGCTGCTTTGCGCCACCTGGTACGAGGTGGAATCGACCGACACGGACGAGAGGTTGCCGGTGAGGTTCAGCCCCGAGGCCGCGAATCGTCCGACCGAATCGGTCGTGAGGTTCAGCCATTCGACGGGCGGCGTCCCGCCGCGGAAGAGGAGGCTCACACCGATGTTCGGGACCGCGGACCCGCTCGAGTCCATCACCCCTCCCTGGACCGAGTAGATCCGATTCGCGACGATCGTCGGGGGCGCCGTGAACATGATCGACACGGTGGTTCCCACACCGGCGATGGTGACCCAGCCGGATGGCGGAGTCGCGTTGTACCCGGTGACGGTCCCCACGGTGAAATTAAACGTGCCATCCGGCAAGGCCACGAGCGCCGGGAACGGAGCGTAGGCATTCGCCGTGGTCCCACCAGCCGAGACGGCCCAAACTGTATCGAAAGCGAGACCGATCTCGGAGAACGTGGCGACGTAGATGTCCGGAATCGGAACGAAATTCACCGTGACGTTCACGGCGAAGCCGTCCACCGAGATGGATCCGAAGCCGGGGTTCGGAGTGTACCCCGGGACCTCTCCGACGGTGAACTGATAGCTCCCGTTCGTCTCCCAGAACGCGACGCTCGTCGACGTCGTCCCGCTCGAACTGTTGTTAAGCGCCACGCTCCACTGGGTTCCCGCGGGCAACCCGGTCTCCGTGAACGTCGTGGCGAAGTCCAGGGTCGGCGTGGCGTTGAAGGCGATGGATACCAGGACGGGTCCCCCCGATACGATGAAGGACCCGGCAGCCGGGGCAGCCACATAGCCCGTCGGGGGCGTCACCGAGAACGAGAACGTGCCGTTCGGTTCCGAGAGGCTCAGGGTCGAGGAGTTGGAGCGGTACGCTGTTCCGTTCACCGACACCGACCAGTTGCTCCCCGACGGGAGCCCGTTCTCATCAAACTCGACCGGGTACGGAACGGAAGGCTGGACGGCGGGGCCCTCGAGCACCTCGATGGACAAGGGAGGCAGGACCGGCACGTCGCCGGCGGGAAGCGTCGAAGCGACCGGCAGCGGCGTACCGTTGACCCATAGGTACTGGGTCAGCGCGGACGTCGGCGAAAACTCCGAAGAGGTCAGGTTGAGCTGGACCGAACTCGTCGTGTTCACGTTCGCGAGCAGGAGCGCGAGACCGGAGGTGTTGTACGTGGCCGCCCCGTAGAGCGTCGACGGGCCGACGATCGTCGTGGGGAGCGTTTCCGTCTTAAGCTGGGTCGCGACGTCCTTGAACAGGTAGTACTGCGATTGCCACTTGTCCACCCCGGTGGACCACGACCCGGCGTAGTGGCTATCGTAAGCGAACCAGTCGAGGTTCGTCGCCTGGAGGGTCAGGCCTTGGGCGATTTCCGCTGCCAGATAGAGCGTTCCCGCGAACGTCGGGAGGAGATTCGCATAGCCGCCGTCCTCCGCCGCGTTGATCTCAGTGACGAACACCTGGAGGTGAGAGCAGTTGGGGCACGCCGACTCGATGTACGACCGATCCGCGAGTACCTGGTCCGGCAGGGAGTAGAAACCGTTCAGGTTCGCGAATAACTGGGCGTCAGTACCAACCGAAGGTCCCCCCTCGATGTACGAGTGGACGGCAATCCCCGAGAGCTCTTTTCCATCGACCTCCGCGAGCTCCTCCACCCACGCTTTGTCGTAGTTCTTGTCCCCCATCCCGGCCCCCAGGGCGAGGAACTTCGCCGCCGGGTCCACCTTGAGTACCGCGGCGATGTAGGCGTGGACCAGGTTGGCGAACGGAAGGGGAGTCGTGTTCCCGCCCTCCTCGGTCGCCCAGTCCGACCAGGTGACGTTGAAGTGGTTCCAACCGCTAGGGTCGTTCCCGATCTCCCAGTAGGTGGGCTGGAAATCCAGCGTGTGGACCACGTAATTCGCATAGAAGGCGGCGGTACCGGGCCGGTTGATTTCGGCCGGTAGCTGCAGGATGGCGTGGCAAGCGATCTGCTCGCAGGAGGCGACGAACTGCGTCGTGGACGTGGCGGCGAGGGTCTGGGTCCCGTTATCGGACGTCAGGACGCCCGAAGTGTAGTTGTACTCCTCCCCTAGGATGCCGGCCGGGTACAGGAGGTAGTTCACGGGCGTGGCGGCGACGCTGGCCGCATCGGCGGAATTGAACCGCTGCGCGGCGGCGATGTTGATGCCCCAAAAGGCCGAGGAGATCGGGGTCGCTTCCGAGGGCGGGCCCACGATCGGTTCCGCCGTGGGAATGGGCGAGGTCGTCGCCGGAGCCGACGCAGCGATCCCCCGGCCGGGAACAGACAAGGGGACCGCCGCGATCACGGTCGCAGCCAGGAGCGCGGCAACGAGCAACGCCGCGCTGCGGGCGCGGGAGCGCCGACCGTCCGCTTGGCGACGATGCTGCAAGAGCCCCCCTGCCCTTCAAGTCGCCCTCCCGCCCCGCGAAAACGTCCCCAGCGGAACGATCTGGACGACCCGATGGTCTGTGGGGAAGAATAGGCCTGATACGCAGTTATACGTATTTCGATTCCGGTCCGTCGCTCGATACGTACAAATACGCCTTGCCAGCCGGTTGTCAATTAAATACTTCCGGTCGCGCTGGCCCTTCCTAGGTTACGGGCCCGTGGACTTTCTTCGACCTCAAGGGGGCCAGTGGGTGGGCCGCCCCGCCGTTGCGGCCTCCCTCCCAAGCCGGGTCCTGAGGAGGAGGTTCTATTCCTTTGGGTACCCCGTGCCTGTCGCCTTTCAATTCCTACGACGGACCGTCCGAGTGACGGTTCCGGCGTTCGAGAATATGCCAAAGTTTACGTACTGACCCGCCTCCGGTCATATAGTGTCGGTTCCGAATCCGTCGCCCTCACCGAATCCGCCGGTGTTCTTCCGGCGGAGTTATCTCTGGGTGCTGGCGGTCCTGGCTTTCGCGTATGCCTTCGTCGTAGTGCTGGTGCCGGTCCCCGCAATCGAGCTTCCCCTCGGGCTCTTGACCCTGCTCTTCTCGCCCGGCTACGCCCTCAGCGCGCTCGCGCTCGGCCCCACGCCGCGCTGGCCGTGGACCCTCATGTTCCCTATGGTCGTCGGACTGAGCGTCGCGTTCTCCGTGGGGGAGGGCCTGGTCCTGCTGGCGTTCCACTTGGGGCTGCCGGCCACGGTCTTCGCAATCGTGTCCCTGGGGCTCATGGTCATCGCGCTGGCGACCTTCCCCGCGGACGCGTCCCAACCGGCGTCCGAAGCCGGGTTCCGGGGTTTCCTCTCCGAGCAGTTCCGGCTGCCCGGTCACTCGCCCGGGCAGCGGGTGGTCGCCGTGGCGCTCCTGCTCGCCATCGTCGTCGTCTTCGCGGGCATCGTCTACCTCTCCACATCGACGCCCAATCAGCATCCGGGCATCCAGATGGGGATCGTGGGACCGAACGGGCTCTCCGATGACCTTCCAAACTCCGGAGTGCCGGGGGCGAATCTCACCGTCGAGGTGACGGTCGGGAACAACGCGACGCCCCAGGTGCTGTATCTCGTCGTCCTGTCGATGACCGAAAACACCACGCCATCGAGCTACACGACCATTAAGTGGAGTCTTCCGCTTCAACTTGGGGCCAACACGAGCGCCACCGACACCGACGTCCAGCTGGCCGCGGACGCCACGGTGACGGTGAAGGTAGTGTTCGCGTTCGCCGTCTCGGGGACCTACGTCCTCCTCTTCCACCTTGAGAGCAGCAGTGGGATGATTCTGCAAGAGGGAAGTTTCTCCACCACGATCCTGCCCCAGACATAAGCCCCCGGCCCCGTCGGGGACCGAGGGGGATTCACGCGAGGGGCCCGGGCCAGGCAGACCGGGGGCCAGTACGGTTCATACGGAGCCGGACGGGCGAGTGCGGGTCACCCGGGTGTGGGGTTCTACCGCCTAACTTGAGGTCGGGGGGAACCCCACGGGGGGCGTGTTCACGATCTGGTAGACCGTGAAGACCGCGTTGGAATAGAGCAAGGCGAAGTAGTACGGGTGGTTCACGAACTTCGCCAGGTTGGCCGCCGGGATCGCCTTGTGGGGTTGATCATCGTTGGGGCCGAAGAACATCGGCGGGGGGAAGCGCGTCGTCATGTACGTATCCAGAACCACGTACTGGCCGACGAAAACCCGGGCGCGGAGGGAGGCATTGATCGTGGTGTTGGAGAACATCGCATACGAGTCCCAAACCATACTGAAGTGCGCGAACCCGCCGAAGACCGAGTAAGCGAGGTAATCGCCCCAGATCGGGAAGGTCGGGTCCATGTGGGCACTCGCCCACAGCCCGGCGTCGTAGGCGGTCTGGTTGATGAACAGCGGAGAGTCGACCGAGACCCCCTGCGGGACCTGGGCGAACTGATCGCGCGTGCTCAGCGGGACGAGCTCGCCGCCCCCCACGACAATGATGCACAGAACGATCGCCAGCCCGACCGCCCGGTTCCGGGGCACCCGGAACCGCGACGCAAGCCGCGGCAAGTGCCGGGGCGGGCGTACCGGCGTTTCGATGCGCGGTCGTAACAGCCGGTTCGTTAGGTACCAGGCCCCCGCCGGCGCGAAGAAGACTCCGACAAACTCGAATTCTCGAAGGGCGAGGAAGCTGAAGCCGGTCGAGACGAACGGGATCGAGAGGATCCCGACAACGAGCGAGGTCACGATCCCGAAGGTGATGAACGCGAGCTGGTCGAACCGGTAGGTCCGGGTGAGCGTCAGCATCGCGAGCCCGCCGAGCACGACGATCGCCGCGCCGATCCAGACGAGTTCGTACAAGGGGAACGTGACACCGGGCGGCGCCGCCGCGGCGCGGGCCGCCGCAGGGGCAAACACCGCGTGGACATTCAGGACGAGGATCGCGTACTCCTTCAAGATGACCGGGCGACTTACCAGGGCAACCCAGACGAGCAGCATCGTGAGCACGACGAGGAACATCGTGAACGAGCGGAGGTTCGGGTACGGATCGCGTCGCCGGACAATCCACGGGAAGACCGCGAGGCCGAACAGTATGCCGATGAGCAGGTACGTCGTCACATAGTGGCTCACGACGACCATCAGCGCGGCGACGACAAACATGGCCCGGAGGAACCACGTCTCCCCGGACGTTGACGACGTCGCGAGGAACCCTAGGAGCACCACCGCCAGGATGAACCAGAGAACGGCGAAGTCCGTCTGGGTGGGGACGTTCATCTCGATCGACGGCACCGTGAGATAGAAGAGCACCGCGAGCGGAGCGGGGCGCAAGCCGAAGAGGCGCACGCAGAACGCGTAGATCGCGCAGGGGATCACGAGCAGCCGCAAGAGCTCGTACGCCCACAGGAAGGTCTGGTTCAGGGCGAAGCCCGTGAGCGAGGGGACCTCCGCGTTGTACACGGCTCCACCGGGATAGTAGCTGTAGATCTGTGCCTGGGCGGAGACATCGACCAAGGGATGCCAGGTGTGGGTGGTCAGGACGGACTGGGCGAACTGAAGGTTGTAGATCGCGTCCCGGGTGTAGGGAAGCCCATAGGGACTGAAGAGCGCGTAGAGGAAGACGATGAGGAACACGGGGAAAATGAGGTACAGGACGGGGACGCGGCGGAGCATCGTGACATAGAACGGCGCCGCGGCCGACGCGAGGGAGAGAATCAGGATAATCCGCGTCGGGAAGCTGTCGAGGCTAAATGTGACCTCGTGGAACTTGAACTCATAAAGGAGGACGGCGATCCCGATGAACCCGAGCAGAGAGAAGAAGAGTGCGACGAGAGCGGCGGTAGGACCCGGGGGGTAGTCCGACGGAGGGCCGGCGCTCGGAGGGGCCTCCGTTGGCGGGGGGGGCGGGACGTTTGCCGTCGTCGATGGTGGCGCGCTTGGGGCGGCCCCCGCCGGGGGTGGGGCGGGGACGTTCGTGATGGACCAGGGAGGGGCGCTCATAGAGGTTTTCCCACTCGGAGGGCCGGGCAGGTCCCCAAGCCGTCCGGTCGCGCCGCTTCGTCTGTCACCGGATGCCCGCAGCGCCGCGTCCACTGAATTGCCAGTCCGTTCGCGAGGTAGACCCCCGGAGGGTAGCCGGACGCCCGGGTGGCTCGGGGAGTGTAGGCCCCAAAAACCCGAGCGTCCTTCCGCGACGGGGTACTGGGCTTATTCCCTTCCGGGGTGTCCGTGACTCTCCGGATCGTTTCGACCGCATCGATCAGGTCAACCGGCAAGCCTCGGCCCACGTTATAAACCTCGCCGGTAGACTCGGCCGCCACTGACTGGACGATTCGGGGGGGAATGTCTTGCCAATCGAGGCGACCACGAGGCGCCGCGACATCCGTTCCCCCTTTAAACTTAACCGAAAACGACGTGGAGTCCGACATTCTCCACACGCGAGAGACCGTGTCCCCATGCCGGCAACCTCGCGGCGCAGCGTTCCAAACACTGTCCGCGACCACGACCCCTCCTTCGGAACGGATGGGCATATGTACGAAACGTGAGTAGTACCAAGCGGTGGAGACCGAGCGGGGAAGGCGGGTACGGACGGCCGAGCGCTCGCGGCCCAGCGTCCGGGTCCGAGGGCCCCGTGGGCAGCGCGGCAGCCTTCGTCCGGAAATCGCCCTCGTCCTCCTCTTTGCCGTTGTCCTCTTGATGCTCACCTCCCTGGGAGAGCGGCCCGGCATTGCTCAGCTTACCGGTACACCGGCGGTCCGGATCGAGCCGGAGATATCGCCCACGTTCCCCACGCCGATCCGACACGTCTTCGTCATCGATTTGGACGTCGGGCAAAACACCTTCGTCCTGCAGTACCTCGCTTTCGAGAAGTACCTCTCGCAGAACTTCTCTTACGCGTCCTCTTTTTACAATCCCTGTACCCCTCAAGCGGCCAATTACCTCGCGATCAACGCCGGGCAGGTCTTCGATCAATGTGGGGACAGGTCCCTTAACGCGGGCGCGTACAACACCGCCAGCATCGGTAGCCTCGCCTCCGCAGCCAACGAGACGTGGATGGACTTCGAGCAGGCGATGCCAACGCCGTGCGACGTCAACAGCTCGGGGCCCTACAACTCGACCGCCAATCCGTTCCTCTATTTCGCGGACATCTACGACAACTCCACCCTGTGCCAGCAGCACGACGTGAACTTCACGGCCTGGTACGCCGACGTGAACGCGAGCGCGACGAACGCCTCGGCGATCCCCAACTACGCGTTCTTCGTCCCGGACCTCGCCGACGACAGCGACAACTTGAACCACAACAGCTCCGATTCGTGGCTGGCCCAGTTCGTTTACAACGACTTTCTGCGCCAGCCGTTCATGGCCGAGTCGGTGCTCTTCATCACATACGCCGAAGGGACGGTGGGAACCCCCGGTACCACTTTCCCACATTCAAGCGATCCCACCACCTTCACGGGCGGCGAGGTGCCGCTGTTCGTGATCAGTCCGTACTCCGTGGGTGGTCCTGACACCGCGCTCAACCAGACGTACGAGACCCCGGGCTGCCCCTACTCCCTCCTCAACACGACGGAGTGGCTCTTGGGCCTTGGGAGCACCGGCAACTACGACGGGGAGCCCGGATTCACCGCCATGACTGGGCTCTTCAACTTCACCGTGGCCCGCCCAATGCCGCTCCCTCCGTACAACTGGACGGCCGTTACCTCGAGCCCTGGCTCCCCGTCGCCGCGCTCGGGCTCCGCGGTCACGTACGACGCCCGCGACGGGTACGTCCTCCTCTTCGGGGGCCAGAATTCGACCAGCCAGTACAACGACACCTGGTCGTACCAAAACCGGACGTGGACGAAAATCGCGTCGGGGAGCGGCCCCTCACCCCGCGCGGGAGCGGCGATCGCCTACGACGCGAACTGCCAGTGCGCGGTGCTCTACGGCGGCCTATCGGGGAATCGGAGCGACAGCGACACCTGGGAGTACCAAGACGGGGTTTGGACGAACCTGACGGCCAAAATCGGCACGGCTCCCGGCGGGCTCGCGTGGGCCAGCCTCGCCTACGATGCCGAAACCGGCGAGTTGGTCCTTTTCGGCGGATACGGGGGCACGACGTCCAACCCCAGTGCCTACTCGTACGTCAACGGCACCTGGCTCCTCCCGGGGAACCTCTCCGGGACCTGGACGCTCACCGCTCAGACGGGTGGCCCAGGCCCGCGGGACGAGGCCACGCTCGTCTACGATCCGTCGCTGAAGTACGTCGTACTGTTCGGCGGCCAGAATGGCACGACGGCGCTGGGAGACACCTGGCTCCTCAAGGACCAGGACCAGGAGTGGACGTCGGTTATCTCAAGTGTCGTGCCTCCCGAGGCCGGGGCGGCGGCGGACTACGACGACGCGCTGGGGGCCGTCGTCCTCTTCGGCGGGAGTGATGGGTCCACCTATCTCAATACGACCTGGATCCTCCAGCAGAAGACGTGGAGCCTGGCCTGGGCCTGGCCGGGACCCACCCAGCGCACTCTCGCCGGGGGCGCCTACGACCCCCTGCAAGATGTCCTGGTGCTCTTCGGCGGCCGCGTCTCGCCGACGGGAGCGTCGCTCAAGGACACTTGGGTCTTCTCTCCAGCCGCTACCGCGGGGGGTGTCCCGCCGCCAACGTACGCGGTGACATTCCAGGAAGGGGGACTTCCCCTCGGGGTCCGCTGGGCGGTGACGCTCGGCGGCACGACGGAGAACTCCACGAAGAGCACGATTACATTCGCCAAGTGGGACGGGTACTATGCGTACCACATCGCCCCGGTCCGCGGGTACACGCCGAGCCCGTCGAACGAGTCGGTGGAGGTCAGCGGGAATGCCGTCTTGATTACGGTCGCGTTCACTTCGAGTCAGGGGCACCAGTCGCCATTTGAGTCCACGCTGTTCGAGGAGATCGTTGTCGGCGTGGTCGTCCTCGCCGGGGTGGTCACGTTCGTCGTGCTCCTAGCCCGGCGGCGGCCGCCGGCGAGCGCTTCGCCGTCCCCCGCGCCTACGTCGGGGCCCCGTCGGCCTCCCCCGGGCCCGCGGAGCCCGCCGCCCGGCGCCCCATCGCCCTCGGTGCCTTCGACGCCCGCCCAGCGGCCTCTCCCGCGACGCCGGAACCCACCACCCGGCCCCCCGCCACCCTCCGACTCCTCGACTGTGCCCCGGGCGCCTCCCCCTAGCCCGCCGCCCGCTGGGTGACTCCCTTTCGACGACCTCTCTACCGGTGCAGGGAATCGAGGGCTTCCCCCCCCGGGCAGACTAAGCCCGCCCGGGGGCTCGAGCCGTCGATGAGGTGCCGTGGTGGACCGGGGCCAGAGGGGTTGGGAGGCGGATCGATCGAGCCGTGTTATATAACCCTCCTCTTAAACGGAGGGATTCCCCCGCTGACCGCCGCGTGGTGACGCCTTCCTTCGGCCGTCGGATCCGGGAATCGCTTCTCCGGCCTCCCGTCGGCAAGGGACGACAATCCCGATGGGGTACTGGGACCCTGCGGGACTCCCCATCCCTGGGTCAATCGCTCCTGTGGCCTTCCGTGACGGCAGACCCCCCGACAGGCCCGGCGCCGAGCCGGGGGCTCAATCAGCACCAAGGGACGGAATCGGGCAAAGCCCGGAGTCTGACTGCGGGCCCCAAAGGTATAAGTCGGCGCGATTAAGTGCGGCGGGCCCCGGGGAACTTGCGGCTTCCTTGGCAAACGTATGGGGTCAAATCCTGCGACTAGTGCTCAGGACGACCGCGTTCGAAGTTGTATAACTCTCACACCTCGGACCCGGCGCGAAATCCAGGGGGGAGACGGCGAGTTGGAGGGATCCTCTCTCGGCCGCGCCGCACCACCATCTAACGAGGTTGGAGCCGTGTTCCAGAGTTCGTCCTCCGGGGACATTCGACGCGAAGACCCATTTGTCCGTGGTACAATCCCACGGTCAATACGTTGGGACGCCTCCACCCGACGTCGACGTTGGAAAACCCGTCGCGGCGGCCGGTTGATCGGACCGTCGTATGTCCTCCTACCGGTGGTCCTCCTCCTCATGGCGGCCCTGAGTTTCGGGCTTGCATCGGCCAAAGCGGCGAGTACCGAAACGCTGACCCTCAAGCTGGGCGCCCCGTCGGCGGAGCCGACCGATTTCTGGGGGATGAATCTCGCGGATAGCGCCTCCGCGGGCACGGACCCAGCGGCGACCTTGCTCGAGACGCCGACGACGGTGCTGGTCTACCCAGCCGGCAACCTCACGGAGCGGACCGATTTCCAGACCAACACCCTCTACGGCCCGCACTCGGCGACTAAGGCCGAGCTGACGATCCAGGACTTCATCTCCGACTGTAAGGCGATCTCCTGCAAAGCGATCCTGGAACTACCGATGGAGATTGACAACGTCTCGGTGACGGCGGCCGAGGCAGAGTATGTGGTGGCGACGCTGGACTTCCACCCCGCCTACTTCGCCTACGGCAACG
>JASHQC010000037.1 GCA_030037735.1 Thermoplasmata archaeon
GGGGCGGCCAGGGACTGCCGGTCGGGCCGTGCATCTTGCTGGTGCACGTGGCCTCGACTCGCATTCCCTTCACGAGCGAATCGAAGGAGGCGATCGCGGAGGACCCCGAGATTCTCAAAGAGCTCCAGCTCGCCCTCCAGGCGGTGGCGCGGCACCTCAAGTCGCACATCTCGCGTCAGATCCGCCGAGAATACGCCAGCGAGAAGTTCACTATCATTCGACGGATCCTCCCCCAGATCGCCGAGAAGACGAGCCACCTCGTCGGGAAACCGGTGCCGGACCTCACGCCCGTAATTACCGAGATCATGAACGTCGTGACGCTCGAAACGGCCACCCCCGAGAAGCCGGACGGCCCGGGGCTCCACGTAACGATCACGAACTACACACCCCGCGCCCGCGTTCTCGAGGTGTTCGCCGAGATTCCGCCGGAATTGACCCCCTCGCTCGCGACGGTGCCCGCCGCCGACGGCGCCGACGCCACGCTGGGTCGCGTCTGGTGGACTCTCCCCAAGCTCGCACCAAACGGACGGACCGAGCTCACGCTCCGCTGGCCGGCGGGGGGCGACTACAGCGCGTCCGATTTCGACTGGTACATCGCCGGCGTGGACGAATCCCACCTGCTCGGGGCGGATGCGCTGCCCGGCGACTGGGACGTTCGATTGCCGCGACAGGTCATCGAGGCGGCGGAGGCCGCCGAGGTCGCCAGCGGAGGAACGGTGGGTACGCCGGGGGAACCGGAGGTGGACTACGATGGCGCCGAAAAAGCCGCCCAGCTCGAAGAAGACGAGTGAGGAGCCCGAGGTCCGGGTCGACGCGCTGGCGCCGACGTTCGACCTCGCCACGCAGATCTATTCTCAGCTGACCAAGGGCGAGGTGCCGCGGATGCGGCTCCCGCTCCGGACGAAACAGAACATCCAGTTCCAGCTCAAGGACGGGGTTTGGCGCCTGGGCCGCAGCGCCGGCACCCGGTCGGCGCGGAAGCTGGACGGGGCGCTGATGCTGCTCCGGACGTTCTACCTCGTCGACTTCATCCACGAGATGGCCCGCGACCGGAAGACGTCGACCCTCCGGGAGCTGTACTACATCTCGGAGCAATGGAAGGACGCCAAGTTCCACAGCGAGGACGAGTCTAACCTCCTCATCGAAGACCTGGAGGTCCTCTGCACCCGGCTGCGAGAGGACTTCCGGCTGCACCCGGAGGAGAACGGCGCCTCCGTCATCGGCGACCTGACCCTCGAAGAAACCAACCGAAAGGGCCTCGTCAAGAAGATCAACTGCCGGGACGACGTGGGGGACGGCGGCTACGCCCTCCCGTTCAACGTGGAGAAGGAGAAGATCAGGTTCAAGGGGACCAACGCGAAGTTCGTGCTCGCGATCGAGTGCGGCGGCATGGTCGACCGACTGGCCGAGAACGGCTTCGACGAGGCGCAGGATGCGCTGTTGGTCCACCTCAAGGGGCAGCCGGCGCGGTCCACGCGCCGGTTCCTGAAGCGGCTCAACGAGGAGCTCCAGCTCCCGGTCGTGGTGTTCACCGACGGCGACCCATGGTCGTTCCGGATCTTCGCCTCCGTCGCGTACGGCGCCATCAAGACCGCTCATATCTCGCACTATCTCGCCACGCCGGCGGCGGAGTTCCTCGGCGTCACCGCCTCTGACATCGAGAACTACGCGTTGCCGTCCGATTCCCTCACCGACCAGGACACGAAGGCGCTCCACGCGATGCAGTCCGACCCGCGGTTCGGTACCGCGGACTGGCGCAGCGAGATCGACCTGATGCTCAAGAACGGCAAGAAGGCGGAGCAGCAGTCGCTGGCGAAGTACGGTCTCAACTACGTCACGGAGACGTACCTGCCCGAGAAGCTCGGCGAGATGGGCGTGATTTGAGCCGGGACTAGGGCGGCACACCGAGAGCGGACCGCCCCTCGGCGGCCAGAAGACGTGGCTCTTCCTTCTTGGGGAGGTACAATGTGTGCCGACCCGGCAAGGTGAGACGATGCCAGTCAATCCCCTGGTCTCGGAACTCTTCCGGCTCGAGCAGGGTCGCCCCGGCCGCTCGCCGGCGGGCGGGACCCGCAGAACCCCCTGGAGCGACGAGGAGGAGCGTATCGGAAGCCTCCTCGTACTGTACCCACTCCCGGGGCACGACGACGCGCATCCGGACGAGCTCGGGCCGAAGCTTGGCTTCCGTCTCGGTTTCTGTGCGCGCGAAGATTGCAAACTCGACCCCGCCCACCGTGACGGTCGAGTCGTAGTCGAAGCTCTTGCCCGCGAACTGGAGCACGTTCGTGGAGAGGGTCTCGTCTTCGACCATGGCCGGCGCACGGCCGATTGATACTTAATCCGGGCCTGTCCGTTCGACCGATCTCCGCCGGCGGTCCGGCGCGCGCACTTTCCTGAGGGGTGCCCTTATAATAGAGGGCGAATACCCCGCCTCGTCCTCGAGCGCGAACTGGATGAAACGGAGTTCCCGGGTCTGGAAGAAGCGCGGCCACATGCGGTGGAAGTGGCGCAAGAAGCGCATGCGCCGCCGGAAGCGCGCCCAGAAGATGCGGAAGCAGTAACGAGGGTAATCTCCGCCTCCGCCAAGCGCCCGGGTCGATGAAATCCTACCAGGCCAGCCGCTCGAGCGTGCGCGCTTCCTTCGTGGCCTTCTTCCACTCCTTGTAGTGCGCCTTGCAGAGGGCCGCGCGGCGTCCCTGCTCGGACAACTTGGGAAACGCCTTGCGCACTTCGGACCGCGCGAGCGATCGGACGGCCGGAGCGCCGCATCCGGGAATCGCGCACGGGGCGGGATCGCCCGAAGGCGCGGCGGGTGGGCTCATCGATTTCCCACTTCCCGGAGCCTCTCCGCGACGAGAGTGGGCACGTCGTACGGGAAGTCCGCCACGGTCGCTCCGGCGTCCTTCAGGGCGCTAAGCTTGCTCGCGGCAGTACCGCGACCTCGGGCGATGATCGCGCCGGCATGCCCCATCCGCTTTCCAGGAGGCGCCGACCGACCCGCGATGTACGCCACGACCGGTTTGGTGAAGCGGTGCCGAATATAGTCGGCCGCCTCCTCCTCTGCGGTGCCGCCGATCTCGCCCACCAGCACGAGCAGGTCGGTGTCCGGATCCTGCTCGAAGAGGGGCAATGCATCGACGAACGATGTCCCGACGACGGGGTCTCCCCCTAAGCCGATGCAGGTGCTCTGCCCTAGCCCGGACTCTTTGATCCCGTTCACGATCTCGTAGGTGAGCGTGCCACTGCGGGAAATCACTCCCACTCTTCCTGGACGGAAGACAACGTTCGGGATGATTCCGGCCTTGGCTTTCCCCGGAGCCGCGATACCAGGGCAGTTGGGTCCGATGATGCGGACGCCTCGAAGCCGGCCATAGTAGTACATCGTGAGCATGTCGTGGAACGGAATATGCTCCGTCACAACGACGGCGAGCGGAATCCCCGCATCCGCCGCCTCGAAGAAGGCATCCTTGGCGAACGGCGCCGGGACAAAGATCACCGAGACGTTGGCCCCTGTGGCGGCGACCGCCTCCGTCACTGAATCGAAAACGGGGACTCCTTCGACCTTCGATCCTCCTTTTCCCGGCGTGACGCCCGCTACCACGTGAGTGCCGAACGCCTTCATCTGGTTCGTGTGCACCGTGCCCTGGTGTCCGGTGATTCCCTGGACGACCACACGCGTGTTGGTGTCGACGAGCACGGTCATACCGCGGCCCTCCGTGCTGTACGGGGCTGCTCGGCGGCGATGGCGGCTTGCACCGAGGCCTTCAGGTCCGACAGCGCGGTGATGCCGGCCGACTGGAGGATTTGTCGTCCAAGATCCTCGTTGTTCCCTCGGATTCGTGCGACGAGGGGGAACCGGTCCGAGTCGGGCACTTGGGTCATCGCCGCGACCAGGCCCTTGGCGACCGTGTCGCACCGGGTCACGCCACCGAATATGTTCAAGAACACCACCGACGGGTGGGCCTTTGCCATTAGCAGGAACGCGTCCGTCACCTTGACGGGGTCGTCCGTGCCGCCCAGATCGAGGAAGACTCCCGGCTTCCCACCGAACTGGGCCAGCACATCGAGCGTGGCCATGGTGAGCCCCGCTCCGTTCGCGATCACCCCGATGTCACCGTCGAGCTGGACGAAGGCAATCTCCTTCTCTCGGGCAATCTCCTCGAGGGGGGTACGGTCGTCCCGGATCTCGGCATATTCCGGGTGACGGAACCCCGCATCATCTTCGATGATCACCTTGGCGTCCAACGCGACCAGATGCCCATCGACCACCGCGAGCGGGTTAATCTCCACAAGCTCGGCGTCTTCGTCCTGGAACGCTTTCCACAACGAGTCCAACACCCCGCCCAGCTCCTTCGACACGGACGGTGCTAGTCCGAACGCGATACTGACCCGCCGCTTTTCGTACAACGTGAGTCCCGCGAAGGGATGGACGTCGATGCGGACGAGTTGGTCATCAGCCAGGGATTCGATCTCGACGCCTCCTTGACCGCTCGCGATGAGCAACGGCTCCCGGGCACTTCGGTCGAGGGCGATCGAGAGATACAGCTCCCGCCCGACCGGGACCTTCGGCTCAAGAAGGACCTCCTTGACGGTCTCGTCCTTGAATGGCATCCCCAACATTCCCGTCACCACGGACCGGAGCTCGTCCGGAGTGGTGGCGAACTTCACCGCACCGCCCTTGCCGCGTCCGCCGGCCAGGACCTGTGCCTTGACCACCAGTGGTAGCGCGATAGCGCCGGACCGGACGACCTCGTCGGCCTCCGCGGCGCTCCGAACCACGCGCCCGTTCGGTACCGGGATGCCATACCGACGGAAGAGCTCCTTGCCGCGCCATTCGGCGAGCTTGACCACGTAACTCCCTCGGGCGCGCCCGAGCCGGGTCGGTTATTTATCCAGCCGGGGGTCCCCGGCGGCGGAGCCTCCGTTGGAATCCGCCCTCGTCCTCGGCCTGCTCGCGTTCGCCACGCTGTTCGTCATCGTGGACCCGGTCGGCATGCTGCCTTTTTTCATCTCCCTGACGCAAGGTTTCTCGCCGGGGGACCGGCAGTACGTGATCCGGCGGTCGACGCTGTTCGCTACCAGCCTGTTGCTAGCCTTCGCGATCCTGGGTCGCTACATTTTCAGCGTGCTTCATTTCACGATCTATTCCTTCGAGATCGCGGGAGGGCTGCTGTTGTTCGCGATCGCCTTCAACATGCTGTTCGGCGAAACGCCCGGGTCGAAGCTCACCCCGGTCGACCAGACCGAACTGCTCGCTCGCCGGGAGGAGGTCGGCATCGTGCCGCTCGGAATGCCGTTGTTGGCCGGCCCGGGCGCCATCTCGTCGGTGGTGATCTACGCGCAGGCCTCAGAGGGCAGCTTGACCGGGAGCCTCACGCTGTACGCCGCGATCATTCTAGTGATGATGGTGAGCTACCTGGTCCTGCACCTGGGCCTCCCGATCCTCGACCGGGTGGGCCGTGTGGGCGTCGTGGCGATCAGCCGGGTGATGGGGCTGCTGCTTGCCGCGATCGCCGTGCAGTTCGTGATCTCCGGCGTGTCCGGCGCTTTCGGGCTCGTGATCCCGTAGCCGGGGAACGGGCAGACCGGTACGTCAGATCTCGACCCAGCTCATCGAGCAGGCGCCCGGCCACTTCCGATTTGGGCCCTCGAATCCAGTGGCTCGGACCATCCTTCCGTACGAGGAGGACCTCGGCCCGGGTTGCTCCCATGACCGAGCGGTCGTTTCCCACGACCGCGTCGAGGCCGACATCTTCGAGGAGGCTCTGCGCCTGAGCGCGCAGCCCCTCGGGCGTCTGCCGGCTTACGAGTTTAAAGCCCACGACGATTCCGGGCGGAGGCACTCGGCGACGAATCTCCGGAAGGATCTTCGGTGTGGGTCCCAGCATGAGCGTGAGGTGGGGCGTGGCATGCGAATCGATCTTTCCCGGCTGCGCCCTCACGGTGTAGTCCGCCAGGGCGGCGGGGATCCACACCGCGTCGGCGGCCCGGAGCGCTCCGGCTTCTCGCCCCACTAATCGCCGCAAGTCCTCGACCGACGACCAGCGAGTAACGGACAGGAAGGAGGGAATCACCGCGCTCGCGGCGCCCATCCAGAGCGAGACTCGGGCGCCGCGGTAAAATCCCTGCGTCGCAAGCGCCACCGCTGTCTCCCCGCTGCTCTCATTGGCGATCGCCCGGACATCATCGATCGGTTCGTGAGACGCTCCTCCGACGACGACCATCCGCCGGCCGGCCCATGGGCCGTGCGCCAGACGATGAAGGACCGCGGCGGCAATCTCCTCGGGAGTCGGGACTTTTTCCTCGTTCTCTTCCCGCCGGGGTTCGATGACTTCGACGCCCCAACCCCGGAGCTGGGCGAGGTTGGCCCTAACGGCTGGATTCTCCCCCATCGAGGCGTGCATTGCCGGAGCGAGGAGCAAGGGAACGTGTCCGCCCAACGCCACGGAAGCGAACGAGGTGACGGGCGTGTCGTCGATCCCGTGAGCGATTTTCGAGATGGTGTTCGCGGTGGCGGGCGCGATGAGCAGCAGGTCCGCCCGTTTGTCGCCCGCGGCCATCCAGGTCACGTGTTCCACATCGCCGGAGAGCTCCAGAATCGGGGGATGCCCGCTCGCGAACTGCAGGCTCTCCGGGGTGACCAACCGGGCCGCCTCGGCCGACATCACCACGCGCACGTCCGCTCCATGACGGATCAGCTCCCGAATGATGCGCGGAACCTCAATCGCGGCGATGGATCCGGACACGCCGAGAATAATCCGGCGACCCGCGAGCAGCTGCGAACGCCCTCCCCGGATTGCTTCGCTCGGATGCATCGGCTGCCCTCACGCCCGAGTCCCTGTACGGGACCGGCTTCGGCCATCCGAGTGGAGCGAGCCGGAACTTATAGCGCGATGCCAACTCACCGCGGCGCAGCGTCCCTTAAGTGCCCAGTCGATTCGAGACCGACGTGACCCGACCCCAACGCCCCGACGCGCCGGCCGACGGTCGCGCGCCCGCGCTCGAGAGCTCCCCCAGGGACGAAGTGCCGCTCATTCCACTGCCGGTTCTCGCGAACAAGTCCCTGGATACTCCCGAGCCCTCCCCGCTACCTGAGGAGCCGCCGCCCGAGCCGCGGCGAGTGCCCCGCGGCGTGATCGCGTTCGACCTCGACGGGACCATACTTGACGACCTGAATCACATCAGCGAAGTGGCGGCGGATGTGATGTCGAAGGCGTTCGGAACCCCGCCGGAAGAAGCGCGCATCCACTACCTCGCCACGACCGGACTCCCGTTTGAGGCCCAGCTCGCCCAACTGTACCCGGATGTGCCTGCCCCCGAACGTCACACGGTGGCCTTGCTGTTCCACCAGCGAAAGGCCAAGGAAGCCTACGGAACGGCGCATCCGTTTCCGGAGATCCCCCGGGTCCTCAAGCGGCTCTCTCAAGAAAAGTGGACCCTCGCCATCTCGACGGGAGCCGAGAAGGAAATCGCCGATTTGCTCCTCGAGCGCGAGGGAATTCGGTACTGGTTCGAAGCGGTCCTCGGCGCCGGACAGGGCACGAAACGCGAGCACCTCGCGGAGTACCGCCGCCGATATCCGGATGTCCCTCTCTTTCTCGTTGGAGATTCCCGGTTCGACATGGAGGCGGCCTCATCGGTCCCGGGCGTGATAGCGCTAGGGCGAGCGTCGAGCCTTCCGGGGTGGGCACTCGCGCCCAAGGACCTCGAAAAGTGGGGCGCGGCGTGGGCCGACCATTCGCTATCGGGGCTTCCCGAAAAGGTCGCGGAGCTGACGGCGAAGCCGATCGGCCGTCCTCGTCGTCCTGCGCACGGGAAGAGATAGGGCCGGGACCGAGACTCTCCGGGGTCGGGGGGTGTCCCCGTCCCCATTTGAACCCGGGTCGAGGGATCCACAGTCCCCCAGGATAGGCCAGACTACCCCATCCCGGCCGCACCGGAACGACAGTGGGCGGGAAGAAAAGCGTTTGCGAGCACCATTTCGGTGCCGGTCATCGACAGAATTCTCCGGAGCGGAGGACCGCCCTTCGGCGATCACGACTCTCGAGGCGGCGAGGGTCGAAGAGACGTCTAGGTCACTCCATTCGACAAACCCGCTAGCGAGAGGTGGGTGGGAACAGCGGGATTCGCCGGCCAGAGCAGCCACATACCGGCCATGATAAGGGCTGCCCCAAGCATGAGCAATTCGGAGAGCACGATCAGGGCCACAGGCTGAATCGGGTACGGGGCAATGGTCGATTCGAATAGATAGACCGCGCCCGGGAAGGCCACCCCCGCGAGCGAGCACAGAGTACTGGCCCACCAAAACCTCGGCCGGAGCGCTACGACCAAGGGTGCCACGGCGGCACCGATGATCACCACGATGAAGGGGGACGGGATGTAGGGAAGTTGTGTGGGCCGACGGTCACGCACGGGGTTGTTCAGTACCCGGGGTTCGTGTATACGCCGTACCGCAGGAATGAAAGTCCGACCGCACCCAAAACGCTCACGACGGATCCCACGGCCGCCATCACGAACCCCAGAGGGGTCCGGTGCGAGCTCAGCGCCTCCCTGAAACCGGTCCTCCTCCTCAGTCCTTTCACCGTCGGATGGGATCGCTCCTATTTCGACACTTCCGGGCGCCAGGTCCTCTGCCCTAGCGATTTGTCGTCCCGGGGATCCCGAGGCTAGGCCAGCTCGTGGGCCCACTTTGCTGGGTTGTACCACGAGGACTTGGTCTGCACCCTGCCATCGGGTGCTAGGTGCACCCGGACCCCGGCGGACCATCCGAACAATCCGAACTCGAGCGAGTACCAGAATACATCCCAGCCGCCGGCGGGGCTCGGCCGCGCCTCACCGAAGTGGTAGGTCATCTCGAGCACGCCGCTGGCTTTGTACGCAACTGAAAAGGATCGGGCGAGCGCCTCTTCCTTCGTCGTGATCGGCCCCGAAGGGGCGGCCGGCTCAGTCGTCGGTACGTCGACGGTCCATGGGCCCGCCACGATCCCGCGGCCGAACTTGTACTCGGCGTACGTGGTCCGCTCCCGGTCGCCGCTCTTCTCCTCCTTGAGCAAGAACCAGTCGAACGGGTTCCCGGTCGGGATCGGCACCGAGAATTCGGGCCGCTGTTTGAGGATCTGTCCAATCCGCAGCCGGGCCGTGAGACGGAGGCCGAAATAGGCGAGGAAGAACGCCGTGAGCCCCCAGAGCGTCCAAACATAGTACTGGAATGCGACATGGTTCCGCTCCACGCCGAGCAGCAAGTAGAAGGCCGAGACCGAGACGATCAGGGTGACGAAGTTGATGGCCCGGTCGGCGTCCAGCTCGAGCTTCATGTCGGAAAACGGGAGGAAGGGAGGCACGGAGAAGTGCGTGAGCCCGTCGAGGAAGATGTGGGCCAGCCCGCCCGCCTCCATGACGGCGAAGTAGACCCACGGGCTCCCCGTCATGATGTGCGGGGCGATGAGCGCGCCCGCGACCGCGACCACCGTCACGCCGAAGATCGAGTGCGTGATGCCGTGATGCCGGAGGATGGGAAACCGCTTCACGAGGGGGAAGAACAGCACGTCTCCGTCGGGAAGTCCGCCGGCGAGCGCCCCGGCCACGAGATAACCGGGCGCGTAGCCGACGATCCCGTACGCGATGAGGTAGGCGACGAGGACGTGAGTGAACAGGTCCACAGGTGAGCGCCCCCTTTGACGCTACACGAGGCTTTCTTCCATCACTTCCACCGACTCGACGCCCGGCACCCGGGCGAGCGCCTGCTCGGCCTGGTCGAGCACTCCGCCGGCGTCCGGCATCGCCGCAGCGACCAGGAGCGCCTTGAGTCCATAGGCGATGTCCTTGATCTGGATCCCCCGAATCCTGACCCCCTCCGGCACGGCGCTCTTCACCCCGGCCGCGAGCGCGTTCATGTCGGTCTCCACGCCGTGCGGCATTAGGCGGAACAGCACGACGACCTCACCCATGTGCACCGTCCGTTCAGGGGCCCACGAAGCCGCAGTTTTTGCACTTGTACGGCACGCTCTGGTCCCGGCACCGCGCGTCGCGGCCGATCGTCTCCAAACCGCAGGAGGGGCAGAGGAACGCTGCCGCGCCGGGAGCGGTGAGGCCCCGGCCGCACGACGTGCATCGAAGGTCTGCCCGCGCGATCATGAGATGGTTCCGGGGGCCTAGCGGGCCCGCCGGCCCCGGCGGCGCGCCGCCACCACCGCGCCCCATATAAAGACGGCTCCGGCGAACGCGGCGATGCCGATGCCCACGTCCAGCGCGTAGTCCGGTGGAGCCCCGGCGATGTAGAAGTCGAGGCTGATCTGCTGGACGCCGCCCTTGAACTCCACCAAGCCGTGTTCCGGTGTCAGCGAAACGGCGATGGTGTGCCACCCGGGGGCAAGGCTCACCGGTACGTAATCGTACGTGAACGTGTACGTTGAGTTCGCCTGGATCGTGGGGACCTTCACCACGCCGACCGGGGTCCCGTCGAGCGTGACGGTCATGTTGAATCCCGTGACGGCCGTGGGACCGGCCACAAGCGTCCCGGTGAGGACGTACGGCGGGACGATCTGGATCGACTGGGTGAAGTTCGTGGTCTCGTTCGTGGTGTTGTAACTCGAGGTCAGCTTGATGTGCATCGTCACGACCTCGGAGAGGTTCGGGGCCGTGAACGTCAGGATGACGCTTCCGTTCAGCAGAACCCCCGTCGGCGGGTCGACCGATGCGGAGGTGACATTGGTCCCGCTCAGCGTCACGTTAAAGTCGATGAACCCCACCGTCGTCCCATTGGCCGCAAGGGCCGGCCCTCCCGAGGCGGTGAGGTTGTACTCCGCCTTGAGCGCCTCCCCGACGATCGAGGGGCCCTTGACCGAATGCTGGATCGGCGGGTAGGCCGACGACGACGCTGCCTGGATCGACGGGGCGGAGGCTGCCGCGTGCGCCGGCGCGGAGAGGCCCACCGCGACAAGCGCCAGGACCGCAAGGAACCCCACGCAGGCCCATCGGTGGAACGCGATACGGTCAGCGGTCACGGTCGGCGCTGTTCACCTCCGGGTCCACCGGCGGGTGCGCCACCAGCGCACCGTCGCCACGATCGCGAGGAAGGCCGCGGCCGGCACCAGGGCAATGAGCGTCCAGCCCCAGCCGGGAATGGCCGGAGGAGCGCCGACGCCCGGGCCGGCGATGTGGAGCCCCAGGGGGGCGTTGACGGCGGCCGTCGGCACAAGGATGGTGTCCGTCGCGGCGACCGCTCCCGAGGAGTTGAGGTCGATGGCCTCGAATACCACGGAACCCGGGGGCAGGGCCGTGGAAGTCGTCGAGAGAGTGACGACCCACCCGATCGATTGCCCGGCCGAAATGTTGAGGGGAGCGGTCACACCGGGCGTGGAGGCGCGCACGATGACGAACCAGCCCAGCTGCTCGAGCTCGGCCACATTGACCACGCTGACCTCGAGCAGGTACGGCGTGTTGCCCGTGTTCTGGACGGAGAAGCTGACGTCGGCGCTCGTGGGCGTCACGCTCGGAGCGATGCCGGGGGTCACGGCGATCCCCGGTACCGGGATGATGGAGACCGTCGGCGCGGGCACGGCCGTCCCGATAATCTGCGTCACGTTGGAGGCGAGCACCGCGCCGAGCACGACCGGGGGATGGTTCGTGGCGGTGCCGAACGGCACCTTCACGGTGACCGTTCCGCCGCCGGTCGAATTGCCGGGCCCCACTCCGAGCGTCATGGTCGCTGGGCTGAAGGTGAAGTTCCACGCGGAGGGATCGCCGTAGAACCGGATGGTCACCGGCTCATCGCCGGTGTTCTGTACGGTGAACGAGAACGTGGCGAGGCCGCCATCGGGGACCAAGGCGGACGTGGGGCTGAGGGTCGCGAGCGACACGGCGGGGACATACTGGGGAACCAGCGCGAGGCTGGTCGCTTGGTTACCGGCCACGAGCGGCACGGTGGCGCTCGCAAGCGTCTCCACCGGTCGCCCGTAAGTCGACACCGTGCCGTTGCCCGTGACGGTCCAGACCCCCTGCGGAAGGACCCAGGCCTGGGCGACGCCGACCGGAACGTCGGACGTCGTCCACGCAATTCCGGCCGCGTTCGTCCAAGTGACGTTGCCGGTGGAAGAAGAGGGAACCCCGCTGGGCGGCACGAGCGTGAGCGTGTCGGTCCACGCCGGAGACAGGTCCACCGTGACGTTCGTCGAGGGGAACGGAACCGTGACCTGAGAGAGGCTCGCGACGACGCCGGAGCCCGAACCCGCGGTCACGTAGACCGTATAGACCCCGGGCAGGACCGCGACGGTGAACCGGCCGCTGGTCGTGTTGACGACCGTGATGTTCGTCGAGGGGTAAGGGCCCATCAGCCGGATCGTTCCCGGGATCGAGAGCGGCGCGCCGTTCCAATCGAGCTGGCCGGACAGCCCCGCGGCGTGGTAGCTCACCGCGAGCGGAATCGTGCAGGTGAAGGCCTTCGTCCCGACCGGGCAAGACGTTCCCGGGACCACGGCGTAGGTGGCGTACCGGAGAATCCCGCTCGATGTCGTGGATACCGTGACATTCAGTTGGGGCGTGTACGTCGCATCCCCGGGTAGTGTGAGGGACACTACGCCGTCGACCGCGACCGAGTAAAGTTGCGTGTCGTCGGGCCCGGACCAGTAGACCGGTGCGGTCAGGTTCAGGAGACCTCCAGTCGGAGAGGTCAGTCGTGCGGTGAGCGACACTCCGCCGCCGACAGCAACCGCGGGGGTCGCCACGCCCGTCGCGTTCACGGTCACCTGGCTCAGGGCCGAGTAGCTCACGCCCGATACCAGGGCGGAGCCGTACACGGAGTACGTTCCAGGGGCCACGAGGAAACCGGTCTCGAAGGCCGTGCCGTTCACTGTGAAGTTGAACGGAGGCGCGTATACCTTGAGCTGAACCGCCGAGGCCGGAACACCGGACGGAAGGGTGAGGGTACCCTTCGTGGTGACCTCGTGGAAGAGCTGGATCTCCAGATCGACGGTGCCCCCACCGAGCGGGAGCGTCACGTTGATCGATTGGGGCGGCAGGTAGACCCCCGCCCCGGACGGGGGAGGAGCCCAGGCCGTGAACCGGTAATTCCCCGGGGCAAGCGACACGGAGAACGATGCGCCGCCGGTCGCCGTCCGGCTTTGGCCCGGCGTTCCCAGTGAGGTGGCGTTCAGGTGCAGCGAAATCCCGGACGGCAACCCTGACACGGTCACGTTCAGCGTGTCGTTGAGGAGCGGAACGACCACGCGGGCCTCAGCCGTCAACTCGCTCTCGGATAGCCCGCACGACCGGTAGGACCCGTACCCGGTGCTTTCGACCCCCAGACAATACGTGGTGTCCGGCGAGGGCGTGGGGAGCAGGAAGCTCGTCGTTCCGTTCGGGTCCGTCAGGGTGCTGACGGTCGCCCCGGTCGGGTTCACCGTGAGCCGCACTTCGGCGCCGGAGGCCGGGTAGAACGTGCCGTCGGGAGCAACCAACGCACCGACGCGCGTATCGAACTGGAAGGCCGACGTCAATGGCAGAGAGACCGTCGTTGGGCGCGAGAGATCCACGGTGCCCACCGCGGAGTAGTTCGTCGCGGACTTGCTGACCCCCACGGCCAGCGCTTCGATGCTGTAGTTGCCCGCCGGTGCCATAACGGACCAGGCGCCGGTCGAGTTCGCGAAGAAGGTCAGTTCCGCGTCGGTGCTGTTGTACAGGGAAATCTCCGTGGCGGACTCCTGGTCCGTGGATACGCCGGGAGGGAGGGGCGATTTGCCGGAGAGCGGCACGGCCGCCGAGAGCTCGAGCGGGTGAAGCGAGACCGGGCCTCCCGTGCTGGGCAGGTAAGCGCTCTCGAACCCCGAGAGGTACGTGGAGCCGACGGGTCCGTACCCGTAGATTGAGTAGTTACCGGCGGGGAGGGTGGCCTGGACGTACCCACTCGAGTCACTGGTGAACACCAACGCGGCGGAGGGTCGTGGTGATTGCGCGCTGGGGGGTCCAGAGGCCCCCCGGAGTGGCGTCGCGCGGACCACGAAGCCCGGAACTGGGGTTCCTGACACTTGCACCTCGAACACGACGGGCACGACGTGAATGAGGGTGAGATTCTGGTGCACGAACTTCCCCGATTCGTTCAGCGTAACGGGCGTGGCATTCGCTGCGAGATTGAACCCCGACTGGGCGGTGAGGGTGTAGTTCCCGAGGACGAGATTGTCGAAGGAGTACCCTCCGGTGAAGTTCGTGGTCGTCGACTCGACGAGGCCCTGAGCGCTCGAGACCGAGACCGTGGCGCCGATGCCCGGACCTCCGGTCTCCAATGTGACATTTCCGTCGAGCTTGGCCGGAACGAGGCCAGCCGTCGCGTTGACGGCAGCGCCAGCGGGCACGGTCACCTTCCCTTCGTGGAAAGCCGCGCCGGCCGCCCGGACCGTGTAGTTGTAGACCCCCGGAGCCACGCTCGTCAGCCGGAAGCTGCCCCCGGAGTCGGTGGTGGCGGTATAGTTGTGCAGGCCGCCCCCGCCGAGCGTGACGGTCGCCCCCGCCGCCACCGGATCGACGGAGGGGCTGTACGTCGTGTTACCGGTCGTGTTCCAAAACACGAACCCGTCGACAGAGCCCGGCTGGAGCACGATCGTCTGGGCGATCGGAGGCGCGTCGAGGCTGAACCCGAGCGCGGGGTTGACCCGGAGGGCCATTGACGCAAGCAGCTCGGTGCCGTTCTGCGCCAGCCCCTGCAGGGAGCCGCTCGTGACGTTCAGCGTGTCGTTGCCGGGGGGCAGAACCACAGAGAACGCCCCGTCGGCGCCGGTTACCACCGTCTGATGGGGGATGTGCCAACTGTCGTAGACGGTCAGTCGGGCCCCGGCAACGGGGGTCCCATCGGGGAGGGTCACGGTCCCGGACAGCGTCTGGCCCGGGTAGTACTCGAGGATCGCCTCTCCGCCGCTGAAGTAGCAGGTGCTACCCAAGTTGGGCGTGCCGTTCGTCTTCGCCGCAAGGGCGGCGGCATCGGGATAGTTCGTGGCGAGGTCACAGCTGCTGGTCGAGTTCGTGTGGGTCGGCGAGTAGTATGCCGTCCGATAGGCGACCTCGAAGTGCTGGAGCATCCAACCGGGCTCCGGGGAGTAGCCGGTGAGGGAGCCCTCGAGTCCCGGGATCCCGGCGCTAAGGCCGATGTCGGTGCCGTTGTAGCCCATGAAGATGCGATAGAGCATCGTGTTGTAGAAGGGGGAGAGTTCGTTCAGTTCGTAGTTCACGACCGTGACGCCGGAGGGCACGGCGTTGACGGGGTAGACGTTCCCGTCCGAGCCTAGCGCCTCGATAGAGAAGTACGTCGTAGGGGCGCCTTCGAGACCGATAATCCGGCCCGTCAGTTCGGCCGGCGCGTAGAAGATCCCGGTGTCCGTCCCCGTGAACGGGTACAGCCGGTCATCGACCATGGCGTACCGGATCGTCCAACCGGTGTACGCCTGGATGTCATTGTAGACCTGGGCGACCTCGTTCTCTGGGAGCGTGTCGGCCAGGAACCAGCTCACGGCATCGAACATCGCATTGCTCGCGGTGATCGTCTTCGGGTTGACCGGTAGGTACCGGTCGGGGTGCGATTCCACGAGGGGCACATCGGCGGAGGTATTGGCGAGCAGCGTGTGAAGCTCCGGCAGGTTCACCCCGTCCGAAGCGAGGACCGTGTTGAGCCCCGGGGGCAAATACGCGTTCCCGGACCTCACCTGCTCGGCCTGCAGGAGCGTGGTCGCGAGCACCCCGATCGCGAGCGACTCGTTCTGGGCGAGAAGGAAATTCCCGGCGGCCGGAATGCCGTTCTGGAAATTGTCCGCCACCGAGGGATGCTGGCCCTCGGCGACGGCCTGGAACCCGTAGTCCCACCAGCTGATGAAGGCGGGACGGGCGGCGGGAGCGAGATTGGTGTCCTGGGTGGCGAGCCAGTTGTATCCGGCCTCGTCGTACTGATTGGGAGTGTCCAGATCGGTCCCCGACGCTCCGAGATAGAAAGTCGAGGCGTTGGACGCATTCGTGCGGAGCGCCGGCGGGAACGTGTCGAAGACCTGTGTGCTGAACCCCGACTTGACGTTGTACGGAATACCGGCGTCGACGGCGTACCAGACGTTCGGCACGAGGATGACGACGACCAGTAAGGGCACGAGGACGTGTCGGGCCTTGAACGACCGCCGGAAGGCGGTGAGCTGCCCCCGAGCGCCGGAGAGCGATGCCGCGGTCCGACGCAGTTGGGCGAATCCCGCGACGTCGATAATGATGAGCAGCGCCTCGGCGGGGAGGAGGGCGAACGCCGGCGAGCCAAGATAGAAGAACTTGGCCGCGGAGACCGGGAGGTAGATGCTGATGATCGCGAACACGACGAAGAGGGTGTGCTCCCGGCGGAAGCGGTCCCGGACCAGGTGAATGACAAAGAGCCCGAGTCCCACAAACGCGAGGAAGAAGGTCAGCACCCCGTAGGAGAGAACCAGCGCATCAAACGAGGGCGCCTGGGCCTCCGCGACGGTCGAGTAGATCAGCGTCTTCGCGAAGTACCCCTCGCCGGTGATGAGCGTCGCGAACGAGGCCGGGAACAGCACCGCGAAGGCGCCGGCGCCGACGGCGACCACTCCAGCGAGGAGCGGCACCGTCACGACCCAGGGATATTGGCGCGTCAGGACGAACGGTAGGAGGGCGATGAGCGCGCCGAAGTAAATCAGGAGCGGTAGGTCGAACCATGTGGCGAACAGTCCCTGGCCAAGATAGTAGGGTACGGCCATGGGGAACCCGATGACCCCGGCGATCCATGTCACGACGTAGAGGTTGACCGAATCGATCCGTCGTATCCGCTCGACGACCATGATGACGGCGAGGAAGATCACGACGATGGCCACTGCGAGTGGGTACCCCTGCCAGGCGAGCGCCAGCGCGCCGAGGGAGACCCCCGTGAAGACGGCCCATTTGACCGCGCGGCGCTCTTCCCGGAGTAACCGCCGAATTCCGTCGAGAACTGCCGTCGGGTGCCGGAAGCTCGTGATGTAGGTCTTAGTGCTGACCAGCTTCGCGGTCCGAAGGTAGGCGTAAAAGTAGATCAGGATGAAGAAGGTGTAGAAGGTCAGATAGTTCGCGTAGCCGAGGCCGGCCGCCTGGATGCTCCCGACGATGAACGGGTAGGTGATCGCCGCGACCAAGCCCATCCGCTCGGAGCTGACCTCCTTGCCGATCAGGTAGATCGGGAAGACCGTGAGCGCGGACCAGAGCGGCGGGTCGAGGTTCAGGAAAAAGGCGGCCGCGTTGACGGCGCTTCCGCCGAAGACGGGCGCGAAGATAATCCCGAGGATGGCGTTCATCCAGTCGAACAGCGGTTCCCGCGGATTGAGGGCCCCGACAGGGTACTTCAGGAGCGGGTCGTGGATCAGATTCGTGTGGTTCGTGAGGATGTACTCGGTGACGCGCCAGTGGTAGAACGAATCGGACCCGCCACCGTAGACGTACAGCCAGCCCCATTGTTCGAAGACGCTCAGCGAGAAAATGACCCGGACGATGAACGTGAGTGCGACGGCGGTCAGAAGGATGGTGGTCGTCCAACCGTGACGGCTCCACCAATTTGTCGATTCGCTGTTCATCGTCGGCCGGTTCTCCCGAACCGGCGGGCCGCGCAGTCCGGGGCCCATATAAATGCCCAACCCCTTGTATCGGCGGTGGCCCCGCCGGAAAATCCGTACGGGACTACCGAATCACGCGAAACGCGTAAAAGGTCCGTCCATCGGGCAACGTGATCGGTTCCACCCGGACCGGCAGACCGATTCGGCACTCCCGCCAATCGATTCCGAGAAGTCGGCCGAAGAGGCGAAGAGGGGACCCGTCCATCTCGACCAGCCCCACGACGCGGGGGAGGTCCCCTTCTTGGCCGACGGGGGCCCCGGCCAATATTGCGCTGAAGGCGTAGATTCGCCCCGTGCTGGGCAGGTCAACCCACTCGAGCTCGGCCGTATGACAGATCGGGCACACCACGCGGGGAGGCCAGAGCAATTTCCCGTCCTTCCGGCACCGGGTCGTGGTAAATCGCCCCCGCTGGAGTGCCTCGAAGAAGGGCGTTAGACGCGTCTGCGTCGACGATTCCACCGGATACAGGTCGAGGAGGTATGGGAGTCGTTCCGGAGGACCGGTGGCCGGCGGCGAAGTCGAGGGTGGTGCCGTGGACGCGGCGGCCCGTCGCTTCCGGTTCTTCTGGGCTTTCCGTTCCGTCACCTCGGCCATCGCGGTCACCGAGCTCAGCCTCCTCGCTGGTAAATCATGACGGAGTGCACGTTCGCGCTGCCGCTCAGGTTGTGCACCATGGCCCACTCGGGGTCGGGCACCTGTCGCGACGCCTCGACCTGGTGCGCAAACTGCTGCGAGACCTCGACGGCCTGGGCAATGCCGGTCGCACCGAGCGGATGCCCGCACCCGAGGAGACCGCCCCGGGGATTGACCACAATCTCCCCGCCAATGTCGGTGCGGCCGTCGGCCGCGTATTTTCCCCCCTCTCCTTTCGCGCAAAACCCGATCGCTTCGTACTCGATGAGCTCGGAGATCGTGAAGCAGTCGTGCAGTTCCGCGAAGTCCAGGTCCTTGGGACCGATCCCGGCGCTCCGGAACGCCTCCCGGGACGCGCGGGTGAGTCCCGTCCAGTCGGTCAGGGATTCCATGTTCGCAAGATTGTGGAAGTCGGCGTACTGCCCAGACCCCCGAATCCACGCCGGTGTGTCGGTGTAGTCCCGGACCCGGTCCTGCGTCACCAGCAGTACGGCGCCCGCGCCGTCGGTCATCGAAGAACAGTCGCCCAACCGCAGCGGCGGAGCGATCAAAGGGAGACGCAGCAATTTCTCTCGGTCGAACTTCTTCTCGTAGAATTGGGCGACCGGGTTCGCGTTCGCGAATCGGTGATTCTTCTCCGATACCGCCGCCAGTTGCTCCTCGGTCGTTCCGTGCTCCAGCATGTGGCGTTGGGCCACCATCGCGAAGAACGGAGGCGCCGTGAGCCCATGCGCCGCGTCCCACGGCCGGTCCAGAACGCAGGCCATCGCAGAGTTCGCCTCGGCCAACGAGGGGATGTTCATCTTCTCGACCCCGACGGCCACCGCCACGTCCGACAGACCGGCGCGGATGGCGGCGTAGGCGCTCCGGATCGCCGATTGTCCCGAAGCGCAGGCGAGCTCGTTCCGTTGGACTATCCGGTGCGGAGCGAGACCCATCTGTTCGGCCACCAGCGGTGCCACGTGAGACTGGAACGCAAAGCGCTCCGGCTCCGCGGCGCCGACGAATAGGCTGTCGACCGCCGACGCTTCTAGGGCAGGAACCGACCGGAAGAGCGCCTCCCCGGCCTCCTGGGCGAGCTCGGCCCATGTGGCGGCCCGAACGCCGAATTTGGTGAGACCGCCCCCAACGACCGCGACCTGCCGGTTCTCGCTCATGTGCGGCCTCCGGAACGGATGGCCTCCGCGACCCGGTCACCAGCGTCCGACGTGGTCGCGGTGCCGCCCTGGTCGTACGTCCGGGCCGAGCCCGAGGCGAGTACCTGGGCGATCGCCGACTCGACCCGGTTCGCGTGGGCTGTCATCCGTGGATCCGTATGACGCTCCCCCAGCCATCGCAGCAACATCTCGATGGCGGAGAACGTGGCGAACGGGTTGATCTCGTTCTTCCCCGCATGTTTCGGAGAGGACCCATGGACGGGTTCGAACATGGCGTGCTCCACCCCGATGTTGCCGCCCGCAGCGAAGCCCATTCCCCCTTGCAGCACGGCCGCGAGGTCGGTCACGATGTCACCAAACATGTTCGTCGTGACAACGACATCATAGTGCTCGGGATTCCGGACCATCCACTGCGTGAAGGCGTCGACGTAGGCATACTCTCGCTCGATGTCCGGATATTGCGCCCCCACCTCTTCGAACACCTCCCGGAAGAACTGGCACCCGCGGAGTACGTTCGCCTTGTCGACGCAAGTGACCCGACGCCGGTGGTCCTCCGGGGCGCCGCGGCCCCGGCCGCGGGAGAGGTCGAAAGCATACCGGATCACCCGCTCGGCACCCTTTCGGGTGATGACGCGCGTATCGATGGCCACTTCGGTCCCGCCGCCCCGGGAGAGAGCTCCCCGGATCGGTGTGTACAGCCCCTCCGTGTTCTCGCGAACGATGACGAAGTCCACGTTCTCGGGGGTCCACACCTCCTTCCATTGGCCGCTCACCCGGTGACGGACTCCGGGATAGAGCCGGCAGGGCCGGACGTTGGCGTAGAGGTCAAGGCCGAACCGTAGCCCGAAGATGAGGCCAGCGCCCGCGATGTCTCCGTTGGGAAGAGACACCCCGGGCCACCCTACGGCTCCGAGAAGGATCGCGTCGGCGGACCGGGCCGCTTGTTCGGCTCCGGGCGCCCATTCTGTCCCGTGGTCCCGATAGTACAACGCCCCGGCGGGATACTCCTCGAGCGTCCAGGGCGCGACCGCGCCGTCGGACAGGGCGTCGAGCACTCGCCGGCCGGCGCGGATCACCTCGGGACCGGTCCCGTCGCCCGGCAGCAACGCGATGCGGTACGCGGTCTCCCTCATCGCGACGGCACCGTCGCACCGGCCTGGAGCTCTCGTTTCACCTTCTCGACCAGGCCGCCCGCCTCCAGGAGGTCGAGCAGATGGGCCGGGAGCGGAGGGAACCCGACGGACGCACCGGTGCGAGCGTTCTGGATCCGGCCCCCACGCATTTCGATGCGGGCGGGGTCTCCTTTCTCAAAGATCTTACGGACGCCCGGCGCCTCGACGGTAGGAATGCCCACGTTAATCGCGTTCCGGAAGAAGATGCGGGCAAAACTGTCCGCGACGATCGCGCCGACCCCGATCGCCTTGAGGGCCTGGGGGGCGTGCTCGCGGCTCGACCCGCATCCCATGTTGAGCCCAGCAACCACGATGTCACCGGTCCGGGCGTTCGCTGCGAACTCCGGCAGCGCGATCTCGAAGACGTGCTTCTTGAGCTCGTTGGGATCGATGACCGTGAGGTACTTTCCGCTGATGATCTGGTCGGTGTCCACGTCGTCGGGCAGCGTCCAGACCCGACCCTCGATCACCTCGCGCATGGGGCCCTCCTACAGGAATTCTCGTGGGTCCGCGAGCTCTCCCCGGATCGCCGCCGCGACGGTCGCGGCGGGCGATAGCAGGTAGATCTCGGCGTCCTTGGCGCCCATGCGTCCGGGGAAGTTTCGATTCGACGAGGACGCGCAGACCTCGCCGGGGGCCAGGATGCCCATGTTCCCGCCAAAGCACGCCGAGCAGCTCGAGTTCGTGAAGACACCCCCGGCCTCGGTGAAGGTCTCGATGAGTCCCTCCTCGAGCGCTTGCTTGTAGATCGACGTCGACGCCGGAGAGACGATGAACCGGACCCCCGGAGCGACCTTGTGGCCTTTCAGAATCCGAGCCCCTTCCCGCAGGTCGTCGATGCGGGCGTTCGTACACGACCCTAGGAACACCTGGTCGACCTTGACGTGCTGTGGAACGAGCTCGGTAAGCGGTCGGACGTTGTCCGGTGAGTACGGGCAAGCAACCATCGGGCCCATCCCGTCCACGTCGATGTCGATAACGCGCTCGTAGTGCGCGTCCTTGTCCGGGGAGACCGGATGCATCGGATGCTTCGCGACCTTTTCGAGGAACGCGCGCGTGGTGGCGTCCGGGGCGATCATCCCGCACTTCGCGCCCATTTCGGTGGTCATGTTGCAGAGCGTGAACCGCTCGGACATCGTCATCCGCTCGATCGTCGGGCCGGAGAACTCGATGGCCTTGTAGGTCGCGCCGGTGGTCTTGACCTCCCCCAGAATCCGGAGGATCAGATCCTTTGCGTAGACCCCGCGCCCCAACGTTCCACGGATTCGGAGGTGCAGCGTGGGCGGCACCTTGAGCCAGAGTCGGCCCAGCGCCAGGACCGCCGCCATTTCCGTGGGACCGATGCCCGCGGCCACGGCGCCCATCGCGCCCAGCATGTTCGTGTGCGAGTCCGTCCCGACGGCCAGGTCCCCGGGGACCACCCAGCCGTGCTCGGCGAGGATCTGGTGGCAGATGCCATGGTTTCCCACATCGTAGAAATGGGTCAGCCCCTGCTCTTTCGCGAACTGGCGTAGGATCCGGTGCAGCACCGCGGCTCCTTCGGTCGAGGCCGGCACCCAGTGGTCGATCGCAATGACGACGCGGTCCGGATCCCATACCCGGGGCGCGCCCATTTCATGGAACGGTCCGACCGTCTGGGCTCCTTGCTCATGCATCATCGCGAGGTCGACCCGTCCTTCGACAATTTGCCCCGGCACCACATGGTCCACGTTGCCGGCCCGTGCGAGGATCTTCTCGGCCAGCGTCTGCCCGCCGTTCCCTTCGCTCCGGTTCATGTCGCCCGCGCCCCCAGTCCCATCTCCTCCACCAGTTTCCAGAATTCCTCGTCCGAGATCCCCGGCTGTTCGAACAGGGAACGGTATTCCCGGAGGAACTCCTCGAGATCCTCCTTGGACCGGCGTTCGGCGCTCGCCTTGAGGCGTTGGAGAAGGTCCACGAGCACCGGGTCGGGGAGATCCATATCGCGCTCCTTGAGCTTCGCGGCGACCGCCGCTTTCCCCGTGTGCTTTCCGAGAATCATCCGACGCCGTCGGCCGACGATCTCCGGCTGGACGGGTTCGTACGTGAGCGTGTGGGCCAAGATGCCGTGCGTGTGGATGCCCGCCTCGTGCGAGAACGCGTTGTACCCCACCACGGCCTTCGTGGGCGACACCGGAACGCCCGACAGCTCTTCGACCAGTCGGGAGACCTCGTACAACCGAGACAGATCGAGCCCCGTCCGCACCCCGTAGATTTTCTCGAGAGTGACCACGAGCTCCTCCAGTGGCGCGTTGCCGGCCCGTTCTCCGAGCCCATTGACGCAGACATGGGGGCTCGTGACCCCCTCCTCGAGGGCTGTGAGCGTGTTCGCGGTCGCGAGGCCGAAGTCGTTATGGCAGTGCACCGACCAGTCCGTGGGCGCCACACGACGGTGGAACTCCCGCAGGTACCAACGGAAGGTGAGCGGCGTCATCACCCCGACCGTGTCGGCGATCACGAGCCGGTCGGCGCCCTCGGCCTTGACCGCCCGGTAGAGCTTCTCTACGAAATCGAAGGGGGCGCGAACCGTGTCCTCGGTCACGTACGCCACGTGGAGGCCGGCGTCCTTCGCTTGCCGCACGGAACGGACCGACGCGGCGAGGACCTGGTCCTGGGACATCTTGAGCTTGTACTGGAGGTGCACGTTGCTCGCGGCAACAAAGATCGCGATATGCGTCGCCTCCGATCGGATGACCGCGTCGATGTCTCCCGGGACGGTACGGGCCGCTGCCAGGATCTTGGCTTTGAGGCCGGCGCTCGCGAGTCGCTCGACCGCTTCTGCCTCTTCCTCCGAGACCACCGGGATTCCCGCGTTGATGACCGAGACGCCGATCTCCGACAGCACCTCGGCCACGCGGAGCTTTTCCTCGGGATTGAAGTGGACCCCCGGGGTCTGCTCTCCATCTCGGAGCGTTTCATCCCAGAAGATGATCGGGTGGGCGAAGTGCCGCTGCCCGACCGTACCCTCGTGGAAGTTCTCGACGAGGCCGTCTTCAGCCATCCGCAACTAGCGACCGGACGATGCGACATAACCTTTCGCGGAGGGAGGTAGCGTACGCTAACGTACAACCGCTCCGCGTCGCGGACCGCCCCATTTCCGGCCGGATTTCCGTCTCGGCGGCCTCGGCGTTAGACCATAGTTAAATACAGCCGTTCCCTCGAATTGATGTCGAACGCCTAATCGAGTACTGGTCTGGAATTCACGATGACAACTCCTGCCACTCAAGCGCCTTCTCAGGCCGTCGAAGCTTCACCGGCCCAGCGGCGGGCGACGACGGAACTCTCCGACGTTTCCGTGATCGTCGGGGGGCAAGGTGGCGACGGGACGCTCACGGTCGT
>JASHQC010000038.1 GCA_030037735.1 Thermoplasmata archaeon
TAGTAGGCTTCCACTGCGAGCCCCGGTACCATCGAGAAGACGCTATCTCGGCTCACGAGAATCCCTCGATGATGACGGGCGGTCGCGGCCACCAGTAGGTCGTTGCCGACGAGCGGGACCCCTCGTCGCATGGACTCGGCGCCGATCCGCCCGGCCTCGGCTGCGTCTGCGACGTCGAACGATAGGACATCCAATCGCTCCAAGAACTCGAGCGTGCGGGTAAGCTCTCGTCCCCCGCGGTAGTGAGCGCCGACCAGCAGTTCCGCCGCTGCCACCGCCGGAGTCGTCAGCCGCTCGGCCGACTCCAGGAGTTCGCGGACCTTCTCCACCGCGGACGATTCGCCCCGCACGTAATCGATCAGGAACGTGGAGTCGAAGCAACGCATGAATCACGCCTGCCGGCGGAAGTGTTGCTCCATCCGCTTTCGGTCCCGGTGCCGCCCCTCCGTGAGGAACGAACGGATCCTCTCCAGTTCCTCGGTGGGAATATCCTTCCATATACCCGCGTAGGCGAGGATGGACCGTCGTCGCCCCGAGAGCCGCTTTACCGCTTCGCTGAACGTCTCACCGGTCCGTCGCTGACGGCGAAGCATCTCGTACGCCTCGGTGTCGAGCGCCACGGTTTTTGCCGACATGTAGGACTATATTACTACACTATAACGATATTAGACTTGTGCGACGGTTGACGACGGACCGCCAAGCCCTCGGGAGAGTACGTTAGGAAGGTTTCGCCGGCGCGATGCCCTGCGGAGTGCCGTGGAGGAAGCCGCCCGTGCTGGGATTCGAACCCAGGTCTGAGGCTCCGCAGGCCTCTAGGATAATCCAGTGTAGCGGGACCGGCGGTTCTCCACCGGTACCGTAGCTACCCCACACGGGCGCGGGACGCGGCGCCTGTCCTCCGGGCCCGCCGAAGAGGGCGGTCTATAAAAGACCGGGGACGCCGAAGAAATTCGGCGCTCCGAGATTTAATAGGGGCAGGGCGTGAGCCGAACCGGGGGGCCGTCCGCGGCCCGTCCGGCCGAGTGTGATGGCGTGGGAGAACCAACGTTCGATCCGCGGAAGAAGATCCGCTCCCTACCCGTGGGGACCGAGGTCGAGCTCACCCCGCCCGACGGACGGACCTGGCACGGGATTATCGTGCCGTCCACTGAGTTCTCGGGCGAGAACATCGTCGTGCTCAAACTCGCGAGCGGATACAACGTTGGACTCGAGGTGACCGAACGGGACGTCCTTACGGTCATTTCGAAGCCGCGTCGTCCGCGGACATCCCCGACCGTCGAAACGGTCTCGAGCCCGCCAACCGAGCCCTGGGTCGCTCTCCTGACGACCGGCGGAACGATCGCTTCCCGTGTCGACTATCAAACCGGGGGCGTCAAGCCGGTCCGGGATGAGCGAGAAATCCTGGCCGCCTTTCCGGCGCTGGACGCCGAGGGTCCGGTGCACATCCTCCCCGTCTTTGAGCGTTTCAGCGAGGACATCGTGCCTCTGGATTGGGTGGCGCTGGCTCAGAAGGTCGGCGAATGCTTCGGTCTAGGAGCGAAGGGAGTGGTCATCGCGCACGGTACGGATACCCTCGGGTTCACGGCGGCCGCGCTGAGCTTCCTCGTGCGGAATCCGCCCGGACCGGTCGCGCTCGTCGGCGCCCAACGTTCGCCGGACCGTCCCTCCTCGGACGGCTTCACCAACCTTCCCGCGGCGATTCACCTGGCTCGCTCCGGCGAACTTGGGGAGGTCGTCGTGGTGATGCACGACGGAGTCTCGGACGACCGCCTCGCGATCCACCGGGGAACGCGGGTCCGGAAAATGCACTCGTCGCGGCGGGATGCGTTCGAGAGCCGCAACGCGCCGCCGATCGGCTACATCGAGGGCAAGCGGATCGAGCTCGGCGGGGAGGCTCGTCGACCCACGGGCTCACCGCTTCGGATCGACGCGCGTCTCGACGAGCGTGTCGCACTGGTCACGTACTACCCCGGCCTCACCCCGGTTCGTCTGCGACGGTTCCTGCGGAATGAGCGGGGTCTGGTCCTCGCCGGGACGGGCTTGGGCCACGTCGCGCGCGAGCACCTTCGGGGTCTTCGCAAGCTAATCGAGGGCGGGGTCACAGTGGGAATGACCACACAATGTCTCGAGGGGGGAACGGACCCGTACGTGTACGCCACCGGTCGGGACCTCCTGAGGGCCGGCGTGGTCTACCTCGACGACCTGCTGCCGGAGACGGCGTACGCGAAGATGATGTGGGCGCTCGGGCAGTCCGAGGACCCGGCCCGGGTTCGCGCGCTCCTGCTCGAAGACCAGGTCGGCGAGTTCGTGACACGTCGGCGGCTTGAGGACCTCCCATGAAGGCGGGTCTCGAGGTTCATCAGCAACTCGCCACGACCAAGCTGTTCTGCCCCTGCCCGTCGGAGCTCTCGGAGCAGGTCGAGCGGACGGTCCGCCGTCGGCTCCGAGCGACGGGCGGGGAGACCCGGGCCCTCGATCCCGCGGCGAAGTTCGAATCGGCGCTCGGATATTCCTTCCTCTACGAGGTCGTGCCGACGACCTGTCTCGTCGAGTTGGACGAGGAGCCTCCGCACGCGATTAACCCTGAAGCTCTCGATGTCGCGCTGACGGTCTCGCTCCTCCTCCACGCCGCGCCGATCGACGAGATCCTCGTCATGCGGAAGCTCGTCATCGACGGGTCGAACACCGCCGGCTTCCAGCGCACTGCCCTCGTCGCGGTCGGCGGATGGATCGACGTGGGCGGCCACCGAATTTCCATCGACACGGTCTGTCTCGAGGAGGACGCGGCACGCAAGGTATCCGAGGCCGGCGGTGAGGTCCGGTATCGCCTCGACCGGCTGGGGATTCCGTTGGTCGAGGTCGCCACTGGCCCTGACCTAACGTCCCCGGAGCAGGTCCGGGATGTGGCCCAAGCGATCGGCGCGCTCCTCCGGTCGACGCATCGCGTCCGCCGGGGCATCGGCACGATCCGTGAAGACCTGAACCTCTCGATCGAAGGGGGGACCCGGATCGAGATCAAGGGGGTCCAGGAGCTTCGGCTCCTCCCCACGTACGCCGACGAGGAGATCGCTCGCCAGCGACTCCTCGTGCGGATCAAGGAGGAACTCCATCGGCGGCAGGCCCCGCCCCCGACCGGGCCGATCGTCGATGTATCGGAACTGCTGAAGGACGTGACCGCCGGTCCGGTCCGCTCGGTCCTAAAGACGGGGGGCGTGGCGATGGCCGTGGGGCTCCCGGGATTTCATGGGCTCCTGGGTCGGCCGGGAGAGCCCGGACCCCGGTTCGGGCGGGAGCTAGCAGACTACGCGAGGACCACCGGAGTGCGCGGGATCCTGCATTCCGATGAGCTGCCGGAGGAAGGGTTCGGGGCCGCTCACGTCGAGCAGCTTCGAAATCGGCTCTCTCTCGGGAAGGACGATGCCTTCGTTCTCGTCGCGCATGCGAATTCCGCGAAGGCCACCGAGGCGCTCCGGCAGGTGCTCCAGCGAGCGACCGCCGCCTTGGCCGGGGTCCCTCCGGAAACGCGAGACCCCCTGCCCGACGGAACCTCGCGCTTCTCCCGTCCGCTCCCCGGACGAGACCGCATGTATCCCGAGACCGATGTGCCCCCTGTTCCGCTTTCCTCCGAGCATCTCACGAAGTTGGGGAGCCACTTGCCGGAACGACCCGAGGAGACCCGGGCGCGGTTCCGGGAGCAGTTCGGCCTCTCGGACGACGTGGCCGCGCTCCTCCTGCAAGAGGGAGAAGCCGACCGGTTCGAGTCGCTCGTCCGCCGGGGACAGCCTCCGGCGCTTGTGGTCCGGCTGTTGACGCATGACCTGCCCGCATTCGCCGCGACGCCGCGGACGGAACCGGTGCCGGAGCCCTCGGATGACCTGCTCGATTCGGTCCTAAGGGCCTTGTCGAGCGGACAGTTCGCGAAGGAAGGGGTGCAGCCGGTGCTCGAGGGGGTGCTCTTGCACAAACGCTCCGTGGACGAGGCCGTCATGTCCGCGGGGCTGGCGCCGATGTCGAGGCCCGAGCTCGAGGCCCTGGTCTCGGGCGTGTTGGACCGGAACGAGACCCTCCTGCGCACGCGGGGAAGGGCCGCCCTCTCTCCGCTGATGGGAGACCTCATGCGCGAGGTCCGGGGACGACGCGACGGCAAGGAGGTCGCCCAGGTCCTCGAGCGCGCGCTGATCGAGCGGCTCGAAAAGATGGGCGGGCCGCCGTGAAGACCCTCATCGCCGTCATCGGAGGCGAGACCCCTCCGCCCGAGGCCCTGCCGTTGGCGGAAGAGGTGGGCCGTCGCATCGCCGAAGCCGGTGCGGTGGTCGTCTGCGGAGGGTTGGGTGGGGTGATGGAGGCCGTCTGCCGCGGCGCGCACCGAGCGGGGGGCCTCACGATCGGGATTCTCCCGACGGGGCGCCGGACCGACAGCAACCCGGATGTGGACATCGCGATCCCGACGGGGTTGGGCGTCGCGCGCAACGTGCTCGTCGTGATGGCGGGCCACGCGGTAATCGCGATCGACGGCTCGTTCGGAACCCTGACCGAGATCGCCCACACGCTCGAGCTCCGGAAGCCGGTCTTCGCCCTCGGGAGCTGGGACTTGGGGTCCGCCGGAATCGACAGGGCCCGGTACGTGCTCGTCAAGAGTCCCGAAGAAGCCGTGCGCCGGGCGCTGGACGCAGCGCAGCATCCGGTTCCCTCGCAAGATCCCTTCCGGGAACCCCGTGGGAGGGAGGTCTGACGGCCCCTGAGCCGCACCCCCGCCGCCCGATTCGGGCGGTCGTGACCGATGTCGATGGCACCCTGACTGACAAGGAGCGACGGCTCAACCTCGACGCGGTGCAGGTCATCCGACGCATGACCGAGGCGGGAATCCCGGTCGTGCTGGCTACCGGGAACGTGCTACCGCTGGCGCTCGCGCTCTACCGGTACCTCGGACTCTCCGGTCCGATCATTGCCGAAAACGGCGGGGTATTGTACCACCGAGAAGGGGACCGAGAGGTGGTGGAACGTCTCGCGGACCGACGCGTCGCGCTGGCCGCCTATCGTCGTCTCGTTCGGGCCGGTCTCCCGGTACGTCGTCTCTTCACGGACCGGTGGCGCGAGTCGGAGGTGGCGCTCGACGAGGGAGTCCCCGAACGGACGATTCGGGAAATCCTTCGGGGGGTGCCGGTCCTAGTCGAGAGCACGGGGTTCGCCCTCCACCTCATGCAGCGGGGAGGCGGGAAGCTCCCCGCACTCCGGCGCGGGCTGAAACCGCTCGGTCTCACGCCGGAAGACTGCCTTGCCATCGGCGACGGGAACAACGACGTCCCCGTGCTCCGGGCCGCCGCGTGGGCGGTCAGTTTCCCTTCCGCGAGCCCCCGGGCCCGCCGAGCGGCCGATTACGTGACCCGCGCGGGGTACGGTGACGGATTCGTCGAAGCCGTTATCCATGCGGGCGTTGTTCCTCCATTACTTTCCAGGTGACAATTCCGGATGCTCGTCGGTAGCTGTGCGCAGTGCGGGGCGCCCGCGACGCTCCGGTGCACGATCTGCGGCCGAACGTACTGCCACAAGTGTCTCGATTCCGACGAGCGGCGGTGCGCCGATTGCCAGCTGATGCTCAAGCAGCAGAAGGGAATCCCCACTCCCGGCCATCCCCCGTCGCGAAAGATCTCGCCCCGACCGCCGCTCACTTGATTGGGCAGATTGGCCGGCGCCGTAGCCGGTTAGTACGAATAGCCCGGGAGCACGAGCTTGCCCGGTGGAGACCGCTGGGCCAGCCAGAGCATGAAAACCCCGACCACTCCGGCGACTGCCCCGAGGCCGACTAGGCCCAAGGCGTACACCCCCAGCGACGGGTAGATCCGCCACGGCCCGAGGACCTCGCCGGAGGCGGGAGCCATCCGGTGGAGGACGATGTTCACGATGATCCCGAGTCCCCAGCCCACCACGATGAGGAAGATCCCGCCCGCCCGGTATCCGATGCGCTCGTCGCCGCCTCGGTCTTCCGGCGGGACGGCGGGCAAATCGCTCAGGTCGCTCATGCGGGGTCAGCCGGTCCCGACGTTCGGGCGCTCATATTTGTTGGGGCCGTCGGTGTTGCTGGGGTAACGGGGGGTTCATCTTCCGAACGACCGTAGTTTGCTCGATGGAGCCCACGATGCCGAATGGACCGACGGGCTGGCCCACGCTCGGGCAGCGCCTGGACCAGGCGCGAAACTACGACGAGGTGTTCGCCGTGGTCCGCGAGTCCGTCCGGCGGGTACTCGGCAAGGAGCGGGTCGGCCTAGGGCTCGGGTTGAGCGACCTTCCGGCCCAGATCGGCGCCTACTGGCAGGTGACGGGGAACATCATCGTCCTCAACGAGCGGCTGATCCGCGTCTTGGACGCGACCGAGCCGCAGGCGCAGCGAACCGCCTATCTGTACGTCGTCATCCTGCATGAGTACCTCCACAGCCTGGGCTTTCTCGACGAGCGGGCCGACCGTCAGATCGTTTCGCGAGTCGCCTCGCAAGCGCTCGGGGAGGACCATGTTGCGGCCCGACTCGCCCGGGGGGACCTATGGGAGTTCTTCCCCCAGCTCCGGGGCGCCGGTACAGGCGACGGGCAGCGGGTCAAGATCGTCCGCGGCTTCGACTCGGCGTCGACCAACTGGTACATCCGCTGAATCGGCCCTCCTGCTCGCGATGCGGGCACCGGCGCGAGAAAGCCGTCCCGGGCGAGCAGCGGCTGGCTCCATAAGGTGGTGGGCAGGGTAGTTTTTTATACGAGCGTAAACATACCTTTGCTGAAAGTGTCAACCATGTCGGAAGAAACACCTCGGACCCCGAAAGCGCTCGCCCGCCGACCCTCGCCGACCGTTCCCGACTTCGACCGCGCCTTCGACGCGCTCTGGACCCGCGCCCGTGCCGCCCTCGGCCCGTTCCCCTTTGAGGGGGTGCTCGCTCCGTGGAACCAGGCCGGAAGCCGGCCCCGCACCGCGCCGACGGATGTCGTCGACAGCGGCAAGGCCTATCAGATCAAGGCCGAGGTCCCTGGAATCTCCAAGGACCAGATCGACATCCGCGTGACCGGTAACGTCGTCGAGATCTCGGGCGAAAGCAAGACGGAGAAGAACGAGAGCTCCCCCGGCTATCTCCACCGGGAGCGACTCGTGACCAAATTCCACCGTGCCTTCGAACTGCCTGAGCCGGTCGTCGCCGAGAAGGCGAAGGCCCAGGTGGTGAACGGCGTGCTCGAGCTCGAGCTGCCGAAGCAGCAGCCCACGCCCCTGCCGGCCGAGACGAAGGTCAAGGTCGAGTAAACCGGTTCCCACCCCCGGCCCCCGGGGGATCCCCCCGGGGCCCCCCATTTCTTTTCTGTCCCCTCCGCTGCGGGGGGATGTGCCTGTTCCCGCGGCTCGGCTTCTCGTGACGCTCCCCGCGTCGGACGAAACGGCTCGAACCATCGCGGCTCGGCTTCCCGGGGTTCCGTTCATTTTTGCCAGCGCGAGTCCAGCCGGCCCGTGGCCGACGATCGAGGCCATCCTGACCGGATCGTGCGAACGCGAGCTACCGCAGTGGGACCCCGCCAAGGCACCCCAACTGAAATTCGTCCAGCGGTTGTACACCGGGCTGGATGGGTTTCCGTTCGACCGGTTCCCCCCGACGGTCAAGGTCGCGGGAAACGTCGGCGCCTTCGCTCCGTACGTCGCGGAGCAGGCGATCACGCTGACGCTGGCGATGCTCCGGAACCTCCCCGTCGGCATGGCGATGGTGAAGGCCGGACGGCTCCGCCCGGCCCCGGAAAGTCGCTCGCTGGTCGGACGGACCGTGCTCCTGCTAGGATTCGGCGAGATTGCCCGGGCCATCGCCGCGCGGCTTCACCCGTTCGGCGCCACGATCGAAGGAGTGAACCGGGATGGGTCGGCGCGCGACGGCTGCGATCGGATGTTCCCCGCCTCCCAGCTCGGCATCGCGCTCTCTCGGGCGGACGTCGCGATCGATTGCCGACCGCTCACGGTCGCCACCCGGAACTCGGTCGGGGCCGCCGAGTTGAGTCGAATGAAGCCCGCCGCACTGTACGTGAACGTCGGCCGGGCGGCGACGGTCGACGAGGCGGCTCTCTACGCCCATCTGCAATCCCACCCGGACTTCCGCGTCGGGATGGAGTCCTGGTGGTTCGAAGATTACGAGAAGGGAACCCTCGGGGCGCACTTCCCGTTCGTCGCGTTGCCGAACTTCATCGGCACCCCCCACGACGCGGGCTACGTCGCCGGGAGCCGGCCCGGCGTGCTCAACTCGGCGTTGGACAACCTGGCCCGGTTCTTCGCGGGCCAGCCGCCGCGGTACGTCGCCGACCCCGCCGAATACCGGGGGATCTGACGCTTAGCCGAAGCCCTGGATCGCCTTCGAGTCCTTGGCGCCCGGTCGCAAGGGCGCCTTGCGGAGCTCCTTCGGCGTTTCCACGAGGCGCACCAGCGGCGCCGACTGGACGACGTACGTGGGGAGCCCGGTGTTGGGGTCGTTGCCGGCCCGAAGGATGTTCATGATCTCGAGGCGGATCTCGACGATCGAGCCGTCCTTCAGCTTGAGCCTAAGCCTGCCGTCGCCCTCGATGACCGAGTAGTCGACGATCTCCGCGTTCGACAGGTCCGCCGGCGGGCCGGGCGGACCCATCATCGCGCGCCCCGCGCCGCGAGGCGGCTCTCGAGGAGCCTCCGCGGGTCCTGACCGTCCACGGTGAGGCCCATCGACACGGCGGTCCCCAGCACCTGATTGATCCGCTCCTCGGCCGACCGTCCCTGAAGGTCCGCCCCCTTCGCTTCGGCGATCTGTTGGACCGAGTCCATCGACACGTCGCCGATGACCTCGGTCTTGGATTTCCCCGACCCTTTCTCCTTGCCGGCTTCCTTGAGGAGGAGCGCGGCGGTCGGCGGGCGTCCGACCTCGAGCGTGAACGTCCGCGTGCTCGCGTCGACCTTCACGAGGACCGGGACCTTCATCCCGGCGAACTGCTTCGTCTTGTCGTTGATCTGGGTCACTACCTGGCCGACATTGACGCCGAGGGGCCCCAGGGCCGCGCCGAGCGCGGCACCGGCGGCCGCCTTACCGCCCTCGACGAGGACGCTCACCTCAGGCGCCACTCTTCGCGCCTCCCCGTTCCAGCATCCGCACGTGGTCGCCCCGGACCGTCACCGGGATCGGCACGACGGCCTCGATGAGCTCCACCGTGATCTGCTCCTTGGCCTGGTCGATCTTCTTGACCCGGGCCTTCTCGCCCTTGAACGGCCCGGCGATCAGCTCCACGATGGCGCCCTCGACGAAGCCCTCGACCGTGATCTTGGGCACCAGCAGCGGCTCGACCTCCTTGAGCGTCGTCTCGCCGGCGACCAGCCCCCGGGCCTTCCGGATGCCCCGCAACATCTCCCGAACGCTCTCGAAGCTCATCCCCTCCGCGAAGACGTACCCACGGAGCGCCGCCGGCACCAGGATCGCGAACAGGACGTCCGGCTTCTCCTCGGCGCGGGTCAGGAGCGAGTCGGCGACCTCGCGTTCGTAGCCGCGGGAGGTCTTGATCGCCAGCAGGGACTGCCGCGCCGTCCAGGTCAAGGTGAGCTTCGCGGGCGCAACGTTGGTGTTCTCCAGGCGGGCCGTGAGCCGGACCTCGAGCCGGTCCCCGTACCGAACACCGACCGGCGCCGCCACTTCGTACGTGAGCGGGACCGGGACGTTCGGCTTGACGGAGAGCTTCGCATCGGTGCGGCGGGCCACTAGCTCACCGAACTGCTTCTTGCCGGGGAGCATCCAAGAGACCGGCCATTCCGCTCCCTCCCCGGGATAGGTCGACGTGTAGGCGACCTCGGTCGTCAGGTGGAGCGTCGCCTCCTCCGAATACGCGCTCTTGATGACCACCGACACGTCGGTAACGGTGCCGGCCGTGACCTCGCGGCTCTTTTCGTCCGCGACCTCGAGGGTTAGCACGCCGGTCTGGAGCGGCGCCGGAGCGAGCCCCGGGGCCAACGGAGCACGCACCAAGGGAGTGGTGGCCTCCTTCGGCTTCGGCGCCGCCGGCGCGGGCTCCTCTTCGCCGGTGAGGAGGCCGATGCCTTCCTCGGGGGGAGTGCCTTCCATGCTCCCCCTCAGAGTCCGGCCGCCGTCAACTGTCCCCAGAGCCAGGGTCCAGCTTGGGAGAAGAAGATGTAGAGCAGGAACCCCACCGTTCCGATGATCACGGCGCCCAGCGCGGTGATCTCGAGCACGCGAACGTACTCGTCGGTCTCGGGCTTCCGTGCCATCCGCAGGATCCGGCCGTACCGGCCGTGGCCGACCTGCCGAAGACGGCCGTCGAAGTTGTCCTGCACGCGCTTCGCGCGGTCGAGGAACGCCATTGTACCTTCTTACCGAACCAAGTCGAGCTCGGGTCCCTGCTTCCGGGCCCCCGGCGCCCCGCTCGGCTGCCCGCCGAGAATCTGGGGGGATTTAACTCCGGTGACCACCAGCATAACGCGGATCGTGTTCTGCATGGTGGGGTCGACCGCGGCGCCCCAGATGATCCGCGCGGTGGGGGAGACCGCCTTTTGGACGACCTCGGCGGCCTTCTGCGCCTCGCTGACCGTCATGTCGGGGCCGCCGGTGACGTTGATGAGGGCACCGGTCGCGCCCCCGATGTCGACCTTGAGCAGCGGGGAATTGATCGCTTCGAGGACGGCGTCTTCGGCCCGGTTCTCGCTCTCCGATTCGCCGATACCGATGAGCGCCACGCCGCCGCCCTTCATGATCGTGCGCAGGTCGTTGAAATCGAGGTTCACGAGCCCCGGGCGGGTAATGATCTCGGTGATGCCGCGGATCGAGCGGGCCAGGACCGAGTCGGCCACTTTGAAGGCGGTCTGGATCGGGAGCCGGGGGACAAGCTCCAAGAGCCGGTCGTTCGGGATGGTGATGACCGTGTCAATCGATTGGCGGAGCCGCTCCAGCCCCCACGCGGCGTTCTCCGCCCGGACCAATCCTTCGCTGGCAAACGGCAACGTGCAGACGGCGATCGTCAGCGCATCTCCGCCGTTGGTTTCTTTCGCGAGTTGGGCCACGACACCGGCCGAACCGGTCCCAGTGCCCCCCCCGAGGCCGAGCGTGATAAACACCATGTCCGAGTCCTTGAGCGACTTCTTGATCTCGTCCTCGGCCTCTCGCGCCGCCTGTTCCCCGACCTGAGGAATCGCGCCGGCGCCGAGACCCCGGGTCAGCCGGCGGCCGAGAAGGATCTTCTTGGGCGCGTGGATCGCGAGGAGGTGCTGCGCGTCGGTGTTGCAGGCCACCATCTCGGCCCCGGCCAATCCCTCTTCCGAAAGCCGGTTGATCGTGTTGCATCCGCCGCCACCGCACCCGACCACCTTGATGTTGGTCTTGAGAGACGCGAGAACGGCCTCCAGCTCGGCGTCATCGCTCGTGGGGGGCGGAGGGCTGGATGGGCTCGATTTCTTCTCCCCGGGCAAGTGGGCAAGAATCTCTTGGGCCAACGGACGCATATCGGACGTTCCTCGGCGAGGAGAGCAACCCCGCAGTTATAAAGGGTAATCTTCCTCCTGCCGAGAGATACCGTGCGCTATCAGCAATGGGCGCCCGAATACGAACGAATCCAGGCGGAACTCGGGTTCTCCCTCGATAGAGAACGCGCGGCCTCCGAGCGGCTGGTCGAACTGCTCCCCAAGGCCGCGCTCGAGCGAGCCGAGCAGCGTATCCGGGCCCGGATACGGGGGCGAGAGACGATTATCGTCGGCCTCGCGCCCCAGTCCGGTGCCCCGCCGGTCTGGATGCTTCCGCGGACCGAGGTGCCTCCGGCCCTCATCGCGGCAGACGGTGCGGCGGAACGGTGCCTCGCCGGCGGATTGGTGCCCGATGTCGTCGTCACGGACCTGGACGGCCCGATCCCGAGCGAGGTCACGGCGAATGTTCGAGGCGCCCTCGTGCTGATCCATGCACACGGCGACAACATGCCGGCGCTCGAGCGATGGGTTCCCGAATTTCCCCGCCAGCTCGCTGGCTCATGGGCCGGGCCACCGGAGCGGGGGTTAGTCGATTTTGGAGGGTTTACCGATGGGGACCGGGCCGCCTACCTCGCCGAGTACGTGGGAGCGCCCCGGATCCTCCTGTACGGGTTCGATTTCGAACATGTCGACGACCTCGACCCGAATCCGGAAGTCAAGCGGAAGAAGCTCGCCACGGCCCGGCGGGCGCTGGACCTGCTCGCCCGGGAAGGACGGTCCCGGATCGACGTGTGGGCCTCCGACGGGACGCGATCCCCCTATGTGCCCCAGTCCACCCAGTAGACGACCTGTGCGCCGCTCTCGTAAAGCGGAATGAACGGCGGGGCTCCGAGCCAGGCGGCGGCCTGCGGGCTCAGCGGAAGCGCCAGGTTGGCCGGGTTCAGCGCCACGCCGGAGTACATCGTCGAGTCGATCGCCACGGCGTCGATGACCCGCACTTGATTGGGCGCCTTGCTGGCGTGAAGCTCCGCGGCGGCGGCGGCCCAGCTATTCCCGTTGAAGAGTCCGGGCGTCGACGACCAGGTCGCCGCCAGTCCGTCGAACCCGAACAGCATCGAGCTGAGCCGGTGGTCGGATGCCACGGCGGTGTGTGGCGGTAAGCCGATGCCGCCCCACAACCAGAGCGCCTGGTCCGGAAAGGTAAGCCCCTCCTGGAAACCCCCAAAGTCCGAAGGGGGCGGGTAGATGATGGCCGCGTTCGCCGCGAGGAGCAGGACGGCCACGCAGGCTCCCGCGAGCACGGCGGGCCGACTAACGCGGTCCTGCGCTCGGGCGATCCACCGACCCAGACCGATGGCCAGCAGCAAACCCAGTGGGATCACGATGAACTCGACCTGGCGGCCGGGGATCAGGACCGTTCCGATCTCCGGGACGGCCAATGCGACAAGGACCGAAAGGGCGAGCATGCCGAGCCACGCGATTGCAAATGACCCGATTCGGGAAAGGGACAGCAGGCGGCGCGTTCCGGCGGTCAGCGCGAGCGGAACGTAGTAAGGGGCGAAGTACAGCAGCTCTCCCGCCGTGATGTGCTGGTGGCCGGGCGGTAAGGGAAGGACGAGCAGCAAGGCCAGCCCGGCCACCGAACCGAAGCCGATGAGGAGGATTTCCCGGAGGACCGACCGGTCGCTAGGAAATCGCGCATGGCCCCCGCGCGCCGGTGTCCTCGCCCGCCGCAGATAAATCAGCCACCCGAGCACCGCGACGACGACGACGGCGGCACCGATCAGAGCGGGCGGCGGGATCGACACGAGGAACGAGAGTCCCAGGGAGGTGGTCAGGAATCCCGGTGCGTAGTAGAACCAGTAGACCAACATCACCACGGCGAACGCCGCGGAAAAGGTGAGTTCCCGGGTGGGGAATCGGTTGACCCAGGCGCCGGGTCGCCATAGCTCAAGAAGAAAGAGCCCGCCGAGCGCGCCGAGGAGGAAAAAGTAGCTCGAGAGGTGATGCGTGACGATCAGCGCGCCCGACGTGAGCGCCAAGGGGAGGTACCAGCGACGATCCTTCCGGCCCTCGACATACATCCACAGTGCGGCGACCACAAAAAGGTCCCCGAGCGCCTGAGGGGCGGGATGGGCCAGGATGTACATCCGGGGCATCGCGACGCTGGCGAACGACGCGCCCAGCAGCGCCACCAGGTCGTGCTGGAACAGCTTCCGGAACAGGAGGAAGACCGGGAAGACCGAGAGTGCGCCCAGGATCGGGACTGCGTACACCAGCGACGAGAGCACGCCAACTCCGAGTGAGCCAGAAACCGCCGCCGTAAGGGCGAACATTCCCGGGAAGTCTGGGTAGCCGGTGCCCCAGCCTTGATAGACCGGGTACTGGGAGGCGAAGTGACCGGTCGAGACGAGCGTAGCCGTGAGAACGTAGTACTCGCCGGTGTCCGATCCGAACAGCGAGAAGGAGAGGAGCGGCTCAAGCGCGAGGAAGACGAGGACGCACGCCGCGGCCAGCAACCAGACGAATGCGGTCCGGTTCACACGAGGGCCGAACGTGTCAAGCGTTTAATTTATATGGCACGCGCGGTGCGGGCGGTTCTAGGTTCTCTCGGATGGCGAAGATCCGGCCGAAGAAGACGGCCCGCCCGAAAAGGCCTGCCGCTCGGCCACCCCCGAAGCGGGCTCTTCCCCGGCGATCGGCGCCGGCCGCCAAGCCAGCCCGGCCGGCACCGCCGAAAGCGCCCGCGAAGTCCGTCCCGCCTGCGGCTGCCCCCGAGCCGGTCCCCCTGCCAAGAAATCCGGACGAGCGCCGCCATGTGCTCTCGCTGTCTTTCGTGCGCGACGGGGACGAGTTTCTCGCCCGGATCGAGACCGACACCGACCAGATTATCGAGCTCAAGAACCGGTCCCTCGACCAGCTGCTCACGCTGGTGGCGAGCGAGCTCGAGGACCTTCTCGAATAGGACGGGACGCGCTCACAGCGCGAAGTCGAAGAAATTCGTCCCGACGAGGTACGTGTGCCGGGCACCCCGAGGCACGGAGACCTCCACGAACTCCGTCGGTTCTGGCCCGAACGGCCCGGCGCCGTTTGAGCGCACCACCCGGACGTGGACGCTGCCCGTCGGGAAGCGCCGGAACCGGCCGGTCCGCTCCTTCACCACGAGCTGTCCATTCTCGACCCAGGCAGCGGTCGGCGCCTGGCCCAACGTCACGAACCACCCGATCACGAGCGCAACGGCCATCGCGGCCGTGAGGATCGCCTCCACGACGTCGTTGGAGCCGTCCACCGAGGACCGTACGGCAAGGCCCATGAAGACCCCGTAGATCGCCGCGATACCGACGAGGAAGAGCACCAACGTCCGGTAGGCGCGGGAGCTCCCGGCCGAGTTCGTGAACCGCTGCGAGGGAGATGG
>JASHQC010000039.1 GCA_030037735.1 Thermoplasmata archaeon
CAAGGTGCAAGCCGCCTTACATTCACCGAGACTCGGTCCCGGGCCTAGAAAGTCGCTAGAGTCCCTCCTCCGTTCTCGCCGGCTCATCGAATGTCACTGGAGGCCTAGGCCGATTCCGGTCGAAGAATGAGTACAGTAGAGCTGGCGGTCGCGTACAGCTTCTGATGAAGGTCGGTCAGTCGGGCGTCCAGAAGGGCGACCCGAGAGCCCGAGTGAACGACCCGGCCCTGCGCTCTCAGCGTGCCGGCCTTCGCGGTGACGGGTCTCGGAAAGTTGACCTTCAGTTCCAAGGTAGTATAGCCCACGCCCGCGGGGAGGGTGGTGTGGAAAGAGCAGCCCATCGCGGTGTCGAGGAGAACCGTCACGATCCCCCCGTGGACGTTCCCTAAGGGACTGTACATGTACTCGGCGGGCTCGAATTCGAAGGCCACGGAGCCGGGTTCAACCGATACGATTCGAATCCCAAGAAGTTCCATGAAGGGCGGCGCCGGCAAATCACCGGAGAGGAAGCCCCGCATGAACTCGAGCCCGCTCAGTTTGCGCATCGGCTCGGCAAATTGTGCGGGATCCTGCCATCGAATGGTGCGGGTCCGGGAATCAACAACATCGGTCATTGAATGACCTCAGCGGCTCAGCCGCGAACGTCGCTGGGGCAGTTATATCCGTTCCCGACGGAGCCCCGCTCGCTAAGTCGTGGCCGTAGAGGTCCGTCGGGGCAACCGAAGGTGCACCTTACCCCCCACTGGACTGAGCCAACAGTTTCCGCATCCGGATCTCCTTGACTCCGGGGCCCACGCGCCGGGTCCAGGCATTTTCTTCCACGCCCGTGACGATGTACCCGAGATGCTGCCACCAAGGGAGGGATTTCCACGGTCGGCCGTCCGCGCTCTGGCTGGTTCCCATCGTCACGGCGGATTTGCCGGCATCGGATGCCATCGCTTCAACGAACCTCACCAACGCGGTCCCCACGCCCTTCCCCTGCTGGTCCTGGCGGACGTCTATGTTCACCAGCTCGAGCGTGCTGCCTCGATCTTCTGTGGTAACGTAACCGACCACGTGCCCACCGACTTCTGCGATCCAGACCTCTTCCATCCCGGCCTTGTTCGGCTCGGTCCACACGGTGGACAGCTTCTCTTCGTAAGGGAACGTTCGTTCCTCCGGGGGCAGCCCGAACCCGATCTCTTCGGCCTCTGACGTGGCGGTCCTCGCGCACTCCGCGATGGCCGGTATGTCCTGTCGACACGCGGCTCGGATGTGGGCTGAGGTCTCGGCGGGGGGCATATCCCGAGCCGAACCACAAGTTCCGACTTGAGTTTTATGTCGCCCACCAGCCGGTGCAACTCGGGATTCTATCAGAAGTTGTGTGCAACGCCTCTTGCACCCTACGAGGAGTTCGGTTACTCTGACCGAGGGGTGGAATCATTATTGAACCCTCGGATTCGGAGCCGTTCTGTCGGGAGTCAATGTTGCAAGCGAGCCGGTAGAGCGAGCAATCACTCCGGCCAACCCCCCGAGTGTTCCAAACGGGTGGCTTGTCCTCGCGACCCTCGTGCGGCAAGTTGACGGTGCCCCGGTCGGGATTTTATAAGGGGCTGCACGGTAGTGCTTGACTACCGGGGGATTTGATGGCCAAGAGTGCGAGCGTTCAATCCTACTATCGGAAAGCGGACAGCTTTCGGCGCTACGCGCTCCAATCAAAGACAACCCGGAACCGCCTGAGAAGGCTGCTTCGCCACGAGGGCAGGTACATCGGTCGTCGAATCCTCGACATCGGGTGTGGGGGCGGTGCCCTCGGATTCCTCTTGGAACGACCCGGGCGCATCTACGTCGGTGCGGACGTCAACCCTGACGCGATTCGGCTCGCCCGGGCGACCGCTTCGGAGCGAGAATCCTCTTGCAGATTCCTCCTGCGCGACGCGACCCGGTCGAGGATTCCGGGGCACTACGACACCCTCGCTCTCCTCGGGAACACTCTCGGCCATTTCACGCCAGACCAATTCGTACGGCTTCTCGAGAATGTCGGTCATTCGACGAACCGTCGGGCTAGACTGATTGTGGAATATCGGGACGTGGTCGGCAATCTCGTTCGAGGACGATGGCGACTACGGAAGCCTATCCGCCTCAAGTCGCGTCGAGAGTGGATCGAAATCACCCCCGTGGGGGCGGACCTCACTGACGGACTCCTCCGGATGAGATTGAGGGCAGCCAGGTCAAGACGGCCGAACCTGTCGACTCACGCCATCTGGTCCCCGTTCATTCTTACTGTAATCGCCAATATCGAAGGATGGTCGCTGGTGAGCCGGCGGGCCCATCTCGATCACTTCATCGACGTCTTCCGGCGGCGGAACCGCGTGAGCTGAATGCGGCCGACGTCCAACACCTAAACCACTGAAGGCCACGAGCGCGCTCCGGAGATCGGCGGGGGTCCACAAGATCAGAAACGGCCTCTCGAGATGTAGTGGTTACAGAACATTTCGAAGAAGTCGGTCAACAGTCCAATTCTTGCCCTAGGGCGAATGGGGCCGATTTTTCGTAACGAAGGGACTCCTCGGGACGAGGAACTTTTCCCACACGAGGGCCTTTCCACAGTGGAGGTCGTGGGAACGAGACCGTGCTGCGACTCCACGGCGGATTCTGGCTACCCGTCTGATATAGTTTGATTTCTCTTCCGATTGCCGGGGGTATGCCGAAACCAAAGTCCAATCCCGACTTGACGAGCGCGGTGGTGGCTAATCACTGCGCCTTCTTCGAACAGCTCGGTCGCCCGCCGGCGGGCGAATGCACGACCTACGCCGGGGTGACTCGTTACTCGTCCGGTATACCATATCCACTGTTCAACGGTGCGTTTTCAGTGACCCCTCACTCGGGGACGGAGCTCTCAGTTATTGAGGAGGTTCTGGGCTACTTCAAGGATCGACGGATTCCGTTTCTTTGGTGGTCGCTTCCCGATCGAAATTCCGGCGAACTGGGTCGGAACCTCGTTTCCAAAGGGTTGGTACCTGAAGGCGACGCGCCCGGTATGGCGTTGGGTCTTAGCCAATCTAGGACCGCGCCTCCGGCTCCTAAGGAGCTTCGAATTACGACAGTCGAAAATTCGGCAGATCTCGAACGTTTTGGCCGGACTTTGAATGAGGGGGACTTCCAAGCACCTCCCGAAATAGCGAGAGAAATCCCTAGGCTCCTTCCGCTCCAGCGCGAGGACCCGAGGATAAAGTTATTCCTTGGATACGTCAAAGGCCGCCCGGTCGCTACCTCGCTCCGGTTTCTGGAAGCCGGCGTGGTCGGGATCTACGGGGTTGCAACAATCCCAGAGGCACGACACCAAGGCATTGGGGCAGCGATGACGTACGCGGCGTGCGAGGAGGGATGCCGCGCGGGATTCCGCGACGCGGTTCTCGTAGCCACTGCGATGGGCGCCCCGGTGTACCGACGCCTCGGATTTGAGGAGTGTTGCCAAATAGGATCCTACGTCGCCAGCACGACACTGGACATCTGACCGGCAACTCGGGGACAGAGAGATCTCGCAGCCCTCAACAGCCAGCCCGCGAAGAGGCAGTGCGACCCCTGTTCCACCCAGCCTATTAGCTCCAGAGCAGGAGTCCCTTCTCCCTCTCGTACGCGGGGCTCGAACGAACAATCCTCTGGTGCATCAAGGGTTGTTCCGACCTACCCCCTGGTTAGTCTAGGATTCGAGGGTACTTTCGAATCTTGACCCCAGCAAGGGAATCGCCTGGAATATGCGGGCCAAAGTGTCCTTTCTGGGTGCTGGGGACCTCCCACCACTGATGCTGGAGGGTCGACTGCGCTCTCCGGCCGTCCCTCAGTTGACGTCGAACTCGTTGCCCTCCGGGTCAGCCATGGCGACAGCGTAGTGGTCATCGCCCTCCTCATAGAGCGTCTCAAGGCGAGCAGCCCCGAGAGTCACGAGCCGGGCAACTTCGGCCTCCACCTGGTCCTTCCGCGCAGCGAGAGGGAGATCGCGCCTCCCGCTCGCCTTAATGTCGAAGTGGAGGCGGTTCTTGCAAGTCTTCGGTTCGGGGACCGCGTGGAACCAAATGCGCGGGCCTTCTCCCTTCGGGTCATCAATCGACTCCGGGCTGGTCACGTCCCGGATCTCCTCCTCCGGGACCCCGATGCTCCTCCAATACTCCCGCCACCCGGCGAAACCCTTCGGAGGCGGTTCAGGTCGGTAACGGATCGCTGCGCTCCAAAACTGAACGAGACGGCGAGGCGCGTGGCAGTCGATCACAATTTGGAATCGAACGGACATCAGACTTTCCTCTCCTCACCTCGGAATCTCATGACGGTCTTAAGCGCGCAGCAATTCAAGTGCTGAAACCCCGTTTTCCCGCTGAAGGAACTTGACGTCGCGGGGCATAGGTGTTGGTTTTTTGCAACGAAGGAACTCCACGAGACGAGGAACTTTTTCCACACGAGGGCTTTTCCATATTGGGGGTCGTGGGGATGGGACCGCGCGCAGCTTTTCCTATCTGGCTGGAGCGCAGCCTCCACTGAGCCCTGTTGAAGACGTATGGCTGGAACGATTGCAACACACGGTAGCTGAAATCTCCGTTACACCGAAACAGGATGCCTGGGCTGTGAGGTGCTGCACTTGACGGCAGATGCATACGATCTGCGGATTTGAGCGGGGTGAGTAGAAAACGGATCCGTTTCGTGCGTCGGGACTGGGCCGGGAGCGGCCCTTGACTCGAGTCGGTCGAGTTGGAGGAGGGACGCCCACGAGGACCGCGTCAGGGGGGGACTCGGGGAGACGTTGCCTTTTAACGTGTCAATGGGCTCTTGGTCGTTACCCCGCTTTCCGATGTTCGGCCAGTGTTCGGTCGAGAGCGGTGCCCCGGTATGAGCCTTGCCTCAACTGCCAGTACCGTGAACTTTCTCTTGGCTGTGGGGGCAGTCCTGCTGACTTGCGTGTGCGTGGCCGGCATGCAGCCAGGGATGAGATTGGGGCCGGGCGCAGGGTCGACCGACGCGGGACTACAGTCGACCTCGTTCGCAGTCCAACATCCGTCGGACGCCGCGGAAACGGGGCCCGCGGACCGGGCATCTAGGTCGCTCACCACTCTCCTCCCATCTCTCCCGGCGGCTACCTACTCTCTGACAATCACGGAATCGGGGCTCCCCGCAGGAACCCCGTGGGCAGCTCAAATACTGGCGAACTGCAGCGGCAGCGAGGGGCTAGGCACTACCACGAATTCAGTCGTATTCACGCTTCCGAACGGGACCTACGAGTGGAATGTCAACCCGCTCATCGGCTACGCCTACGACCCCAGTCCCTCCGCCGGAGCCGTAACAATCGCCGGCAGTTCCGAGGCCGTATCAGTCGTCTACGTCCCCGGCCCGCAGACAATCTTCGCCGTCATGTTCGCCGAGCACGGCCTTCCAATCGGAGCGACATGGGAGGTGAACCTGTCCGGCAACATTCAGAGCACGACCGTTGGGGTGGCTGCAGGCAGTCTCCTCGTGTTTCAGGACCCAAACGGCACGTATCCATTCAGCGTTGGGACATCCTCCGAGTATGCGGCCAATCCTGAACACGGTGCGATCGCCATCCACGGGGGCTACCTTTTCTGCCAGCCAGTGGCGTTCGCCCCCGAATACACGGTTTCGTTCGGCGAGGGCGGACTACCCGCCGGCCTGACATGGTCAGTAACACTGAACGGGACAGTGCAGAAGTCCACGGCTGGTTCGATCGAATTTGAAGAGCCGAATGGGACGTACGAATTCGCTGTCGCGACGGCAGACGAGGAGTACGCGCCCACGTCCGCCAGCGGCTTGACGGTAGTCAACGGAGGCCCAGTAAGCGAGTCGGTAACGTTCCAACTAGTCACCTACACCGTGACGTTCACGGAGAAAGGCGCGCCTACGGGTACCGAGTGGTGGGTGAATCTCTCTGGTGGCCAAAGCCACTCCGCAACAGACCCGACGATGACCTTCCCCGAGCCTAACGGTACCTACTCGTACTCCGCCTCTGCCCCGGGTCTCGCCGGCCAGACGGGCAACCTGACCGTCAGCGGCGAGAGCCCCAGTGTTGTAGTAGTGAACTTCTCCTCACGGACGCCTCCCTCCATCGGACTCCCGCTCATCGACTACGCGATTATCGGAGGGGTGCTCGTGGCTGCCTGTGCAATCGGGGTCGTGACGGTTCTCTTCCGCCGTCGAAGAAAAACTCCCCCCGTTCCAGTCACGGCTCGATCGTAGCCAGGATCTCTCGCCCTACTGCCCACCGGGAGCAAGGGTCCGGCGTTTTCCACCGACCGGGATGGGCGGAGAGTGGGCAACGCTCGTTAGACCCAGAGGATGGGGAGTGACCTCGGCAGCCCCCCTGGTTGCGTCGACGACGGCCCGTCTGGATGAGGCTTCTTGTGTCGCAACGAGGCCTGGCCGTGCCCGAAGCGGCGGGTCGACGGCTATCACCTTTCACATCCCGGTGGAGCGAGAGGTCTTATGTATTACAGAATGTAATACACTCCGAGGATGCCTAAACTAGCTGTGCGACGGACCGGGAACTCCATCGCTGTTCCCTTGCCTCACAGTCTCGTCCGTGACCTGAAACTCAAACCCGGAGACGAGGTGGTCGTACGGATTGAGCGGATCCCGCGTCTACTCGACTTTGCCGGGACCCTAAAGGGTAGGCTTACCGTAGACGAATTCACCAAGCTGAGCAACGAGGGAGAGGATCTTGGTTGACCTCTTCGCGGACAGCTATGCGATCGTAGCCCTCTTCGAGGGCAACGAGCGATACGTCCGGATCTTTCGCCGTGGGCAGGTCGTGACGTCGGCATTGAATGTACTCGAGGTCTACGCGACGCTCTTACGCAGGCTGGCTCCCGCGGAAGCCGAAGAGAAGGCGCGAGCGATTCTCGACATTGTCCGGGACATTTCCCCCGAGGTAGCTCTCGATGCGGCCGAGTTCCGTCAGGATATGCGCCTTCGAAAGCGGGACTGCTCGTATGTGGACGCTTGGGGATACGCCGCGGCTCAAAGCCTCGGCCTGCCGTTTCTTACGGGCGATCCGTCGTTCAAGGGAATACCGGGCGTCGAGTTCGTTCGCTAGGGATCGGCCAGCGGTACGGGGGTGGCGGCGGCGGGGGCGCAAACTCGGTGCGACTCAATATCGCAAACGGGTTGCAAGTGACTTTGCACCCCAGAATCTCAAAGCTCGCCCATCGGTAGCAAGCCCCTTGCACCCTCTGCCCGCTCACCGGATTTCCGCGGGCCGTCGGAATCGAGGCGAAAAGTCGGATTCGCACTAAATTCTCGGTACTTCTATAACGCATTGGGTACTGGACAGGTCCGTGGAAATTCCGGCTATTGCTACCGATTCCCGCGACTGGGAGACTCCGAATGCGTCGAGTTCGGCCAGCGTGCCTCCCGAAGCGGAGGAGCTTGAAGGGCACATTGCGGGCCTTTCTCAGGTCCGTTCGGGTGCGTTTCTCTTCCTGTTGGGCTCCGCACTAAGCGTCGCTGCGCCGATTGTGTTCTACTCGACGGGATATCTGCGGCTATCCCTTCCATCCCCCGGAACATACTCGTCCGGGATCGTAAGCACGGCGCTCTTCGTACCCTTCACGTTCCTCGTTGGCCTCGCATGTTCTCTCGTGGCGTTCTTGTTCTACCGTGATGGATTTGGGGCCCTCCGTACTCTCGATGATCGGTTCAGGTGGTCTCCGAGCTTCGCGTGGTTGGCGATCATCGGCATTGTTTTTGTTGTAGTCGGGCTGGCTGCGCTGGCCCTTGCCCTCTCCAGTTCCGAACTGTACTTGGGGTTGGGACTCCTGGTCATCGGCGTGGTCCTCGGTCTCGTCGGGTCGATCGGCACCCTGGTGGGCGTTTGGCGAATAGGGGTCAGGTACGCTGAGTCGATGTTCCAAATCGGCGCGATTTTGACCCTGCTCCCCGTTCTCAGCATCGTGGGCCAACTCCTTGTTCTGTTAGGATCCACGCGCGTTCGTTCGAGGCTGCTGCGTGGCCACCACTTCCCGGTTGTTGACCGCGTTCCGACCCTGCAGTGAAGTCTCCAGGTTGCAATCGCCGTTACACCCGGCCGGTGACCCACCGGGGTGCCTGTTAGTGCTTCTGGGCGATCAGCAGGACCTGTTCGGAGAGGCCAATAACCGACGGCTCGGTGCAGGTGGTGTAATGAGTCTCGAGCCAGAATTTCCAAGCGCGCGGGTCCCGCGCGACGGCGTTAACCGCACGCGAATGGGTGGACCCGAGTCCGTCGAGTCCGGCTATCTCGAGCACGCGAAGCCCGCCGATCCCTTCGAAGAGTCGCTTGAGCTCTTCGGGCAGGAACCCGTGAAAGCGCGTAAAGACCTTCTCGCCTTGAAAATTCCCCGTGTCTCGAAGCTCCCGAGCGGACGCTAGCCCGCTGAGCTTGAAACCATTCTCCAGCGCAAGTACAAGACAAGGTAAACGGCCGATGGCCGATGCAAACAGCAGCCCCTGCGGCTTCAACACTCTCAGGAGCTCGGAGACGGCCTTCTCCCTCTGACCTGGTTCCAGTACGTGGGAGAGGGGGGTGAGGCATAGGGTAACGTCGAACATCCCATCCGGAAACACCGAAAGATCCTCAATCGACGCCTCGACCATAGGTCCGACCTCCCCACGGAGCTTCGATCGCTTGACTTGTTTCTCGGCGAACCTCAGATTCTCGCTCACGGGGTCAACGAGAACGACGTGGTGACCTCTCCTTGCCAGTTCGACCGCATATCGGCCGGGTCCGCCCCCGGCATCCAGAATCAGTAGCTTCCGACGTTCAAGGTATTTGTCGAGGAAATGAACCGTCGTGTCGAACTCGAGCCGAGCGTAGGGGCTGCGGATGAGCCGGTACCATTCTTCCTTGAAGTGGGCCGAATAGAACCGGCGGACCTGTTCTTCTGCCATTGGCCTCCGAACCGCCGACGGAATGATAACGGCTCAGAGCAGTTCACGACGCTTGTCCTAACATCGGGGGCAATCCCTTCGCATGGGACCCAGCCTGGATAGGCCATCCCCGCCCTTGGGGCTGCTTCCAGCAGCAGGCGCGGCGGGTGACAACCGAGTTCCAAAGCCCCGAGTTACTCCAATAGTCCAGCGTGACGCGTTCTCCGTCCCTTATGGGCCGGTGAACGAGGGCCCGTCGTCATCCCTCTTTATCGAGCCATTCCCTGCGTCGGCGGACATCCGCCATGAGTCGCTGAGGAATCGGTCGACAGCCGCAGACCCGCGCGTGTTCTGCATGCCACCGGATCCGATCCTCCTTTGACGGGTGCGCCGGCATGGGATTCTGCCGATGCCAACCTTCGTTTATCGTCATGGAAAAGGGCCCTACGCACTAGGCCCCAGGAGTTCAAGAATTTGGCCTCCTTGCCCAAGACTTCCCGGCGTGAGGCCATCTTGCAAGTGGAATTCAGCAAGTGGGTGCACGCTTGATTGCACCCAACACGCGGAACTACTGATGACCGGCCGCCCGTCCTCGCCCAGGCGGTCGAAGTGAGACAGTCCACTTACCCCCACAGCCGAGGGGTCTTCTCCCCCCCGACCGTCGGCATTTCGGAGGCTGGAGTACCTCTGGCCGAGCATCAACTATATTCGAAGCGTCACGGTTGACGGAGGCGCGGAATCCCTGCGTTGTGTGGAGGGATCCTAGGTGCCAACTCGGGTGAATTGGCGATGGCTGATTGCCAAGCCCCTGGGGGAGATCGTTTCCGAAGCGAACTTCCGCTGGGAGGAGTCCCCCGTTCCCTCGGTGGGTGACGGCCAATTCCTAGCCCACAATCGTTGGCTCTCCGTTGATCCTACTCAGATCCTCCAGCTTCGCGGCGGGGACCCCCCGGGGAGTACCGTTCCCATCGGGAAGGTTCCGTGGTCCCTTGCAGTGTCGGAGGTCGTAGAGTCCCGCCATCCGGATTTCACGCCGGGAGACATCGTACACGGTGAGATGGCCTGGGAGGATTACACCCTCACGGATGGGACGGGATTCAACCCCGCCTTTCGGGTGCCGGACGGAGTTCCGCTCAACTGGGCGGCCGGGGCTCTCGGGCTCACGGGTCTCGTGGCGTACTTCGGCGTCCACGAAGTGGCCCGACCCAAACCCGGAGAAACCTGCGTCATCTCGGGGGCGGCGGGAGGCGTGGGCTCGGTCGCGTCCCAGCTCGCCAAGATCGCCGGGCTTCGGGTCATCGGTATCGCCGGGAGCCCGGCCAAGTGCGACTGGCTCGTGCGGGAGGCGGGGGTCGATGCCGCCATCAACTATCATCAAGAGGACGTCGGCCGGCGGCTCCGCGAGCTCTGTCCCCAGGGGATCGACATTTTCTTCGACACCGTCGGCGGACCTATCCTCGAGGTTGCGCTGGATCGGTTGCGAACGGGGGGTCGCATAGTTCTCTGCGGGATCACCTCG
>JASHQC010000040.1 GCA_030037735.1 Thermoplasmata archaeon
TGTACCGTACCTCGTTTCGATGTACACCCTCCCCGAATTCCGCGGCCAGGGCATCGCGCGTCGGATCGTGCGCGAAGCCTTGCGCATCTGCCGGGCGCGCGGCTATGCCCGGGTCGCCCTCCATGCTGCCCCTGGGGCGCGCCGGCTGTACCGGAGCCTGGGTTTCGAGCGGTCCTGGGAAATGCGACGGGCCCTCGCCTGACGACCCGTGTTCTGGTGCTCTCCGGCCCGTTCTCGGGGATCCGGAAGCGGACTCACCCTCAGTACGGCGGGGGTGGAGGCGGATAGGTTACCGAAGGGGCAAACCCGGCTCCGGGGGTCTGTTCCACTCGCTTCCTGACACCCGAGGCGGCGACGAGGATCAGGATCTGCCCGATGATGCTCAGATATGGGATGATGAGCAGCACGGCTCCCACCTTGAACAAGGCGTCGTTGTATCGGCTCCCAAGACGCCAAATCGCGACTAAGGTCCCGATGTACCCGATGAGGAGAACGATCGCTCCAATGACCAAGAGCGCGAGGCCGCCCAGCAATGCTCCGAGACTGATGCAGGAGGCCGGAATCGTAGTAGAGGTGCCCGTACACGTGAGGATCTGAACAATACCTGCCAGAACCGCGACCAGTCCCAGACTCACCATGATGAGCCCGATGATCACCATGAGCGCCCAGGTCGGGGACGAAGCGAACCGTGGGTCCACCGGGCGAAGCGCCAGGAATCCGTCCCGGTAGAACCAGAAAGCGATGATCGATATCACCAGACCGACCAACCCGATGCCGAGAACGAGGTAGAGCGCGGTCGTCCCGTACGTGACCGCCGAACCGGTGGCCGGAATCGTGAAGGAGATGTAGTGGAAGAAGGAAAGCGTCAGCGGAACTGCCACTCCAAGGATCGATCCCAAGATGGAGACCAGTGCAGCCGTCCATATCTTGGAAAGAGCGCTTAGGTCAGCCTCCCGGGTGTTCGGAGCCTGTTGCCCTTGGGGCCCCCAGGCCATCCGGGGGCTCCAGGAGGGGGGACCCCCCGGGGTGTAGGGCGCCGCCATCGCCGCGCGTAAACAGTCGATGGATTTAGACGCCTCGGTGACGGCGGCCCCGACCTCACGCACGGGTGTGCTGCCTGCAATCCGCCTGAATTCCGTGGTTAATTGCCCACCAAGATGCTAGAGATGGTGAGAGAGACAGCATGCATGGGATGCGCACTCCTGCGCATTCGAACTGCCGCCCAAAAAGAGCGTTCATATAGGGTGAGCGCCCATACTGGTACGTCGAGGGGCGCGGCGGCTCCGATTCTGCGCGTTCCCTCGTGGGGGGAGGGAAAACTTGACCATGGTGGCGATGTCGGCTCCGGCGCTCACTCGCATTGAGGAGCTCAAGACGTCCATGGAGGCGGTCGCCGTGGCGATCGTCTCCGACGACGGGCGAATGCTCCACAGTGCGTTGCCGTCGGGCGTGTCCGACGAAACGTTCGCGGTGATGTCCGCGACAGTGGTGGGCGCCGCGGCCACGGTCAGCAGCGACCTCAAACAGACCCCGCCCGATCACATCATCATCCGCGGGAACGACTTCACCATGATCGTCGCGCGATTCGATTCTGAGTCGCTGTTGGTCGCGGTCGTCGGCGCTACCGCCGACCTGGACACGCTGGTCCACCGCATCGACGATTTCATCGGGGTGCAACAGGTCGCGCCGCCGGCCGGGTAAGTCTCTTGTCTCCCTTGGCGTGAGCCGAGGTCGTGGCCGGTACGTCGGACCGAGTGCTAATCCTCGGAGCAGGGGCCGCCGGACTCGCCTGCGGGGAGCGCCTTCACCAGTTGGGCATTCCCTTCACGATTCTGGAAGCCCGGGACCGGATTGGAGGCCGGGCGCTCACGGATTACGCGCTCGCCCCCGGCTTGCCACTAGAGCTCGGGGCTCAGATGGTCCATGGTCGCCGTGTCATCACCCACCGATGGGCTGAAGAGCTTGGACTCACGACGCGGACTTGGCCGGTCTCCCAACGGGCTCTCTTTTCGGTCGATCGTCGGCTATGCCGGTTCCCTTGGCTGGCATTCCCGGGGTATCCCGGCTTCGGGTTCCGAGCCTTCTATCAGGGAACCCGTACACTTCCCGAGAAGCTCCGGGCGATGCCTCCTCCCGACCGGACTCTGGCGGCGTTTCTTGAGGAACAGGCCCCTTTGGCGGGCGCCCGGCGTTTCGTCGAGCTCTTGCACGCTCACGTCTACGCGGCCGACCCCGATGAGATTGGAATCCGGGGGCCGATCGAAGAGGAGCGGCGGGCGGGCGAAGAGTTCGGCTACCGGAATTTCCGCCTTAACGAGGGCTACTCGGAACTGTTCCTGCGACGATCGGCCGCGTTCAAAGAGTGCATCCGCACGGGTATTCGCGTGACTCAGGTGCGCCATTCCGAGCGGGGGGTGCGGGTGGAAACCCGCCGCACTGGCCAGGTGGAGCCCACCGTCTTCGAAGCGCCGGCCGCGGTGGTCACCTTTCCGCTCGGTGTACTCAAATCCGAGGCGGTGGCCTTCGACCCTCCGTTGACTCAGGCCAAACGAGACGCGATCCAACGCATCGCGTTCGGGATGGGCTACGCGCTGCAACTCCGATTGAAGGGAACGGATCTCCGAAACCGATTCGGAGATTTCTCGCTCATTTGGGCCGGGACCGCCACGACGTTCCATCGCCCTGGGGTAGGGCATGCCGGCGTCCCCGAAGTGATGACGGCCTTCACCGTCGGCAAGGAGGCGGCCAAGCGCGCCGAGATGAGCGCACCGGACCGGATCGCCGCCACGTTAGAGGAACTCTCTACGGCCCTCCCGGAGCAGACTCGAATCGGAGAGGTCGCCGATCACTCGGAGATGCTATGGCCAAAAGATCCACTCGCGCTGGGGGCGTATTCGTTCCTTCCCCTGGACGTAGGTCCAGTGGAACGCGAGCGCCTCGCGGAGCCCATGGGAAAGGTCCTCTTCTTTGCCGGAGAGGCGACGAACTGGCGCGGCGAATCGGCGACGATTCATGGCGCCATCGAAACCGGCTATCGGGCGGCGGAAGAGGTCCGGGCCGCTCTCGCTTCCGAGATCGGTCCCCCGTCCCCCCGCTGAACGGTCTGCGACCGTTGCTGGCCCGCACTCTATGTGCTAAAGGACTTGTAGGTCCCGGCGTACCTTCGTTCGCCTCGCCTTGCGGCGATTCTCGGAGAGGGGTTCCACGTGACTGCGGCCGTTGAGGTCGAGAAGCTCGTCAAGACCTACGGTAGCGTCCGCGCCGTGGACGGGATCGATTTCACGATAGAGACCGGAGAGGTGTTCGCGTTCCTGGGGCCCAACGGGGCCGGCAAGACCACCACCGTCGAGATTCTGGAGGGAATCCGACCGAGCACCTCGGGGCAGGTCCGGGTGATGGGGAGAGATCCCTGGAAGGAGGGCCGGGAGCTACAGCGGAAGATCGGAGTGATTCCCCAGGACTTCCATTTCTTCCCCAAGCTCAACTCTCGGGAAGCTATCGACCTCTACGCCGGCCTGTTCGGAGTGCCGTCTCGAGCCAAGGAACTCCTCGATCGGGTCGAGCTCTCCGACAAGGCCGACGCGCTCTTCGAAAATCTTTCGGGGGGGCAGAAGCAGAAGCTGGGCCTCGCGCTCGCCTTGGTCAATGACCCCCAGCTGTGCTTCCTGGACGAGCCAACGACCGGGCTGGACCCCCGGGCCCGGCGAGCCATCTGGGCGGTGATCCGGGGATTGAAGGCCGAGGGTCGGACCGTCTTCTTGACGACGCACTACCTGGAGGAGGCCCAGCTTCTCGCGGACCGAATCGCCATCATCAACCTCGGTCACATTATTGCGGCCGGCGCGCCGTCGGAGATCATTAACCGGTACGGCCGACCCGAACGTCTTCGCATCGTCGCTGACCCCGCGCTGGCCGAGCCACTCCGGCGACAACTGGGTCTGCCGGTGGACGTGCAGAATGGAGCGATCTCCGTCGAACTGCATGCGAAGGGCGATGCGCTCAAGGTCCTCAGCTGGGTCGAATCCTCCGGCTATTCGTACAGCAGTTTCAGCACCGCTCAGGATACCCTGGAAGACGTGTTCATCCGACTGGTCGGCGTATCCGACCACTCGGCCCTCGACCTGGCCCCCGAGGGGGACTCGGCATGAACGGGAGCCGCATCCGGTCGTACTTCGTTGCCTTCGCGAAAGGCTACATCCGGAACCCGGTCGGGCTCTTCTTTACCCTGATCTTCCCGATCATCCTGATCCTGATCTTCGGAGCCGTCTTCGCCAACTCTGGCAGCGTGACCGTTCCGCTGTACGTGGAGAACCTGGACCACAACTCCCCCGCCAGCGTGGCGTTCCTCGCCGCCCTCAACAGCACCGGCGCTGTTCGGGTCGATGTCATTTCACCGACCGCCGGTAACCTGTCCACCTACCTCGCCAAGAACAGCGAAACGGCCGGCCTCGTCATCCCGGACGGGTTCCAGGCCGCGCTCGTCAACCGTACGCACGTCAACGTGGTCGTTTTCACAAATCCCTCGGCGGCGTCGGAAGCCGGGATCGTCATCGGCGCAGTGACCGGCGTCGAAAACGCGTTCAATCTTGAGGAAGCCAAGGGCTCCGTCATCGTTTCCTCCTCGTACCTCAACGTGGGCAGCCGGATTTACACCTACATCGACTACCTGATCCCGGGGCTCATCGGGTTCTCGATCCTGACCAGTCCGATGTTCTCCATGGTCAACATCAGCTCCACCTGGAAGCGGGACAAGCTGTTCCGGCAGCTTTCGCTCACTCCGCTCACCCGTGCCGAATGGCTCACGGCGGCGATGTTATGGTACGTGCTGCTCGCCATCGTCGCGGCGTTGGTCATGATCTTTGTGGGCCGGTCCGTGTTCGGCGCTCACGTCTCCGTGGTCGCGTGGATGTTCCCCTTCCTGGTCGCCGGACCGGTGCTCTTCGTGTCGGTGGGTCTCATCGCCGGATCCGTTTCGAAGACCCCCGAGACTGCGGCCGTGATCGGCAACGTGATCCTTTTCCCGATGATGTTCCTCTCGGGTACGTTCTTTCCCGTCTCCAGTTTCCCCGCTTACCTGCAGACGGTGGCCCACATCCTGCCGCTCTACTACGTCATCGAGGGGTTGAACAACGGGATCCTGTTCGCCAACGGCGCGGGCGCGCTCCAGGACCTGATCGTCGTGGTCGTGGTGGCCACGGTACTCTTCTTGGTCGCGATCTCGGTGTTCAGCTGGCGAGAGAACTGACACCCTGGCCGGCCACGGCGGGAGGGCGTCGGCGAATGCTTAAGCCCGGGGGGACTCTGCCCGGCCAGGGATTCGGATGACCGTCGATTTCAGTTACAAGCGCGCGCCGTCCTACCGGCTGGCCACCCTGTCGCGGACCGGGGGCTGGGACGAGAAGAAGCTCCGCGGGCAGTTCAAAGCGCTCACCGACTGGGCGAAGGAGAACCACCTCCGGGTCGGGCACTGGTTGTTCTACGAGCCGAACGAGCGGACGTTCGTGGCGGCGGTAGAGTTCCGGGGCAATGCGAAGGGGAGCGGCAGGATCCGCGTCAAGAAGGTCCCCGCCGCGACGGTCGCGAGCGTGACCTTCGACCCCGACGACGTGTCTCCGCGGGTCGTCTACCACGGGATCAACGACTGGCTTAAGTGGCAGAAGAAGGAGAAGAAAATCCGGCGGGCCGTCGCCTATCGCGAAGTGTACAGCGGAGACCCGTGGACGAACCCCGAAGTCTCGGCCAAGACCGAGATCCAGGTCGTCGTCAAGAAGTAGGTGCGCGGCGGCCCCTAGGCGAACAGGTCCTCGAGCGGATTCTCCATCTCCTTGACCTCCCGGATCCGGACCCCCTTGGCCGTTAGCTCGGCCACCAGATTGGGCACCTCCTCGGGCCCGGACAGCTCCTGGAGGTAGTAGTCCCCCTTTTTCGACAGGGACGAAAGCGCGCCGTCGGCTCCCTCCGCCCGGATCCCGATGATGTACTTTGCCGGTCGAAGATCGCTCAGACGTCCAAAGTACCCAATCCTTCCCCCCTTGAGGGCCAGGACGTACTTCCCGATCTCTTTCGCCTCGAACAGATTGTGGGAGGAATACAACACGAGGTCATCCTTGCTGAGTCCGAGCACGAGGTCGCGGATCTCACGGGCGAGCTTCGGGTCGAGATTGCTCGTGGGTTCGTCGAGCAGGTAGATGCTCCGTTCCTGGAGAAAGACGCGCGCGATGGAGACGCGCTTCTTCTGGCCCTGGCTCAGTTCGGAAAAGAAGCGCGGCTGAAGCTCTTCGATCCCGAGCATCCGAACGACCCGGTCGACGTCCTGGCGCCCCACTCCTTCCACCGTCGCGTAGAAGTTCAGCGCCTCATCGACGCGGAGACCGTCTGGGATCCCGTCGATGTGAGAGAGGTACTGGAGACGGGCGCGCGCGTCGCGATGCCCGATGCCAATCCCGTCGATCTCAACGGAGCCGGTGTACGGTTCGAGAATCCCGGCGAGCGTCCGGAACAGGGTGGTCTTGCCGGCGCCGTTTGGTCCCAGTACCACGTAGATGGCGGGTTCCTCGATGACGAAGGAGATGTCCTGTAGCACTCGGCGACCATGGTATCCCGAACTCACACCCCGTAGCTCGATCCGATGGTGGTTCAGCGGTCGCGGGGTTCCTGCCGTACGATCCGAGGACGAGGAAGTAGACAGCACGGGGTACCTTTCCGTTCAGAGGGGGGATATGAACCGCTCTCGTCCCATGAGCCGCGCCGACAGCGCCAGCAGAAGGACGACCGCGGCGACAATCATGGCGGCGGCGCCCCCTGTAATATAGTAGTATTCCGACGACGGAGCACTCTCCGCGACGATCAGGACCAGGATGATCGGGGCGACTCCGACCATGGGGGCAATGCCGAGGGGACTGTTGATCCCAGTCCGCGGGGTGGATAACGACGACCAGATCATCCCTACGGTGGAGATGAAGAGCGCTCCCGCGAAGCTCATCGGCACCGTGTAGAACGCGATCGCTTTGAACAAATTCTCGGCCAGGGACACCCGATCGGCCACGGCGGCAGTCAGCCCCACTCCCAACGTCAACCCCAGGATGATGGTCGCCACCGCGGAGGTAGCGACGAGGCCATTGGCAAAGAGACGGCGAGGTCCCACGCCGTACGCGATCAAGTACTCGAAGACCCCCTTGGTCCGGTCGCTGGTGAAGGTCATTAGGCCACCCATCGAGCCGGTTACGGCGAACAGTGGGAGCTCCAATGGAAACGTTGTCTGGAACGCCGTTCCCCCGTGTCGGCCCGTCGCCAGCAGCAGGATGAGAGAGAGGAGCAGAGCGAGGGCCACACCGATCCCGAGGTATTGCCGGCCAATCACGATGGTCCGACGAATCGTCGTTCCCGTGAGCAGGAACATCCTGCCCTCTCCGTCGGTCGGATACGTGGGCTGCACCGTTTCGCTCTACATAGCGACGCGTTTAAGTCGTTCGTCGGGAGAGGTTGGCCCAGATGGGGAAATGACATCGGCCGCTTCCAGGAAAGCAAACTTGAACCGGACGAACGTCGTCCGTCGAGGGGCCCAATGAGCTCGTCCGCGCCCTCCTCCAGCGTACAGGTCGTCCACGGTAGGGTCCGGTCGCTGCACCGAAAACCAGAGACCAGGTCCGAACATGGTCTTCCGAAACCGACCGCACGGGCATTGCACATCACCCACGCGGGCGTTGAGGGCGACTTCAACCGGTACCGACACGAAGAGCAGCACGACGAGCCCAACCAGGCGGTGCTGTTCATGCCCGTCGAGACAATCCGGTCCCTCAATGCCGAGGGCTGGCCGATCCGCGAAGGAGACATCGGCGAGAACATCACGACCGAGGGGATTCCCTACGACGACTTCCACCCCGGCGACAAGTTCCGGGCAGGGGAGTCCGTGCTCGAGGTATCGAAGCCGTGCGTACCCTGCACCAACCTCTATCTGCTTCCCTACGTGGGCGAGGCGAAGGGGCCCGGCTTTCTGAAGACGATGCTCGGCCGCCGCGGCTGGTACGCGTCGGTCGTACGCGAGGGGTGGGTCCGGACCGGCGACGCGATCGAACGGGTTTGACGCTTCCCTTCGCGGGCGTGGCCCCGCGCGGTTCCAGCGGGGAGTTTTTGAGCTGCCCCGTACACTGCCTTCTCCGATGGCGCCGAATCTGCGGCTCAGCCTCTCCATCTTCGCGGTGGGGTTTTTGATCGAGGCCGGGGTGAACGCCTACGACGTGCTGACCGGGTCTTCGACCGGGAGGACGGGCGAGGTGTTGTTCATCATCGGTGCCTTCGCGACGGTGATAGGCGTCACCTTCCTCACGATTGGCCGTCACGAGTGGAACGAGCTCCACAAGCAGCGGGTTCACCACGCGCATCTCACCTTCTTACTGACGGTCTTGCTTGGCCTCGCCGCCGCGGGGCCGGTCGCGTACTATGCCTACAGGGCGTCGCTTGCGATACCGAGCTGGCTGGCGTACGAAGTCGGCGGGGCCGTTGCCGCGTCGTTGTTCTTCTCGTTTGTCCTGTACGCGATCATCGTGCATCATTTGCTCGGCACGACGGGGCGGGTAATCCTGGCCTTGGCCCTGGTCGCGGCGATTCCGGTGGTGGGAGTGGTGGGCTATCACATCGCCGGAGGCCTGCCGACCTACCTGACCACCGTTCGTTCGAGCCCCACGAAAGTCGTAGCCCTGATCGAGCCTGTTGCGACCTATCTTTCCTACATGTTCCTGGCGTACGGCCTCTTCGCCGTTGCGTTCATTGATGCGCACCGGCGCGTCGCGAAAGGGCTCCCTGCCGCGGACGGTGGAATCCCTTCCGCCGTCCCATCCCGCCCCTCGTAGGCTGGTGTAGGCGGTTTTCAGCCGCCCTCCTTTTACCCCCGTGAGACTGCCGCCCACGATGCGGGTCGACGAGATCGGGGAATCTCCAATCCTCTCGCTCATCGACCGCATCTTCGAGCTGCGCCGAAGCGGCGCCACGATCCTCGGCCTTCACATCGGGGAACCGGACTTCGAGACGCCCGCCGGCATCCGGGCCGCGGCGGCCCAGGCGATGGACGAAGGACTGACCCATTACGGTCCGGCCCAGGGCATGCTCGACCTCCGCAAGGCGATCGCGGAAAGGCTCCACCGCCTGCACGCTATCCCCGCGGAGGCGGGCGACGTCGTGGTGATGCCGGGAAAACTCGCCATCTACGCGAGCCTCCTCTCCAGCACGAACCCCGGGGACGATGTACTGCTCCCCGACCCGACGT
>JASHQC010000041.1 GCA_030037735.1 Thermoplasmata archaeon
CAGCAAATTCGCATCGGAGAGGTTGAACACGTGATTGGCGGCGACGTTGACGCCCCAGGAGGGGAGTGGGATCGGCGCGGCCGACGTATCGACGGTGATCGAAACGTTGACCAACGCCGGTTCCAATCCTCCGTAATTCACCGTCAGCGCCACCAAGCTGACCCCGACAACCACCGCGCAGGCGATCGTCGAGAGGAGCGGTCGATCCAATCGGCCTATCCAGCGCCGGATGCGATTCCCGGACACCGTCCGTAAGTCCCACTAGGAGGTGTCCGGGCGGGGGGTAGCTTGGCCCGGACGGCCCAAGACGGCATGCGCCTCATACCCGTAACGACGCGCTAGCCAGCCGGCGATCCCCCAGAAGGTTCTCTCGTCCTCCGGGGGGAGATTCTTCTGCCACTCGGTGTCCGGTTTCAAGACCAACGCTCGGTTGAATCGCAACCGGTTTCCGCCCACGACGTGTCCGACCGGCAACGGCTGCTGATTCCGGATCGCCGCCACCACGTCCGCCAGGTCGACGCCGACGAACCTCCCGATCCGCTCGAGTGTTCCCGCGGGGTCCGACATCAGATCCTCGTACCGAACCCGCAGGTACCGGCCCCGGCGGAATCCGAACAGGAGCGTGGAAAGCACGTTCGACAACACCCACCAGACCGCGAGATCCCCGGTCGTCCTCTCCCGGGGCGCCAGTCCCAGTCCCTGTCCATCGACCGTCCTTCGCTTCGACCATAAGAGACCGCGTCCATCGCGGACCATGTGAATGTACCGAACGTCGTTCCCCATTGAGCGAGTCCGCCACATAATGAGCCCGCGACTCGGGTACTTGCTCGAGTCCACCACAATCGGACGGTGGCTCTGAGTGCTGATGGCCCGCAGCAGGACCGCGAGCCGTCGGGCGTACACGTCGACCGAGGAACCCGGGGTCGCGGCCAGGAAGGCCGTGCGCGGGAGCGAGCGGGTGGTCTCGTACTGTCGGCCGCGCTTGAGGTCGGTGACCGGAAACTGTTGCTCAATGTCGGCCCGAACGCTCGACCAGAACGTACAAGCGTTCCCGACCGCGCCGCATGAGCACGGCTGGGGTCGGTCCAGCACGCTTTCGGGAAAGTGGAACAACTCGCCAGTGGAGCAGATGTCCGGATGGGAGCCCAGGATCACATCCAGTAGCGTCGATCCGCACCGGCCGGCCCCGAGAATGTAGACCAGGCGAAGAGGAGCCGGGGCTCCGGGGGCCGGATCCGAGGCTGCCGGTCCGATGGGCTCTGCCCGGGTCCATCCTCCCTTCATAGGCTCTGCCGCTCCGTCGGCAAGACCAGTCCCTGCTGGACCTAGAACGGTTTTCGTGCCTCTTAAGCCCAGCCGTATATCCGGTGGGAAATGCCTTGCGCGAGTTCTCCACGGGAGATTTCTCATCCAAACCGGCGGGCCGCGAATCGCGCTGTCGGGCCCGGTCCGCGCCGTATTCGATTGTTGGCCCGATGCACGGAGGGGGGTGCCCCGCGATGGCGGAGGTTGCGCCAGGGACATAGACCGCTGCTGGGAGCCCAGTGAAACCCGCCTACCTCGAGCGCCGGCCGGGTCAGGCAATTCGCGTCGTCCCGAGGGTGAAATTCTGTGGGTCCCGCACCCGTGCGCCGAGCGTGTCCATTTTGTGAACCGTCCCAGAATCGGATACGTAGATATACTGCAGCCTGGTTCCCCCGCTTCCCGGGCCAAAACCCATGACACCACCCCACAGCCATCGAGTCGATTGGGCTGCACGTCCCTCAACCAGCGCTGGCGCGGCTCAAGCCCGTTCCCATCGCCTAACCCCTGGTCACCTGCGTGAGCCCTCCGAGACGCTTCACGGTGGGTCCAACGGAGGGACGCGATGAGAATCGTGACAGTGGCGATCCTCGCCGTGCCGATCGTGGCGCTGACGTTGATTCTTTCGAACAGCGGCCTCGCCGCGCCCTTCGCGGGGGCGGCCTCGCCACCTGTGTCCAACGGCACCATCACGTACTCCGTCACCTTCACGGAGACCGGCCTCACCTCGTCGCGAAACTGGTCCGTCACGCTTGCGGGGGTCGCGGAGTCCTCCACGACGTCCGAGATCGTGTTCCAAGAAGCAAACGGAACGTACGCCTACAACATCGTCGCCGTTGGCTTCTCGCCCTCTCCCGCCGCGGGAACTGTTACGGTGAAGGGCGCCGATAAGTCGGTTTCCACCAATTTCACCGCGATTCCGATCACTCACGTGGTGGTGATCGTCATGGAGAACGGGGCTCGGAAGACCATCCTGAAAAACAGCCCCTATCAGCACTACCTGGAAGATTACTACGGCAGCGTTCCCGATTACTACGCGCTCTGTCATGCGTCTCCGCCGAACTACTTCGCGTTCACGAGCGGCCAAACCATCGGGTGCGAGGCCCCAGAGAAGGTGCAGGATGTCTCGAACATCCCCGACTCCCTGCAAGCGGCGGGTCTAACTTGGCATGGCTACTTTGAATCCATGCCGACGGCGTGCGATACCTCGCGCTCCGCAAATGGGCTCTACGTCGCCGCCGATCACAATCCTTTCTTGAGCTACGAGGACATTCGTGACAACAAGTCGCGGTGCGATGCCAACGTCGTGAACAGCAATGCCTTCAACGTGAGCGTCGCGAGCGGAACCCTTCCTTCCTTCTCATTCTACATCCCCAATGAGTACGACGACTGCCACAGCATTCCCCCGGGCCTCACCAGCCTCGAGGAACGCCACCTGTGCGATAACTGGTTGAATGGCTTCCTCTCTCCAATGCTCAACCACACCGTGAATGCGAGCGGAGCGTTGAACTTCAACACCCCGCAAGAGCGAGCCCTGATGAATCACACGGCCTTCATCATCGTGTACGACGAGGGCGCGGCTACGTCGGACGCAGGGTACACAGTCGACAACATCGTCACGCCATACTGTTACACCCAGTGGGGGGTGAACCAGACCGTCTGCGGAGGTCCGACGTACATTTCGGTGGTGAGCCCGTACTCGGTCGGCACGACATTCACGGGGAACGCGAGCGACATGAACGTCGCATCAACGATCGAATGGCTCCTCGGCGTGGGAAGCGACGGCGGTCTCGATGGGACCCCGGGACTCTTCCCTGCCCTCACGTCGCTGTTCGACTTCCCGACCTAGTCGGTCCATCGTACCGGCGGGAGGCGCCGGGAACTGATTCAACGGGCGGGCGGGTCTTGGTCGGGAAATGACAGGGGTGCGAGCGTGTTCCGTACCCGGCCGTGCGACCATCCATCAATGCGCCAGGCGCGACGGCCTCCGGGCGATCGGAGTCCATCTCTCGGCAGCAACTCTTATGGCCGAGGTGTGCCGCCGGGAAGCCGTGGCCCGACTCGAGTTGGCCGGAGGCGCGAAGTCCACACGCCGCTCCGACGGGGGCGGGTGAGCTATGCCCACCCAAAAGGTCTTGATCTGCACCCTCGGCCCCAGCTCGCTGAACGAGCGGGTGATTTCAGAGCTGGAAGCGACCGGTGTCGTGAGCTTCCGAATCAACCTCTCACACACCGACTTCGCCGACTTGGAGTCGGTCATCCGGTTGATCCAACGCTCGACCCGCGTTCCAATATGTATCGATACCGAAGGCGCCCAAATTCGCACTGGCCTCATGCGCGAGGGAGTCGCAGTGCGGGAGGGCAGCCGGGTGCGACTCGTCGCCGACGCGATACGCGGGGACGCGTCGACCATCCCGCTGAATCCTGGGAGCGCCATCGGGGAGCTGGCGTCCGGGTCGAAGATGAGCATCGACTTCGACTCCGTCGTGCTCCGAATCGACGAGGTCCGCGACGGCACCGCCGAGGCGACGGTCCTCACGGGCGGGGAGATCGGGTCGCGGAAGGCCGTGACGGCCTTCCCTTCGCCCCCGCTGCCCACGTTCACGGAGAAGGACCTCCGGGCGATCCGACTGGCTCAGGAACACGGGATCCGGGAGTTCGATCTCTCGTTCTGCAATCACCCGACGGCCGTGGCCCACCTCCGAGAGATGGTGGGCCCTGACGCCAAGATCATTGCCAAGATCGAGAGTCGAGAGGGGGTGCGGAACCTCTCCGCTATCGCGCGGAACGCGAACGCCATCCTCATCGACCGCGGCGACCTGTCCCGTGAGGTCCGTTTGGAGGCGATTCCGCTCCTCCAGAAGACGATCATCCGCGAGGCCACGGCGCTCGGCGTTCCGGTCTACGTTGCGACCAACTTGCTGGAGTCGATGGTGACGCGTCGCGCGCCGACGCGGGCGGAGGTCAACGACGTCATGAGCACCCTGCTGGACGGAGCCAGCGGCTTGGTGCTGGCCGCGGAGACCGCGATCGGCAAGTTCCCGGTCGAGGCGGCCCGGATGATCTCCGCCCTGTTGAGAGAATACGAGGGCTCGATCCACGGATATCGCCTCGAGGACCTGTTGGGCGTACACCCCCTGGCCGAACCCCCACCCTCTCCGGGCATACCATCCGGACTCAAGGACAAAGCCTCATAGTCCATCCGATTGGATTGGGGCGTCCGCCCTTCGTCGCGCGGGCGGAGCGGTATTCGCTCCCTTCCGAAGAACGTGGCGCGCCCGGCCCCCTCGCGAGTGCCGTCGGCATGGTCGATCCGACTGAGGCACCGCCCACCCCGAATACGGTGCCCTATCGCGTCCATCGCAAGGGAGCCGCGAAGTAATTCGTACCGGGGCTGCCTGCCCGTGACTGGAGATTAGGGTGGCCGCCCTCGGCCGCGCGGAGCGTCTCGGACGCGGGTACATGGCGTAGGCGGCCATAACGCGCCCGGCGGAGGACCGTTCTACTTTCGGTGGGCATCGTGCACGAGCCGCAGGGCCCGGTTCACTTCGATCTGGGCCGAACCGTAGCGGCCCGATCGAAGCAGCTCGAGAGCTCGCTGGACATGATAGCTCGCTTCTTCGAAGCGGTTGCTGCCCGCGGGAATGTTCCGGAGCTTCACGAGCACATCGTGGACCATTCCCCGGATCTCGACTTCCACCTTGTTCTTGGCAGGGCCTTCCTCCGTGCCATCGGTTGCCCCGATCTCCGGCCCCAGGTATTGCTCGACGACCTCTTCGGCGCGGTCCACGGCCTCGCCGGTGGGAGTCTCGGCCTCGTCGTACGGGGGGGCGAGGGGCTCCGGGGTCGCCGGCTCGTTGAGCGGGGGAATCTCCCTTCGTTCGGGCGGACGCGGGGAGACCGGTGCAGGAGGCTCTACGACGGCCGGCACTTCGGGCACCGTGGAGAGAGCGTACCCCCCAGCGTTCGATACGCGCACTCCCTCACGCTGGAAATCGAAAATGTAACTTTGGGGCCCGTCGGGAACATAGAACAACGGTTGATCCGGAGTCCGTGAACCGTCGTCGAGCCGGAGAATCGGTCGCCCCATGAAGCGGGACGCCTTGACGAGATCCTCCCACCGGCTCACTTCGATCCAGCGCGGACCCGGCGGAGCGGTGGGGGTCAGGAGCACCGACTCGGATTGTGCGCCGACGATATCCTCGATGGCCGATCGAGACTCACTCCTCCGCGGGTCCGGCTTGCCGATGACGGCTAGCAGACCGGACACCAGCCCCACCCCGAGGACGACGCGCCGCGCCATGTGAATCGTACCCGGTGCCACGCGGTCCAGAGCCTCCCGGCCCTCGCAGGCTCTGCGAAGGGTCCGAGTCCGTAGCACTCGGTGGGGCATGAATGTAACCCCTCCCGCCGACCGAACTCCCCCTCCGGTGCTCTGGGAGTCTCGTGCGACCGGAAACGGCCTCGTGAGAGAACGGGGCCCTCAGCGCGGCAACCCAAGAACGAAGCGGCGGCGAGAGAAGATCCTATCGAACTCCGAAGACGAGTGGAGGGGAGTACGGGGTCCGTTTCTGCCGCCTGGACCTGGCGGCGAACGGCGAGAGTCAGGGCAATTCGGATTCGATCGAGGCCGCCTTAGAGAAGGCGGAACGTCGTGAGGACACTGGGCACGAGTTCAGGCCCCCGAGCGACCGGCAGAACCGAGGCTACCAAGTTAGAGATCGCTCTCCCCGCTAGATTCGAGGGGGAAGAGGCCGCGGTAAGGATCATTCCATTGGTCGGTGCCGCTGTGCCGGAGATAAGGGCCGGACCGGCGGTGTCCGACGCCCCGCTCGGGGACTTGGTCCCGGAAGCGGCGGCCGTCAGGAGAATGATTGACATGGCGGGAACCGTGATGGTGCTCGATAGAGTGACGGAAGACTTGCTCGGAAGGTTCGCCCCGTTCACCCACGAGTACTCCGTGACGCCGGACTTATCCAGAATGAATCCGGTTTGGGCGATGTTGGCAGTCACACTGGCGGAGCCCACGTTGACCATCATGAGCGACAGGCCGCCGCTGTCGTACGTCGGGATCGCGTAGAACGTCGACGGACCAGTCACGGTAGTGGGAAGGGTTTCCGTCTTGAGCTGGGTCGCGAGGTCGCTGAACAGGTAGTACTGCTTCTGGAAGAGCAGGGTATGGATGGACCAGGCTCCAAGATAGTCGCAGTGGTAGCAGAACCAGTCCATGTTGGGCACCTGGAGCGACAGACCTTGGGTGACCTCGGCCGCGATGTATAGGGTGCCCGCGAAGCCGCTCATGAGGGGAACGTAGGTGGAGCCCGCCTCGGCGGCGTTGATCTCCGAGACGAACACGCCGATGTTGCAGGTCGAGCACGCGGCTTTGATGTACGACCGCACCGCACTGATCTGGTCGGGGAGGGAGTAGGCTCCCCCCAGGTTCGCGAACAGGTCGGCGTCGGTGGGATGGGACGGGCTGGTGGCCAGAATGTACGAGTGGACGGAGATGCCCGCGATCTCCTTACCATCTACGCTGACCACCTCCTCGATCCAGGTCTTGGAGTAGTCCGCGACACCCATTCCAGCCCCCAGCGCGAGGAACTTGGCCGATGAGTCGACCTTGAGGACTGCGGCGATGTAGGCATGGACCATGTTCGCAAAGGTCTCCGGGGTGGGGGCGGGGCTGGTCTTGGACTTCCACTCCGACCAGGGAATGCCGAAGTGGGTCCATCCGCTAGGAGCATTCCCAATTTCCCAGTAGGCCGGCTGGTACCCCAAGGTGTGAACGACGTAGCTCACGTAATAGGCCGCGACCGCCGGGTTGTCGATCTCACCCGGCAACTGCATGATTGCATGGCAGCCGATCGCCTTGCACTCCGTCACGAACTCCGAGGTGGAGGTCGTCACTTTCTTTTGGGTACCGGTGACGGTAGTGAAGACGCCGGAGGTGTAGTTCAGCTCATCCCCCAGGCTACCCCCGGGGAACCGGATGTAGGTCGCAGGAGTCGCCGCCACCGCGGCGGCATCCGCGCTCTTGAACGGCTGGTCAGGTTCCACGTTGACCCCCCAGAATCCCGAGGAGATCGGGGTCGCCTTGGAAAACGCCCCGTCAACCACGGTAGCGGAATTCGAGCTCGTAAACGGAGAGAGCTCGGAGGCCGCTCCCGGCGCCGCCGCGGACATCGCGGCGAGGGTGAACGAGGTCAAGAGGAGTAAGACGGTGACGCCGACGACCAGCGCCGCAGCCTTCCACCATCTCGCCTTCATCGGAAATCTCCCCCGCACGCGCTGCGAGATACCACTCAGCCAATGCCCTGGGAGGTGGTACATAGGATTTTGTCCAACGAAGAAGTGCACGTCGGAAGAGGTTTGGAACCGGGTGCGCGAGCCGTTTCTCGCCGAAGGAGAACCCTGCCTTTCGACTGTAAGTTTCCGTATTCAAGCGTCTTTCCCTCTTGGAGCGATGCTTGCATCGGCGCGGGCCACGGGAATACCGTGGGTCGCCCCGACGGTCGCGCGCCCGCTCGAAATCCCGAGGGGCCGGGCGGACCGCATCCAACCTTTCGTCTGGGGACTCTTCCTCCCGAGGCAGTGGGTCCTGGTCCTTCAAGGTCCGCTAGATCGCGCCATGGCCACCCCGACGGGGAGTCCCACTGCGCCGGGTCCCGTGAGGTATTCTTAGGAGTCGCGCGGCACGGCGGCCGTTTCCGCGGACGAGCCCGAGCGACCGGGGTCGCAAAAAGAATTAGAGCTCTCGTTCGCGCCCGCGCCCACGTCCGGTGCAATCTTCTCCGGGATGTTCAGGGACGAATCCGAGAGGAGTGACGCGCTCTCTCCCGTCGGGTTGACCTCCAAGAGCAGGAGGGACTCGGCGGGGACCTGGACGACGTTCGAGAGGGTGACCGGGGACTCTGAGGGCTGCTCCGCTCCGTCCGACCAGGAATATTCTACGACCCCGGGCCGTTCGAGGATGAACCCCGTCTGGGACGTGTTGACGTCCACCGCGGTGGTGATGTTGACGTTCACGAGCAACAATGCGAGACCGGTTTGGTCCTGCGTCGCGATCGCATAGAACGTCGCCGGTCCGACGACCGTGGTCGGAAGCGTATCGGCCTTCAACTGGGTCATGATGTCGCTGAACAGATAGTACTGCATCTGCCAATGCAGCGGGCTCATTGACCACGCGCCGTCGTAGTGGCTGTCGTACGCAAACCAGTCTAGGTTGGTGGCTTGGAGGGTCAGCCCTTGGACCGTTTCGGCGGCCAGATAGAGGGTCCCCGCGAACGAGGTAAGGAGACTCCCGTAGCTGTCGTCCTCGGCGGCATTGATCTCGGTGACGAACACCTGCAACTGGGTACAGGAAGGGCACGCGGCCTGAATGTAGGACCGGTCCGCGGTCAGCTGGTCCGGAAGGGAGTAGGGGCCGTCGAGGTTCGCGAACAGGTCGGCGTCGGTGGGGTCGTCCGTGCTGCGATCCAGGATGTACGAGTGAACGGAGATCCCCGCCAGTTCATGGCCGTCCACACCGGCGAGTTCCGTCACCCACGGCTGATCGTAGCCCTTGCTTCCCATCCCGGCCCCAAGCGCCAGGAACTGGCCGGACGGGTCGACCGCTCGCACGGCGGCAATGTACGTGTGCACGAGATTCGCGAAGGCGAGTGGAGTGGTGTTCCCGCCCCCTTTGCTTTTCCATTCCGACCACGGAACATCGAAGTGGGTCCAACCGCTGGGATCGTTCCCAATCTGCCAATACGCTGGCTGGAACCCCAGCGTGTGCACCACGTAATTCGCGTAGTATGCTGCTGTCGCCGGATCATCAATCTCGGCCGGTAGCTGCAGGATTGCCTCGCAGCTGATCAGCCGGCAGGATGTCACGAACGTCGGGACCGAGGTGGCCGCCGTACTCTGAGCGCCGTTGGGCCTCGTGAAGATCCCCGAGGTATAGTTGAACTCCTCCCCGAGATTCCCGCTCGGGAAGACCAGATAGCTCACGGGAGTCGCGGCCACGCTCGCGGCGTCGACGGCATTGAACCCTTGCCTGGCGGCGATATCGACCCCCCAGAAGGCCGAGGAAATGGCTGTCCGCTCGGAAGCGGAACCGACGATGACACGCCCCCCCACGGTCGATTCCGGGTTGAGGAGCGTGTGGGAACTCGCTCCCCTCCAAGACTCCAGGGCGGCGAGGATGCCGGCGCTGGCAAGGAGGAGAATTCCGGTGATGACAACGGCCAGAACGAGCTCCGGCCCCCATCGACGAATTCCCATCCCCGACGACGCGCGACCCTCGTGCGTGACCCCCGCTATCTTGGCCTAGAAGATGGCAAATATACATACTCGATTCGTAGGCAAATTTTCACGCCACCGTCCGTATTCCCGTCAGCGGATGGACAGGCGACCAACCTCCAAGACTGACGAGATTTTGCCAGGAAAGAGTCGAGTCCCGGCAAGAGTTAGCCGGGAGGGCCGGGGTCCGGAGCGGGCGGGGTGAAGCGAAACTCGCCGAGGGAAGGATCTCGATCCCGCACGCGGCGGATGGGAGCCCGGGGCAGCTCCCGTCGAGGGCCGGCTAACATAAAGACTAATCATCAGCTCCGCTGTCTCCCACCCGCCGTCTATGACTCCGGTCCCTCCTGACTCCGATTCGAGCTTTGCCGGTGGACCAGATACCTTGGAGCCACGCGGCGGAACGCGCGACACGAGGGGTCAGCCGTTCCATCCAAGCTCGGTTACCCTCGTCGATACGTTGACTCCTCCGGCCCCGGTCGGTCGCATTGACCTCAGTCACTGGGAGGACCTCGTTCGCGCCTCCGAGCTTCTCGGTCGACCCATCCTTCGGGTGAAGGGGAGGGGGGGCAGGTCCGATGGACAACTATACTACGTCGCGGACGGCCCCCACAGCTACGTGTTCGATTTCCGCGAGAGTTCGGTCGACGTGAGCCGATCGGGAGCGTACACCGCACCGGCCCCTCCCGTCCGGGTAGGCGTGCCCCCTCCCCCGAAGGCGCCCGTCGCACCGGCACCGGAGCCTGAGCGTCGGCGGACCACCTCCCCCCTTCCCCGTCCGCCGGTCGTGCGGGCGCTTCCCGTCGCGGCGATTCCGCCACCGGCCGTTCCCGATCTCAGCTCCCCCGGACGGGAGGCCGAATGGTCTGAGCGGGGATTGGGGACGGACCTACCGTCCTCCACCGTGGTGGAGCGGCGCATCCGGGAGATGATCCATGAACTCCTCAACGAGTTCCGGAAGCTTCCCGCGTCGAGTGACGAGCTCGAGCTCGGGACGGAGCACATCCAACGCGCGGTCGATATGCTCCACTTGGGACGATACGACCTCGCTCAGGCTGAGCTCGATAAGGCCTCCAAGTTCCTGCAGGAGGCACCGGGCGAATAGGCTCCCCAGGAGGTCTCCGGAAACCTCGGAAACTTGGACCAGTTTGCGAGGGATGAGTAATACGTCACGGTCCCAGGAATCGGTGTCAGGGTAACGGGTTCAGCGGACTCCATTCACCATTCCGTGAGTCACCGTTTGACCCGTTTTTACCTCGAGAAATGGCCGATCAGCCCGCCACACCTACCCCGGATAGAGTAGATTTCAAGATGGCTCGGGTTATACTTCGAATTGGCGCTAGCTTATAAGGCCAAAAACCTCCGCCCAGATGGTGGTCCGGATGCGCCATCGAGTTTTGGGAATAGTGGGGTTGGCCTTGGTGGGATTGGCTCTCGTGGCGGCGTTCCCGACGGGGTTAGCCTCGGCGGGGAACGGGTCCATGTGCATGCAGCAGACATGCTCGGATACCCCTCCGTTCCTGAGCTCCAGCCAAGCCACGTTTAACCAGGTGAACATCCAGAGCCCAGATGTGATCTGGTTCTCGAGCGTGCTGCAGCTCTCGGGCCCCTCGCCGACGGCCAACCTGACCGTGGCGTTCAGCGGTCAGAAGCTGGTCTTTACGGAGCCCGGCGGTACGACCTTCACGAAGGGAGTCCCGAAGGGCGAGGTGCAGTTCAGCACGACCGCAACCTCCGCGTCGACGGTCTGGGACGCTGCGATCCCGGCGTGGGTCACCGTCGTTCCGATCAACTACCACGGCGACGTGTTCCTCTCCGGTTACTCCTACTACGTGGGAGCGGCGGGCATTCCGGGCAACACGCAGGTCAACTGGTCGGGCCGGTTCACGTCGGTAGAGTGCATGTTCCAGATCAACTGGAAGTGGACGGCCCAAGTGTACACCCAATTCGCGGGGACCCAGAAGATGCCGAACTACTCGGACATCCAAGTCCAGTCCGTCGACGGTTGGAACGGCTGGAACGGCTGGAACCACGGCCAGTGGAACAACCAGTACCCGGCGGGAACCCCCGTGAACTTCCAACAGTACGTGACCTCCGGAGCGCTGGGCTACATCTACTCGCAGTGCAACCACCAGCAGGAACAGCTGCAGTACAGCCCGTCGAAGTGCGTGATCAAGCCGCACTGCTTCTAAGGGAGCGACCGAAACCTTTCGGGGTGCGCCGCCGCTCTGCGGTGGCCACCCCCGATTTTTACCTAGGACACGAACCGCACCGCAGTCAAATCAGGAGCGAGATCGTCGGGACCCTTCCCCGAAGGAGTGGAGGGGATCCGCGAGCAGCACCCGCCCGCCCGGGCGGAGGGAAGAGGCGCAGGCGACCGAGCCCCCCAGCGGATAGAAGATCGCCGGCCATAGGGGTCGAATCCCCAGCGAAAGAACTTAATCGACTGGCCCCAAACGGACGTTACCGTCGTGAGTCTCCCGCACGCTTCAGTACTGCGCCCCGCCGCCCATCCCCTTTCAGTAGCCGGTAGCGGCGTCCTCCTCGTCAACGGGTCGCGAACGTTCGACGGACACGCGCGCCACTTCGAGATGTACTGGAGGGCCCTCGAGAGCCGGGGGATACACCCCTCGGTGGTCACCTGCGTCGACCCCTCTCTACGACGAGAGTACCCCGACTGGGGGGTCATCGTGGAGGGCTGGAAGGTGCCGGGAGGTGGTTCCCTGGAGATGGGGCTCAACCGGCTGTTCCCGGTGTTCACCCGACAGTTGCAAGGCCTCCCGGGTCGGCTGCTCCACGTCAATGACGTGTACCTGGCGAGCGCCGCCCGTTTTCGGTCCGACGTGGTCGTCACCATCGCGGACCTCGCTAAGGCCTACACGTCGATCTATCCATGGGCCGCGTCCTGGGTGCATAATCGAAACCTTCCCTACGTGGCGAAAGCGCGCGTCCTGGTCTGTCACAGCGACTTCGTCCGAGGAGAGATCCTCGCACGTCTCGGCGTTCCGGAGGAGCGGGTTCACATCGTTCCGTTGTACTCGCTCTTGGACCCGCCTCGGGAGGCGCCCCGACCCCGCCCCGAGCCTCCGTCGGAGCGATCCCCCTGGAACCTGTTGTACGTGGCGACCGATCGGCCCCACAAGAACATCCGACTCTTCCTCGAGGTGCTCGCTCGGCTGGGGCCCCGTTTCCGAGGGACTCTCGTCTCGCGCCTCCGTGCGGAAACGGTCCGGAGGATTGGCGAACTGGGTCTTTCGTCCCGGCTGACAGTGGTCGACCGAGTCCCCCGGCTGGAGGAAGTGTACGGTTCCGCTCAGGCGATGCTGTATCCCTCGCGGTATGAGGGGTTCGGGATCCCCCTCGTCGAGGCGCTGTCGCGGGGGCTGCCGGTCGTCGCCAGCGACCGTACCGCCATCCCCGGCGTCGTCGGGAACGGAGGCCAGATCGTTCCGGGGTCCGACCCCACCCCCTGGTGCGAGGCGGTGGAACGGCTCACCGATCCGCACGAGTACGACACCTGGTCCGCGCGAGCCGCCGACCGAGCTCGCGACTTTACCATGGACCGGACCGCCTCCGCGTTGCTGGCCGCGTACGCCCCTCTGCTCGAGGGCGGCTGACCCCGTCCTTCTCTCTCGGAGAGGTGTGTAGTAATGCGTATAGCCCTTGCGTCCGGACCAACGTATATGGGACCGTAGCGGGATAGAGAATCTCCTCACGCGCCGGGTCGGCGCGGCGCTTCGCGACCTCGGTCTGTGCCCTGGAGGGGGACGTGCGGCGCAGGGGATTGATTAGAGGGTGGCAGAGAGCGTCATCGTGGTCACGGACCCGTTGCTGACGACCGAGTTCGTCCAGTATCGAGTGATCGTTCCCCTCCTCAGCAAGTTGTCCCAGCGATACGAGCTGACCCTGGCCGCCCCGGCGCTGGCGGACTCGGTCGTCCAGGACCTCGAAGGGCAGGGCATCCGGGCCGTTTCGGGAGGGGCCCTATTCCCCAAGCTCCGCCATGCGCGGGATGAGGTGCCATCCTACGTCCTCTCGTGGATCCGAGATTCGGTCGCCGGCGGGAACCGACGGGGGCTCGAGCACCGGCTCGCGAAGTCGCCGGGCCTTCGGATTAACTACTCCATGACGACGGCCATCCGGGCCGGCTGCTGGTACATCCAGGCTCACCCCCTCGAGACGGCGTTGGACCTGATCCGACCGTCGGTCGACCCGGAATACCGCGTGGCCATCGAGATGACCTCCCGGCTGATCGGACTACTGGACTGGAGGCACCTGGTGAGGGCCGGGGCCCTCAGTGAGCGGATCTACGCGTCGAGCCAGTACCTCGTAGACTGGTACTCGGCCCGAGGCGTGCCCGTACGCGGGACTATTCCCGTGTACCTTGCCGATGGATTTTATCCTTCGACATCGAACCCTTCGCGGGAGTACGTGCTCGCGTACATGGGCAAGGAGCTCGATACGAAGGGCCTGCGGGCCCTCGCCCAGACGGGAATCCCAGTGAAGCTCTTCGGGTCGAAGAGCGAGGGATGGGTCCGGAAGACCATCGGCCATCCGCCGCCGCCGAACATCGAGGTGCTCGGCCGAGTCTCGTCGGAGGAGCTCCGGTCCCTCTACTCGAACGCGCTCTTCACGGCGTTCATGTTCACCGAGGAATCGTTCGGCCTAGTGCCGGTCGAGTCGATGGCCTGCGGAACGCCCGTGCTGACCTATGCCCAGCAGGGACCGGCGGAGACCGTCGTTCCGGGACGTACGGGGTGGTTGGCCCACTCCATCCTGGAGTTCGTGAGCGAGGCGCTGCGGATCTACCTCGGGGGCTACCCGGCGGGGATGAGGACCGCCTGCATCCAACGAGCCGAAAAGTACTCCCTGAATCGCGTGGCGGACACCTGGCGCACGGTCATCGCCGCGAACCTTTACGGCACCGACGACCCCCAATCCGTCCGTCCGCCCCGGATTTCCTCCCTTTACCTGCCGTCGGTCCTGCCGAGCGCGGGGGCCCGAGGGTCCGTTCCCTGGGTCCCCCCGCTCGCCCTGGCCCGCGAAGGACTTCCCCAGGTCGTACGGCTTCCCCGTCGGCCCAAACCCTCCCTGTCGAGAGCCGTGCCCGGCGGAACGTTGTTCCCGCCGCCCCCGCACATCGTGGTTCGATCTCGGACCTCCACGACGAACGTGGGGGAAGGGGGCGTCGGCCAATGGGCCCTTCCGCTGCGAGAGACGCGACGAAGACTCCCCACTCCTCGCGGTGCGCCCGTCGACCTCGGCGATCGACGTCTCGCGGATCGTCGAAGAGTCCGTCGCGCGGTGGTCCAACACGCCATTCGATGAGAGCGGCTCATGAGTCGAAGACCTCCCAACATCATCGTGGTCGTCCTCGACTGCGTCCGGGCGAAGAGTCTTCGTCTCTGGGGAGGCGATTCGACGGCCGAGACGCCCCAGCTCGACTCGTTGGCGCGTCGGGGAACGACGTTTCGCCGCGCCGTGGCCCCGGCCAATTGGACGGTGCCCTCCCACTGGTCGATGATGACCGGGAAGTACCCGGCGGTCCATGGGATGCGTTTGGCGGGGCAGGGATCGTCCCCTCGCGAGTCGATCGCCGCCGAACTGGGCCGCGCCGGGTACGAGACCGCTCTCTTCTCGGAGCAGGAGTTCCTGCTGGCCGGCATTGGCTTGGAAAGCGGTTACACGCTCAAGGTGGGGCCCGCGACCGGGGAGGGAGCCATTACCGAGGACCACGCTCCCCACCGGAGCAGTGTTCGAGGGACGAGCCGACTGTACTCGGACTGGGCACTGAGGATCCTCGGTTCCGTTCCGCCGCTCATGGTGCCGTTCACGGCGTTGGACTATCAGGTCCAGACGGCGTACAAGAAGAGGATCTGCGGGGACGAGATTCCCCAGAAACTGGGCGCCTGGCTCCGCACCCGAGACACTTCGCGGCCGTTCCACGCGTTCGTCAACTTCGTGGACGCGCACGAACCGTACATCTCGTCCTCCGACTCCGAACCGCTTCGGTTCCTCCCCCGATGGTACGCCCGGACACCCCGCAATTTCCTCCTGTTGCTACCGAGACTCCGAGCGCGGACTCCGTGGACGGCCCTCGTGAAAGAGTACCATCGCGCGATCTCGTCGGCGGACCGAAAGCTGGGTCTCCTCGTGGAGGCGCTGACGGAAAGCCATGAGATCGAGAACTCGGCGCTGATCATCACGTCGGACCACGGGCAGGCCTTCGGAGAGGACGGGACCGTTTTCCACGGGAACGGGGCCACGGACGCGGTCACTCGCGTTCCGCTCCTGGTCGTGCCGCCGGAAGGCCGTTCTCCGCCCGAGTCCATCGATCGCTGGTCAACGCTCTGCGAGGTGCCGGGTTGGGTCCGGGGGTTCGTCCAGGGCCGCTTCGAGGTCGGTGCGACGCCGCAACTGGCGGACTCTAAGGCTCAGGACCTCCTTCCGAAGGGAACGGTCTATTGCGAGGGGAGTCCCGCCTCCGACTTCGGAAAGCCGTTGAGAGGCCTCCGACCAGGTGAGCGATGGAACCACCGACTCCTGGCCGCCTACCAGGGGAACGAGAAGTGGACGCTGGACCAAGATACGGGGGAGGTGGCGCATTGGGAGGTGAACGGCTGGGCGGACGACTCGGTGCCGGGGACCCCTGTAGAGGGGGAGGTCGCCCGGTCGGTCCGCGCATCGATCTTCGCGCCGTATGAGAAGCTTCAGGTGGGGCCAAAGGCCTAGTCGGTCGATTCTCTCGCCATGGAGGCGGCCGTTGAGGAACGCTTGCGTTCCTGGGGATACGAGTG
>JASHQC010000042.1 GCA_030037735.1 Thermoplasmata archaeon
CGCCCAAGTGGTCCGAGAGCGGCGCCGGATTCGGGTCCAGGTTCACCCAGAGGAACCCGCGCCACGTTTCAAATGCCACGGGGTGAAGCCCGTACTCCTCCTTCTGGAAGTTTTCAACACCCGCCATGTGCGGGGCGCCCCGCAGCCGGCCCGTGAGATCGTAGGTCCAAGCGTGGTAGGGACATCGAATGTTTGAAAGACCAGACTCGGCGGCCCCTTCCACGAGCCGGGTGCCCCGGTGCCGGCAGACGTTGTGGAACGCGCGAAGGACGCCCTCCTTGTCGCGTACGATCAGCACGCCCGACCCGCCGACCTCTACGGACAGGAAGCCGCCAGCGCCGGCGACCTCGTCCTCCCGGCCAATGCAGGTCCACGTGCGGTGGAACATCCGCCGGAGTTCCTCCGCGTACAGCGTCGGGTCGGAGAACATCCAACCCGGCAGCGTCGCGGCCTCCTTGACCGGGCGATCGACGGCTGGCAACCCCGACAGCGGGCGGTGTTCGCGCCCCGAAGGGGAGGGAACCGAGGGCCGGACCGCCGTGCTCATCCTACCTCTCTACGGTCCGTCCCGTGCCATACGGTCCTGATAGTACGCGTCGAAATCCCAGACGAGGGTTTCCTGCTCGCTGTACCGGCCGCCGTGCCAGTTTCGCGTCTGGGTCCCCTTCTGGGCCAGCTCGCAGACATGCCAGTCCTGCTTGTTGATGATGTCCCAGACCCCGACCGCATCGCTCGGATCGAAGTCCGGCTTCGCCATCTCCCTCGGGTCGAAGTAGAAGCTGTTCTCGACCCGGGAGCGGCTGGGAGAGGTTGGCCAAGTAGAGTGAACCATCAGGTAGTCGGGGTGCAGGCTGAAGAAGGTGTTCGGCCAGAGCACGTAGTAGTAGATCCGCTTCCGGTCCTCATCGGTCATGCCGGGGAGCGGCGACCGGCGCGTGTAGCCGGTCATCGTCATGGACGTGTAGTCGCCGGCGAATGTTTGGTAGCCGCCGGCGAACTGTCCCTCTCCCTCCGTGAAGAACGCATCGTTGTCGCCGGTCATGTACGGCGTGATCCGGTTGAGCTCGGGATGGATCGGCGCACAGTGGTAGCACTCGGAGTAGTTCTCGACGAGCAGCTTCCAGTTGGCCTCGATATCGTACGTGTGCGTGGGGCCGGGCCGGAGTTGGGCGAGCGGGAACCGGGCCATCCGGTCGAGGAAGGGACCGAGCTGCGCGCGCAGGGGCGCCGCGTTCGGATCCAGATTGATCCACAGGAACCCGGCCGCGCTCTCGACGTGCACGGGGAAGAGCCCATTGTCCTTCTTGCGGAATCCCTGGACGGCCTGCATGTGGCCAGCGCCCTGCAGCTGGCCGTCCAGGCCGTAGGTCCAGGCATGGTACGGACAGACGATTGACCGGAGCCCGGAACCGCATGGCGCCTCCAGGAGCTGGGTTCCACGGTGTCGACAGACGTTCTGGAACCCTCGGACCTGGCCCTCCTTGTCTCGGAGCAGTATGATGTCCTCCGTTCCGATCGTTCGAGTCAGGTAATCGCCGGTCTTGGGGATCTGCTCGGCGCGGCCAACGAGGAGCCAGCTCCGGTAGTAGAACCGGTCCAGTTCCGTGCGCAGCACACCCTCGTCCTGGTAGACGTGCCCATCGGGGGTGGTGCCGGTGAGGTGCCCCGTCGGCTCGCCCGGGCGAACACCCTTCCGTCCGCTTGCAAGCGCCGACATAACCGGAACAGGACCGCGCCGCGCATAAAAACTTGGCGCCAGAGCGGGTATTGACCCGTCATTTCGATACGGTTGACCCCTCTATCCTGTGTATTGAACCCGCAAGCCTCAATGCAGCACCGGGCTGCTGTAAGCCTACCCCGGGGGTTCTATGGTCTATCTCGTGCAGGAATGCTGAAACAGCGTTTTTGGTGCGAAAAATGACGATTTTGTACGAAATTATTCCGTTTTGGACTGAATCCGGGAGCAAAACTGGTCCGAAAGTGAATGATTTGGAACAGAATCGGCGGCGGGAGTCCTCGGTCCGTCATCGGAGCGCCGGGGCGGTTAGCTTCCGGTGCCCGGTCGCCGCAGGGCCGCCTCGATCGTGTCGAGCCCCACATCGAGGGTTTCCGGTTCGATCGTGAGCGGAGGCTCGATGCGGACGACGTGATCGCCGTAGTTCCAGAGCGGTATCGTGCCGTTCTTGACGCACTCTCGAAACACGCGACGTCCGAGATCCGCGTCCGCCTTCCGGGAGCGCTTGTCGTGGACGAGCTCGACGGCGAGGCAGAGGCCCAGCCCGCGCACCTCGCCGACGGTCGGAAGGCGCTCCCACTCCTTCATCCGCCGCAGCGCCGTCGCTCCCAGGCGAGCGGAGCGCTCGGGGAGTTTGTCCCGAACGAGGATCTCGAGGGTCTTGCTCGCGGCCACGCAGGCGGCCGGATGGCCGGCGAAGGTGGTCCCGGCCGCGACCATCGCCTCGCCCATGACCTCTTCCGTGCCCATTACCGCGGCAACCGGCATCATTCCGCCCGAGATCCCCTTCCCGATCGCCATGAGGTCCGGGGCCACTCCGAAGTGCTCGATTGCCCACATCTTGCCGGTGCGTCCCAAGCCGGTCTCCACCTCGTCGTCGATGAAGTACCAGTCGTTCGCTTCGCAGAGCTTCGCCAATCCCCGGACGAATTTCGCCGGAGGGATCCAGATGCCGGCCTCGCAGGCCACCGGCTCGAGGATCACCCCGGCGATCCGGTCCGGCTCCGCCTGCCGCCCGAGGACCTGCTCCTCGATGTATTCGAGAACCCAGTCCCCATACTCCTCCTCGCTCATCCCGCGGGGACGACGGTAAGGGAATGGGTAGGGAGCGTACACCGCCCCCCCGCCCCACGCTTCCCAATACCTTCGCTCGTGGGAACTCAGGCTGCCGATCAAGTTCGCGCCGATTGAGAGACCGTGGTACTGTCCCAGGAAGCTGAGGATCAGCGGACGCTGGCTGGCCTCGACCGCGTGCTTCACTGCGCCCTCCGCGGCGCCGGTACCGGACAGTTCGAGGAAGACCCGGGACAAGTTGGGGGACGGCCGGTTCTCGATGAGCCGCTCGGCCAGCTCGATCATCGGAACGTGGGGCGTCATGAAGTAGGTTAGGAAGCCGTACCGACCCAGCGCCTCGACGGTCGCCTCGAGGACCTCGGGGGGAACGTTCCCGAGGTTGTTCGTTGCCCACTGGCTCGTGAGGTCGATGTAGGTCTTGCCGGCGGTGTCTCGGACGGTAGAGCCCTTGGCGTCGGCCACAAAGATGCTCGCCAAGCGGGTCTCCTCGGACCAGAAGTACCGCGGGTACAGCTCTTGGTACCGTGCCCAGTAGTCGATTCCCGACGGCACGGCCCGCCGGGGGGTGGACGTGGGAGCGGCCATCGGAGGGCGGAGTCGAAGGGAGTCTTAGAACATTCCGCCGAGAGGTGGAGGCCCCAACGGCAGCTATCCCTTCTTCAGGGCCGGTAAATCCTCGAGGATCGCGTGCGCCCCGTTGTACCCGGGGGCCCCCGTGACGCCGCCCCCCGGATGGGCGGTGGAGCCGCAGAAATAGAGTCCCGGGACCGGCGTCCGGTAGTTCGCCCACCCCAGCAGTGGGCGGTAGGAGAAGATCTGGTCCGGAGTGATGTCGCCTTGGAAGATGTTCCCGCCGGACATCCCGAGGGTGTTCTCGATGTCCTCGGGGGAGACCACCTGCCAGCGGGTGACCTGCTTCCGGATGTCCGGGGCGTACTCGGCAATCGTGTCGAGACACCGTTCACCGGCCGTTGGCTTGAATTTCGACCAGGTCGTACCCGAGAGATCCCGGGGGGCGTACATGACGAAGCAGGTCATCACGTGCTTCCCGGGAGGGGCCATGCTCGGGTCCGACGCGCTCTGGAACTCGATGTCGAGGAACGGATGCGTGGAGAAGTTTCCGTACTTCGCATCGTCGAAGGCTTTCTCGAGGTATTCCATCGAGGGGGCAAGCTCGATCGCGCCCTTGTGATGCGGCCCGGGCCGGCCCGGCGCCGCGGTGAACTCCGGTAGGTCGTTAAGGGCGGCATTGAACTTGAGCGCCGCGCCGCGGGTCCGGAACCGCTCGACTTGGCGTCGGACCTCCGGCGGCACCGCGTCCGGAGGGGCCAGCTCGAGCAGGGTGCGCTTCACGTCCAGGTTCGACGCGATCGCTTTGGCGTGGAACTGCTCCCCCGCCGCCGTCTCCACGCCCACCGCCTTTCCGTTCTGGACGAGGATCCTGCGCACCCCGACGCCGGTCCGAATCTCGACGCCGTAGTGTCGCGCCGCCGCGGCCAATGCCTCGGAGATCCGGCCCATTCCGCCCTTGGAAAATCCCCAGACCTTCCGTTGGCCGTCCAGCACGCCGATGTTGTGGTGGGCGAGCACGTAGGCGGTCCCGGGCGTTCGGGGGCCGCACATCTCCCCGATCACCGCGTTGGTGGCGAAGCTGATCTTGACCTCGTCGCTTTCGAACCACTCGTCGAGGAAATCCCAGGCGCTCAGGAGGAACAGCTCACGGACCAGCTCTTCGGCCTGAGGTCCCTCGAACATCCCCACCAGCTCCTGGAGCGGGACCGGGGGCGCGAGGAGCAGCGGCTCGACGAGGTCGAGGACATTGTCCCAGTACTCCTCGTACTTGGGATAGATTGCGGCGTCCTTCTTGGAGAACTTGGCGATCTCCTTCTGCGTCCTTTCTGTGTCGTTCCACAGGCTCAGCGAGGTGCCGTTGGGGAACGGGACGAACGACTGCGGGTCGTACAGGATTGTCTCGTACCCGTACGAGCCGAGTTGGAGGTCCTCGACGATCTGCGGACGGAGGAGGCCGGTGACGTACGAGAACGTGTTGATCCGGTACCCCGGCCACGGTTCCTCCGTGACGGCCGCCCCACCGACGATCGGCCGGCGTTCTAGAACGAGAACCTGGGCGCCGGCCTTTCCCAGATAGGCGGCGGCAACGAGCCCGTTGTGCCCGCCACCGATGACAATGACATCATGCGAGGACACGGGCGGGGGCAGCCCGGCCCCGGTATTTAACACGCGGCTCGTGAGGTGGGCGACCCATCCGCTAGCGGGGACCGGACCCCGGGGTCTGGTGCAAATCGGCCAGCATCACTTGCGCCGCGTTGCGGCCGGGGACGCCCGTGACCCCGCCACCCGGATGGGCCGAGGAACCACATAGATAGAGACCGGGAATCGGAAGCCGGTAGTCACTGGCTCCCGGGAACGGGCGCAGTGAGAACATTTGGTCCGGGGTCAGGTCGCCGTGGAAGCAGCTGCCTCCCGTCATGCCGAGTATCGTCTCGATGTCCTCGGGCGTGACCAGCTGAGCCTGTTCGACCACCTCGCGGATGTCCGGAGCGTACTCCTCCAGCGTGGACAGCACGAGCTCCGCCGCGGCGGCCCGATGGTCTGCCCAGGAGGTTCCGACGAGCTCGCGCGGCGCGTACTTCACCGAGCAGGTCATGGTGTGATGACCGGGCGGCGCGACGGAGGGATCGGCCGCGCTCTGGAACAGGATCTCGGCGAACGGAGGGTCCGAGAGATGCCCGACCGCTGCCATCGCGTATGCTCGGTCGAGGTAGTCGAGGGACGGGCCGATCGTCACCGACGCTTGGTGGTGAGGTCCCGGCACCTCCGGTTTCGCGGTAAATTTGGGAAGGCGGCGGAGCGCCGCGTTGAACTTGAGCGTGGTCGCGTAGGTCTTGAAGCCCCGCAGCTGCCGCAGCACCTCCTTCGGTACGGTATCCGGTGGGGCGAGCGCAAGCAGCGTCCGCTTGATGTCCACCCCGGAGGCGACGACCCGAGATTCGATGCGGCGCCCGTCCGCGGTCTCGACGCCGGTGACCCGGCCCCCTTGGACCTGGAGCGAACGCACACCGACCCCGGTTCGGATCTCGGCGCCGAATGCCTGGGCCGCCCGGGCGAGCGCCTCTGTGGTACGTCCCATGCCGCCCACCACGAAGCCCCATGCCCCAGCCCGTCCGCCCAGTTGGGTGACGCTGTTGTGCACCAGCACGTACGCCGTGCCGGGCCGCCGGGGGCTAGTGAAGGCCCCGACGCACGCGCTGAATCCGAGCGCCGCCTTGAGCTCCTCCGATTCGAACCACTCGGAGAGAAAATCCTCCGCGCTCCGGAGGACCAGATCCCGCAGGAGCCGCTCGTACTCGGGGCCGCGAAACCGCTCCGCCAGCTCGCGAAGAGAGGGAGGGTTCCCGCCGAGGATCGGCTCCAGGAGCTTCAGGATCTCTGCCCAATGCCGGAGGTACCGCGGATACGCCTCCGCGTCGTGCCGGGAGAACTGAGCGATCTCCTTCTGCGTGCGGGCGGTGTCAGCCCAAAACGATAACGACCGGCCGTCGGGGAACGGAACGAACCCCTCCGGGTCGTGCGGAATCGTCCGGTATCCGTGTCGGGCGAGGCCCAGCTCCTCGATCACCTGGCCGCTGAGCATCCCCGCGAGGTACGCGTAGGTGTTGATTCGGAACCCCGGCCAAGGTTCCTCCGTGATGCAGGCGCCGCCCACGAATGGACGCCGCTCGAGTACTACGACCTTCGCGCCGGCCCGGGCCAGATAGGCTGCAGCGGTGAGGCCATTGTGGCCGCCTCCGATGACCACGACGTCGTACGTCCGGGTTCCGCCTCCGGCAGCGTCGACCGTCGGGTTCAGGCGTAGTTCACCGAGATCAGCTTGACCTCGGTCATCTCTTCCATCGCGTACCGGAGCCCTTCACGCCCGAGACCGCTCTCCTTGATACCCCCAAACGGCAGCGCGTCCCATCGGAGCGACGTGGGGTCATTGATGTGGACCCCGCCGGCCCGGATCCGCTTCGCCAGAGAGAAGGCTCGCTGGATATTGTTCGTGTAGACCGCGGCCTGCAATCCATACGTGGTCCCGTTGGCGATCCGGATCGCCTCCTCGAGGTCGTGGAACCGGAGGATCGGCACGACGGGGCCGAACGGCTCCTCCTGCGTGATTTTCGAGTCCGTGCCGACGGAGTCGAGCACCGTGGGCCGGTAGAAATACCCGGGCGCTAGCTCGGTTGCTCGCTGGCCGCCGAGCAGGATCTTGGCGGAGTGGGATACCGCGTCGCCCACCAACCGGTCCAGCCGGTCCAGCGCCGCGGAATCGATGACCGGCCCGACCTGGGTATCTTCGGCGAGGGCCGGTCCGACCTTCAGTTTCCCGGCTCGTTCGGCCATGGCCTGGGCGAATCGATCGGCGACGGCGTCGGAGACCAAGAGACGCTTCGAGGCCGTGCACACCTGTCCTGAGTAGCCGAAGGCGCCGCGGACGGCCGCGGCGACCGTGCTCTCGAGGGGCGCATCGTCCAACACGATGAACGGGTCCATTCCGCCCATCTCCAGGATCACGCGTTTCGCGTGTCGACCCGCCTTCTCAGCGATGCCCTTCCCCACCGAAGTGGAGCCGGTGAACGTGATCAGCCGGGTTTTGGGATGCTCGATGAGCGTGTCCCCAACCTCGCCCCCCGGGCCGACGACCACATTCAGAACGCCCTTCGGAAATCCGGCGCTCTCGGCGTGTTTGGCGAGTCGGAGGGCCGTCAGCGGGGCGGAGCTCGTCGGCTTCACCACGACGGGGTTGCCCGCCGCGAGAGCGGGGGCTACCTTGTGGGAGAGCAGGTTGAGGGGGAAGTTGAACGGGCTGATCGCCACCACGACCCCGATCGGGTCGCGGACAGAGAACAGGAACCGTCGCTCGTTGCCGACCGGATAGGCATAGGCATCGGCAGGGAAGGTTTCACCCGTAAGATGCCGGGCCTCGTCGGCGGCCAGCTGGTAGACGGACACGGCGCGCCCCGCCTCGACGCGGGCGTCGACGATCGGTTTGCCCACCTCCTGCGCGATGAGACGGGCCATCCCGGCGCTGTCAGACGCGAGCCGATCCGAGAGGGCACGTAGCAACCGGGCGCGCTCGTGGATCGGGGTCGATCCCCACGCTTCTTCCACGGCGGCCGCTGCGTCGACCGCGGCGGCGGCCTCATCCCGGGTAGCCACCGAGACGCGGCCGAGCCGGTGGCCGGTCGACGGGTCCTGGACGTCCTGCCACCGGTCCGACCGGGACGGCCGCCACTCCCCGCCGATGTAGAGGAGGCCGGTCTCCCCGGACTCTGCCGATGCCATGGCTCCGCCCCGGACGCGCCCTAGGCCGGATCGCCGTAGACCGTGTAGTGCCAGCCTTTACGCGCCTGTCCGGTGAGGTCGATGTACAGGTTCTTCACGACCGTGTAGTCGGCGAGCGAGTCGGCGCCGAGGTCCTTACCGAAGCCGGATTGCTTGAACCCGCCGTGCGGCGTTTCGGAGCCGAGCGGGAGGTGGTCGTTGACCCACACGTCTCCGAACCGTATGGCGTTCGCGGCCCGGAGCGCGGTACGCACGTTCTGTGTCCACACACTGCCGGCGAGACCGTACTCCACTCCGTTCGCGATCTCGACCGCGTCGTCGAACTTTTCGAATTCGATGATGTCCAGCACCGGCCCGAAGATCTCCTTCTGGGCGATCTCCATGTCCGGCGCTACTTGATCGAAAACGGTGGGGGTGACGAAGGCGCCCTGCTTCAGCTTCCCTCCGGCCTCGGTGCCCCCGGCCCGGAGCTTCGCTCCCTCGCCCTTGCCCTCCTCGACCCAGTCGAGCACCTTCTTCTGGTGGCTCGCGTGGACGAGGGGTCCCAGGTCCGTGGAACGGGACGATGGGTCCCCGATCCGGATCTGCTTGATCCGCTCCAGGAGTCCCTTTTCGAACTTCTCGCGCACTGACTTGTGGATGATGATCCGGGTGGCCGCCGTGCAGTCCTGGCCCCCGTTCACGTAGCCGCCGACAATCGCCCCTTCGACAGCGGACGGGAGGTCCGCGTCCTCGAAGACGATGAAGGGAGCCTTCCCTCCGAGCTCGAGCTGTACGCGCTTCACGGTGCTGCTCGCCGCTTCCATGACCTTCCTGCCGGTCTCCGTATCCCCCGTGAGGGAGACCATGTCGACCTTCGGGTTGCGGCACAGCTCGTCCCCAACTTCGGGCCCGGGCCCGGTCACGACGTTCAGCACGCCGACCGGGAGCCCCGCTTCGGTGAAGGCCTTCCCGAGCTCGAGCGTGGTGAGCGGCGTCCAACTGGCCGGCTTGAGCACGACCGTATTGCCGGTCACGAGCGCCGGTCCGACCTTCCAGACTGCCATCATGAAGGGATAGTTCCACGGCGTGATCGACCCGACCACGCCGACTGGTTCGCGACGGAAGATCGTGGTTCCGTCTCCGAGGAATTCCTGGGGGCTCTTCGCATCGAGCGTGCGGCAGGCCCCCGCATAAAAGATCAGGTTGTCAATCGAGCCCGGGATGTCGACGTCCGCGGCCTGCTTGATCGTTTTGCCCTGGTTCCGGCTCTCCAGCTCGGCGATGGCCGCCGCCCGGGACTGGAGGATCTGAGCCGCCTTGAGGTAGACGTCCCCCCGGGCGCGCGCCGGCAGGCGCGGCCAGGGACCCTTATCAAAGGCGTCGCGGGCGGCGTCGATCGCCTTCCGGATGTCCTCGCGGGTCCCCTTGGGCACTTCACCGATCGATTTCCCCGTGAACGGACTCACGACGGAAATCGTCCCTTCGGACGAAGAATCCACCCACTCGCCACCGACGAGCATCTTAGAGGTCGCCATGTAAATCGCCGAGGGCGGAAGCCTCCTTCGGGTAAAGATGCTTTCGAGGGTAATCCGACGCACCGACCGCGTCCCGAGGGAAAACCTGCCTTCGGACCGCTATCCTAGGGTTTATGTGGTGGGTCCCCCTCTTCGCGCCAGCCGCTGGGAGGGATTCGATGGATCCCCGATCTTTGCGAATTGGTGCCGTCGTCGTGGCCGTGCTGACAGCGCTGTCCGCCGGGGGAGCGTACTACGCACTCAGCACCGCGGCGGCCCACGCCGCCACCTGTTCCCTTTCGACCACGAGCGCGATCGTGGTCGACCAACCCGAGATCCCGGACTCGCTCGACCCAGCGGTCACCTACACGACTCCGGGTTGGGGAATTGTCCAGCAGGTCTATCAAACCCTGATCTTCTACAACGGCACCGAGTACGGACCTTCCACCACGCCCAGCGCTACGTTGGGGCCGAACTATCAGGTCCCGCTCCTGGCCAAGAACTGGACGATCTCTGCTGACGGCACCCATTGGAACTTTACTCTGTGGTCCAATGAGTACTTCTCGAACGGCGACCCAATCAACGCGTACGTGATGTGGTATTCCCTCAGCCGCGGCTTGGTGATGAATCAGCCGCTGGTCTATCTCGAGGAGGAGAATTTCTTCCTCCCCGGGCTCACCTACGACAACAACTCGTCCACTCAGAGCCAAACGAACACGCAGAACTGGCTGGCCAACGTCCTCAACTCGATGGACACCCTCTCCATCGTGACCAATCCGTCAGCGAGTCTCCTCGACATCATGACGGCCCACAACCAGTCGTTCCAGGTGATCAATGCCTCGACGATCGAGTTCAACATCGGTGCCGGTTCGGTAGACGCCAACAACCTCGCGCCGTACACGAGCCCGCGCCCGTACCCGTTCTTGCTCGACCAGCTCGCCACGCCCGGGTTCGCTGCCGTGGACCCGCTCTACGTCGCTGCCCATGGCGGTGTGGTGACGAACCAGGTCAACACCTGGATGTCCAACAACATGATGGGCAGCGGCCCGTACGCGCTGAGCTTCTGGTCCCCCTCCACCGGATATACCGTTTCCCCGAGCAAGGACTACTGGGGCACCGCCATCGCGGCCGCCCACCCGACCTACAACAACCTCCAACCGGCGAAGAGCGCGATCGATGTCTCCTTCCAGGAGAACCCCACCATCGTCGTCGAGAACATGGAAACCGGCGCCGCGGCGCTCGGCTCCTTCGCGTATATCGGCCCCTCACAGATCCACGAGTTGCAGGGGCAGAAGTGTCTCTACGTGAAGCCGCTCCCGCCGGTCTTCGGCGCGCTCAGCTTCGCCCCCTGGGTCTACATGGACCAGAACGCGTCGGTCCTTCCCGGGCAGCCGGTCAATCCGTTCGCGAACCTGTCGGTCCGGGCCGCCGTCGTCCACGCGATCAACTATAGCCAGATCGTCTCGGTCGCCTTAGGGGGCTACGGGACGAATTGGGTAGGTCCCATTCCCACGGGCTACCCGGACTACGATTCCACGAATCTGCCGAACTACACCTACGACCTCACGCTGGCGATGCAGGAGATGAACGCGTCCCCGTGGCCGATGTCGAGCGGCGGGCTTAACCCCGTCTTCCCCCACGGGATCAACTTCGAGTACTTTCAGACCGGGGATTGGAACACCGTCGCCGAGCTGATCCAGAGCACCCTCAAGAAGGTCGACATCCCGCTCAACCTCGTCCCGATGAGCATCGACACGCTCGTGGAGGAGCAATCGCAAGAATCGTACGGAACGCTGCCGGTGGTGTGTACCTCCCAAACGCCGGCCAACGGGGGGCCCTTCTACATCGGGCTCGACTACTACACGGGAGACTACGTCGGCCCCGACGACCCGACGGAGCTCAACGCCTGGAGCGCGGGGGGCTACAACCTCTGCATGTCGGAGTTCGCGAACCAGACGGTCGATGACTGGTTCTACGACGCGGCCGAGAGCACGAACGTGGCGGCCGCCGCGGAGTACTACGGCGACATCACGAACTACATGTACTACAACTACACCGACGCGTGGCTGCCGATCCCGACCTCGTTCCAGGTCTACAACGTCGGGGTTCAGGGTATCGTGCAGAACCCGATGGGTAGCGGGATCGGGTTCCAGCTGATCTACAACACCGACTACCTGAGCTGATCCGGGGCCCTAGCCCCCCGTCGTCCCAACCAGGTGGCTGCCCGGCGCAATCGGAGAGGGCGCGGCGCCGCTCCCCTCCATCGCCATCAGGGTCTCCGGCGCGATATCGATGACCTCCTCCGCGCGGTGGCAGGCCGCAAGGTGCGTCGGGTCCTTGCCGATGCTCCGCAGGAGCGGCTCCTCTACCCGGCACCGATCGATGACGAACGGGCACCGGGTCGCGAACCGGCACCCGGGCGGGGGGCGGATGAGCGTCGGGATCTCGCCGGAGATACGGTACCGCGCCCGCCGGCGCCGGACATCGGGCACGGGAAGGGCGGCCAGGAGAGCCTTGGTGTAGGGATGCGTCGGATGCTCCAACACCTCGCGAACGCTCCCGATCTCGGCGAGCTTGCCGAGGTAGAGGACCGCGACCCGGTCGGCGACGTACTTGACCGCTGACACGTTGTGCGTGATCAGCAGGTACGCGAAACGGAACTCCGACTGGAGAGCGACCAACCGATTCAGGATCTGTGCCTGGACGGCCACGTCCAGGGCGCTGGTCGGCTCGTCGAGGACGATGAGCTTGGGGCGGAGGCTCAGCGCGCGCGCCAGAGAGAGTCGCTGGCGGCCTCCCCCCGAGAACTCGTGCGGGTACTGGTCAAGGATCTCGGGCATCAGCCCGACCGTCGGCAGCAGCTCGGCGACCCGCCGCCGGAGCTCCGCCCTCCCGAGCCCCGGTTCCTGGGCGCGGATCGGCTCGCTCACGATCTCCCAGACCCGCATCCGGGGGTCGAGCGACCCGACCGGGTCCTGGAAGACCACCTGGACGTTCCGGCGCCACGCTCTCAGTCGGGTGCCCTGAAGGTGGGCGACGTCCTGCCCTTCGAAGAGGATTCGGCCGGCGGTGGGCTCGTGCAGCCGGGAGATCAACCAGCCGAGCGTGGTTTTTCCCGAGCCGGACTCGCCGATGAGCCCCACCGACTCGCCATGGTTCACGTTGAATGACACACCGTCCACGGCCCGAATCGCGAGCTTGGCATGCCCCCGGAGCGTCTCGGTCAACGACCGCGTGAGCGGGAAGTACTTCTGGATGTCCTCGATCTGAACGAGGGTCGGAGCGCTGCTCATGGCATCGACGGCACCTCGTCCGGAAAGAAGCAGGCCGTCCGGTGCATCCCGCCGGCGGGCCCGGGCGGCAACAGAGCGAACGGCGGCCCGGGCTTGACCCGGCAGACGTCGCGCGCCAACGGGCAGCGCGGATTGAAAGTGCATCCCACTGGAAGCTTGGAGAGGTTCGGCACCGAGCCCGAGAGGGACGGCAGAACGCCCTCGTCCTTGTACCGGTTCGGTATCGATCGGAGGAGCGCCTTCGTGTAGGGGTGCCGGGGCGACTCGAAGATCTCGGCGACCGGCCCGAACTCGACCATGTGGCCGGCGTACATCACCCCCACATCGTCCGCCATCTCGGCGATGACGCCCAGGTCGTGGCTGATGAACATGATGGAGGTCCGTACCTCCTCCATCAGCTCCTTCATCAGCGTCAGAACCTGCGCCTGAATCGTCACGTCGAGCGCGCTCGTCGGCTCGTCCGCGATGAGGAGCGCCGGCTTGCCGCTCAGCGCCATGGCGATCATGATCCGCTGGCGCATGCCGCCCGACAGTTCGTGGGGGAACAGGTTGACAATCCGCTCCGGGTCGTTAATCCGGACGAGCCGGAGGAAGTCGAGGACCTCCTGGTGAATCTCCTTTGTCATCGGCGGGCCCCGCGTCTTCAGGGTCTGGGTCACGTTCGGTGGAATGAACGGGCCGGTGACCACCTCCGAGGCCTTCGGAAGCTCCCGTTTCGAATAGTCGAAGCCCTTGACGTCGGGCTTCAAGGCGGGCATGATGCCCCGTTCGCGGAGCTTCCGGATCCGGACGGATTCGGCGATCTGGTCCCCGACCCGGTACGCGGGATTGAGGGAGTTGATGGGCTCCTGGAAGATCATGCCGATGCCGGTACCCCGCACCCCGGGCATCCGCCACTTCGGGATCTTCAAGAGGTCGGTCCCCTGGAAGACGATCTTGCCGGACGTCACCTTCGCCGGTGGCTCCGGAAGCAGCCGGGGAATGGAGTGGCCGAGCGTGCTCTTCCCGCAGCCCGTCTCCCCCACGACCCCGACGACCCGGCCCGGCAGCAGTTCAAGGGAGACGTCGGCGAGGGCGTGGAACGTACCCGCGCCGACCGCGTAGTCGACCGAGAGATGTTCGATCCGTAGCAGCGAGTCGGCCAGCGGCTCACCCCCCTCCCTGGCCCGAGGCGTACACGGGGCTCTTCATGGCCGTTCCGCTGCGGGCGTCGCCGCGGCCGTGGTCGACATGATCCGCCGGCTGCGGGGGTCGAGGATGTCCCGGAGCCCGTCGCCCAGCAGACTAAACGCGAGCACGGTGATGAAAATCGCCGCGGTGACGGACAGCACCGTCCAGGGCGCAGAGAGGAGGTAGTCCTGGTAGGAGAACATCAGATTTCCCCACTCGGGGATGGACGGAGGGACCCCGACGCCGACGTAGGAGATGGTCGAGTAGGTCACGATGACCGTGCCGACGTCGAGGCTGAAGTAGACGATGAGCGGCTCGAGCAGGTTCCGGACGACGTGCCGGAACAGGATCCGGCTCTCGGACACCCCGGCCGCTCGCGCCGCGATGACGTACGGCTGGACCTTGATCGACAGCACCTCGCCCCGGGTGAGCCGCACATAGAACGGCCACCACGTGACGATGACGGCAAGCTCGGACTGGATTTCCCCTCGGCCCCAGGCGGCCGTGATGGCGAGCGCCAGAACGAGGGTGGGGAACGAGAGGAAGATGTCGGTGACCCGGAGTATCGCCACCGACGCCCCGGCCGAGAGGGTACCTGGCGTGTCGTAGAAGCCTGCCACCAGGCCAAGGAGGCTCCCGATGATCAGGGAAACCCCGGCGACCGCGAACCCGATCCCGAGGTCCGTCGGAAGGGCGGCCATGACGTTCGAGAAGACGTCGGCTCCTGACTGGTCGGTGCCGAACAGGTGGACCAACGACGGCCCCTGAAAGATGGGGAATGCTCCCACGTCGAGGGCCGGGTACGGAAGAATCGAGACGGAACGCCCGATCGCGAGCAACGACACCGCGGGGACGGCCACAATCAGAAACGCGGTCAAGGAAACGAGGACGACAAGGATGAATCCGACCAGGGTGAGCGGATTCGCGGCCAGTATCCGCAGGATCAGGAAGACGTTCGCCTTCAACGCCCCGCGGGGGCGGGCTGCCACACCGGCCCGGGCAGCGGCTTTCGTCGCGGGGGCGGCGGCGGTGACCATCTAGCGCCACTCCACCCGGGGATCGAGAACGCCGTAGAGAATGTCGGCGATCAGGTTCGCCGCGACCACCACGATGGCGAAGAAAATCACCACGCCGATGGTGCCGGCAAAGTCGTATTCGGTGATGGCCTCGTAGGCGTACCTCCCGAGGCCGGGCCAGACGAAGACCGACTCGATCACCACCGTTCCCGAGACCATCGTCCCCGCCGTCACCCCCAAGACCGTCGTGGTCGTGATGAGGGCGTTCCGAAGGGCGTGTTTGTATAGTACCCAAAACTCGCCGAGACCCTTCATCCGCGCGGTCTTGACGAACTCCAATGGAAGAATCTCGAGCATCGACGTGCGGGTCATGCGCGTGGCGATCCCCATGTTGATGAAGGCCAGCGCTACCGCCGGAAGTATGAGGTGCACGATCGCATCGACCGTAGCTCCCGGGTTGAGCGCGATGATTGCGTCGAGGACCGACATGTGGGTGATGGCGGGCACCGGCGAGGAGGTCGTCGAGAAGTCGCCTCCGCTCACCCCCAGTAAAGGTCCCAAGCCGATGGCCAACACCACCCCGGCGATGTAGGTTGGCGTGGCCCAGCCGCTGAGGTAGAAAATCCGGACCAGATGGTCCGCGATCCGGCCGTTGCTGGCCGCCGCGACGACGCCGAGAGGAATGCCGATGAACACCATGAGGAAAGTGGCCGCGAGTACCAGCTCGAGCGTCGCGGGGAAGTCGGTGAGGAGGACCGAAAGGACCGGAGAGTGGAACAAGGGGTCTGTGCCCCAGTTCCCGCTGACGAGCCCTGCGAGATAGTAGTAGAACTGGACCGGAAGCGAGTCGTTGAAATGGTTGTTCTTCACGCACGCCGCGATGGTCGAGGGCGAGGCCTTCGGTCCCGACCAAATCGCGCAGGGATTGGAGACGGCGATGTGCGTAAAGAAGAACGTGATGACAATGACTCCGAGCAGGACAGGGACGAGCTGCGCCAGGCGCTTGGCGATGAATACGACCAGGTCGCTACGCGAACGGCCCATCTAATGTCGGACCCCCCCACGGGTTGGGGGATAACATACCTTCCTTGGCCAGTCCCCCCGGGCGGGGACCAGAGGGAGTCGCTGCGCTATCGCGGGGTCGGCGACTCGGCGGGGGCAAACACGACGAGCAGCTCGAGCGGTTCTGTCACCGAATGGAAGCGGTGGTCGACCCCCCGAGCCACGAAGATCGTCTCTCCGGGCTCTACCGAGTAGTCCCGGCCCGCGATCGTGATCGCTCCCCGGCCGCGGATAACGAAGTAGACTTCGTCCTCCCGGTGAGGGGTCTGAGGATCAACGCCGCCCGCATGCAGGGCATAGAGCCCCGCGCTCATCGAGCGGACCCGAAGGAACTCGAGGTACAGTCCTCCCGCCCGTTTCCGGCGGGCTTTCATCTCATCGAGGGGAAAGATCGCGCCACTCTTCGGAGGCGACGGCATCTCGACCTCCTCTAGGACCGAGGGACGGGCGAGGGCTCGGCGGCCCGGTGCCAGTCCTCCAGGATCACTTGGGCGGCGTTGTGGCCGGCAGCCCCGGTCACCCCGCCGCCGGGGTGCGCCGCAGAGCCACACAGATAAAGCCCCTTGAGTGGGGTCCGGTACTGGGCCCACCCCGGCACCGGACGGAACGAAAGAATCTGGTCCGGCGTGATATCGCCCTGGAAGATGTTGCCGCCGGTCATGCCGAGGGTTTTCTCGATGTCCTTCGGGGAGATAACCTGCCAGTGCGCTACGACCTTTCGAATGTTAGGGGCGTACTCGGCGATCGTGTCGAGCACTCGTTCCGCGGCGGTCGGCTTGTACGAATCCCAGTCGGTCCCCCGCAGCTCCGTCGGCGCATACTGCACGAAGCAGGTCATCGTATGCTTTCCCGGGGGAGCCACAGATGGGTCGAGAACGCTCTGGAAGAGCATCTCGATGAACGGCTGAGAAGAGAACCGGCCATCGACGGCCTCCCGGTAGCCCCGCTCGAGATACGCCAGCGAAGGGGCAATGTCCACCGTCGAACGGTGGGCGTCGCTGGGCGAGCCCGGGTCCGCGGTGAATTCGGGAAGACCGCTCAACGCGGCATTGAACTTGAGCGCCGCGCCCCTCGACCGGATCCCACGCACCTCCTTCTCGAACTCGGGGGAGAGGGATCCGGAGGGAGCCAAACCGAGGAAGGTTGTCCGGGCGTCGGCGTTCGAGGCGACGATCGGAGCCGAGTAGGTCTCTCCGGAGGCCGTCTCTACCCCCGTCACTGCACCGCGCTGGACGACGAAGCTCTTCACCGACACCCCGGTCCGGATCTGGACGCCGTTCGCCACGGCGGCCCGGGCCAGCGCCTGCGTGATCCCACCCATTCCCCCGACGGAGAATCCCCAGACCTGTTTGTGGCCATCCAGAATCCCCACGTTGTGGTGCGCGAGGACGTAGGCGGTTCCGGGAGTGCTAGGGCCGCACATCGTCCCGATCACCGCGTTCGGAGCGAGGGCGGCCTTGACCTCGTCGGACTCGAACCACTCGTCGAGCAAGTCCTGCGCGCTACGCAGGAACAGGTCCCGGACCAAGGTCTCGGTCTCCGGGGTCGAGAACATCTGGAACATGTCGGCGAGGGGCACCGGCGGGGCAAGCATCACCGGCTCGATCAACTCCAGCACCCGGTCCCAGTACGCGACGTACTTCGGATAGGCCCGAGCGTCGGCCTTGGAGAATTGGGCAATCTCCTGGGCCGCCCGCTCGGTGTCGACCCATAACTTGAGGGCCCGTCCGTTGGGGAACGGCATGCAGTACTGCGGGTCGTAGAGAATCGTACGGTACCCGTACTTCGGAAGCTCGAGGTCGTTGACAATCTCCTGTCGCAGCAACCCCGCGACGTAGGCGTAGGTGTTGATCCGGAAGCCGGGCCATGTCTCCTCCGAGATTGCGGCGCCGCCCACGATGGGTCTCTGCTCCAGGACTAGGACCCGGGCACCGGCCCGACCTAGGTAGTTGGCCGCGACCAGTCCGTTGTGGCCTCCCCCGACGACGATGGCGTCCCACGAACTCACGTCATCGCTCCGGGGAGGGCCAGGCTCAGAGGGCGTAGTCTCGCGGAAGCGCCTTCAGCTCAGGAAGGGTCTCGTTCACTATCGCGAGGAAGCGCTCGACGTCCTTGTCCGAGTGGGTCGTAGAGAAGGTCAACCGCTCGTAGTTGTCGGGGTGGATGTAGATTCCGCGGTCCAAAAGCAGTTGGTGGTGGCGGAGGTACAGGTTCCAGTCGATCTGGAGCGACTCGCGGTAGTTGGTGATCTTCTTACGTCGCGTGAAGAAGAACTGGAGCATGCCCGGCACCGATTGGACGAGCACCGGTAGCTTCGCGTCGCGCGCCGCCGCTTCGATGCCCTTCTCCATCTTGTCGGTCAGGCCCTTGAACCGGTCGTAAATCTCCGCGCCCCCGAGCTGGAGCAGGCGGAGATTCGCGTAGGCCCCCGCGAGGGTCAGCGAGTTCGCGAAGTAGGTGCCTCCGAAGGAGATCCGCCCCGGGGCGATCAGGTCCATGTACTCCGCCTTGCCGGACACGGCAGAGATGGGAACTCCCCCGCCCAGGGCCTTCGCCCAGCAGGAGAGGTCGGGCTCGACTTTGTAAACCTCCTGCGCGCCGCCCGGCGCGATGCGGAAACCGGTGAAGACCTCGTCGAAGATCAGGAGCATGTCGTTCGCGGTGGTGATCTCGCGGAGCTGTTTCAGGTAGTCCGGCGCCGGAGGGATGATCCCGGCGTTGGCCATGACCGGTTCGAGAATGACGGCCGCGATCTTGTCCCGGTACCGCTTCACCATCCGCTCGAAGGCGGGGATCGAGTTGTACGGCGCAACGGTCACGTAGTCCGTGACCCCGGGGGGAATCCCCGCGGAGTTCGGCAGCGGGCGAGGATACTCGTCGAGCCCGGCGACAATCGGGGGCGCCTCCGCACTGATCAGCGCGTAATCGTGCTGGCCATGATAATGGCCCTCGAACTTGAGTATCCCATCCTTGCCCGTGACCGCTCGAGCGATCCGGATCGCGTTCATCGTTGCATCGGAGCCGTTCGAACAGAACGCCACCCGCTCCGCGTTGGGAACTAACTTATGGAACAACGTGGCGACCTCAATCTCGAGCTCCGTCGGGGAGGCGAAGTGCAACCCCAATTCGGCCTGCTTCTGAATCGCTTTGATCATCTGGGGATGGGCGTGGCCGTTGATCAGACATCCATAGGCCAGGTTGAAGTCGAGGTACTCGTTCCCGTCCTCGTCCCAGATTTTGGACCCCTTCCCTTTCGCGATGAACGGGGGACAGGGGTCGTACGACGCGACCCGAATGAGCGAGCTCGTCGAGTTCGGGATGCGCTTCTTACCCTCCTCGAACAACTTCGCGCTCTTCTTGAGCTTGGGAACGAGGCGCGCGATCGGCAGGGGTAAGGGCATCGGCTCTTCCGCGGCCAGCGTGGCGGACTCCTTTTCCCTCGCCTCCTTGCTCTCTTTCGGCGCGGGGGCTTCCTTCGGTTCCTTGTGCTCTTTCGGGGCTGGACTCTCCGGGGGCGTCTCGGCCGGGGGATGGGCCGGTGGCTCGACGGCGGCCGGCGGGGTCGCGTTCGCCTCCGCTTGAAGGGAATCGGGAAGACGACGGACGGCGGGCGCAGGACTCAGGATCCCGTCGGCGTCGGGGGCCGGAACCGGCGCCGGAGGGGCGACGTCCCGGTCCGCCATAAGAAACACATCCTAAGAGGTCCAGACCACCCGAACGTCCCTATATATAATTGGCGCGGCGGGAGAACTTGATATGGGCTTGTACAACCTAAAGCCAGATTATCGTTGGATGGTACATTGTGTATGTAATCTTCAAATTTGATAGGTAACCAGCCGAATTTTTATTGTTCGAACGCTCAAAAGTGCCGTTTTCTCACTGCCACGTCTTATTGTCGGCGAGTCGGAGCGGAGGTTCCGGGGGGCATATCCGGGTGACCACTCCGCGCGCTGCGAGCATCGCCCGGAAGGGGGCGGGAGGCATCGAACGCTCTGGGGGGATGACGCCCTTTCCGACCGCCTTCCCCTGGGCGATGAGTATCGCACCGATCGACCCGCAGACTCCGACGGCGATCTCGGTCGCGGCGACCCCCCATTCGGGCTTGGACCGGAAGGCCGCGTAGGCGTGCCGGGTCACGGGGCCCGAGGAGTCCTTTCCGCGAACCTCCACGTCCACGATCTCCCGATCCTCGACCTTCACGCCGGGAGGGTACCCGAGGAGTTTCTCGCGTTTCATCACCGCGAGGAGGACCTCCTTCGGCACGACGGACTGACCTCGCACATCGATGGGTTGGTTCGACCCGAGTCCGATCGCGGCCAGCAACTGGAGGACGTCGATCCCCGGTCCTCCTTCGCGCCATTCGCAGTGTTGGAGCCCTTGGGAGCGGAAGGACTCCGGGAAGGTCGCGGGCTCGGAGTGAAGGGTTCGAAACAGCCGAGTTCGGCCGATCGGCTCCGGAAAATCGTACTCCTCTCCTCCGCTCATCGCCGGCATTTCCCGGTACGCGCCATCCTCCCAGACCATCGCGGGCAGCACCATCTCGTCGAGGAATGTGCTCGGGGACCATGTGAACACCACCGGCGGGGCTCCCTGGGTGAAATCTTTCCAGCCGTCCCGTACCATGATCGAGTCGACGGTACGCAGGTCCTCGCAGGCCGCGGCCGCGAGCACGTTCGAAATGCCCGGCACCTGACCCATGCCCGGGACGGCGAGCAGGCCGGCGGCGCGGAAACGGTCATTCAGCGCGAGCTGCTTTCTCGTGGTGTGGAAGAGCCCGCCGAAGTCGAGGTACTCGACGCCGGCCGCGAGGCAGCCCTCCATCACGTCGAGATTGTAGGTGTACTGGACCGCGTTGACGCATACGCGGGCGCCTCGCAATATCTCGACCAGCGAGGACCGGTCCCGGACGTCCACCGCCTGCGGCGTCACCAGGGATCGGCTCGATGCTTTGCGGGCCGCCTCTTCCGCGAGTCCGCGGTCGAGGTCGCCGACCCGGATCCGGTCGAAGACCCCGCTCTCCGCCAGGTCCCAGACCGCGCATCGTCCCGTGAGCCCCCCTCCCCCCAGTACGACCGCGTCCACGAAGATTCCCTGCCGGGTCCCGCAGCGCTGGTGGGGTATGAAGCCCCTTGGTCTGGCCGTGCTTGGGCAGGGGTTCGGGGGAGGCTGAAGGAATAAGCCCATGCCGAGGTTGAGGGGCCGATGACCCGGCGAAGCATCCGAGGGGACATCGGGTTGCTTCGGGTGGATGTCGGCTTGCTCCGTCAGGGCTTCACGCTGATCAGCGAGTTCGGCCTCCGCTCCACGGAGCGGCTCGCCTCCGTAGCCGACTTCTTGGAACGGAGTGTCTACGCTCCGAAGTCGCTCCGCGTTCTACGAGATGGGGTGGGATTTACCTTGCTGAATCCTCCGCTGCGTGTCGGCGCGTTCTCCTCCCTCCGCCTGGCATGGGATGGGACATTCCTTCCACCCGACCGAGTCTTTGTTCGGCCGGAAGGACACGCCATTGACCGGCCGCTAGCCGACATTGAGCTGGCCCGGCCCATCGAGCTGCGCCCCGGAGAGCGATCCGACTTCCGCCTCGCCGGGATTGGCATCGATTCCAGCCCGCACCGGGTCCGCCTCGAGCTTCAGAGCGTCGCGGTGCCCCCCCTCGTCTGGTTCGAATTTGCCGACACGATTCGCGAGGCGGACCCCAAGTAGCCATGCCGGGTTCCATCGATCCTCCGGTCGAACCCCTGCGAGAGCTCCGATCCCCGGACAGTCGTGCTACGATTTTGCTCACGGGACTTTCGGCCGCCGCCGTGCTGGGCGGCTCCGGCGACCTTTCCCTTATTCGCGAAACCCGCGGCGCGGACATGGATTGGGGAGGCGTGTACGGCGAGGGGGTCCGGCTGACCGGACCGTGGTGGATCCGGTTCGAAGATCGCCATGGAGCTCGGGGCACCCTCCCGGAGAGCATGGTCTGGTTGGAATCCTCCCGCACGCGGATCCGGAGTCGACACGAGACCCCCGATTTCTACTGCAACCAGGAGATCGTCGCCTTGGCCGAGCTACCGGGGATCGGGCGCCGGCTGACGTTCTCGAACCGGAGGGACGACGAGACCGTGCTCCGCTTCGAGTCGACCTTCCGCCCCGAACTGGCGCCGGCTCTGATCGAGGGAATCAAACCCTGTGAGTACGACGTCGCCGCCACTTCGACCGGGGTTCGCGTTACCGCCTTCGGTTCCGCCCTCGAGTTCGCCTTATCCACTCCATGCAATGGCTTCCGACTCAACGAAGAACCGTGGAACGGTCGCTCCTTCCGTGGGGCCCTCGACACCGTGACCATCGAGTCGACCGTTCGGCTCCCGCCAGGGGACTCGGCGACGATCTCGTCTGTCATCTGGGGCGGCGTCGAGGCGACGGTTCGCGGGCATGCAGAACGGACGACCCAGCTCCTCGACGACGCGGGGAACTGGGCGACTTCCGCAGATGCCGCACGCCGAGAGTGGACGGCGCGTACCCCTCGGCTTCGGTTTCCGGCAGCCCCCGAGCTCGAACGCGGCTATCTGTTGGCCCGTGACGCGCTCCGTAGCCTCTACTTCTCGCCGGAGCCGGGGTTTATCGGGCTCGTGGCCGGTTACCCATGGTACGCGGCGCTCTGGTGCCGGGATCTCGCGTGGATGCTTCCCGCCGTGCTCTGGCTGGGTGACGCGCCGCGGGTGGCAGCCACCCTCCGCTCCGTGTTCCGCTTCCAGCCCCGCGCGGCGCTTCCCGTCATGGGCGCCTCGGCGGGAGAATTACCGATGCAGATCGGACCGGGCCCCATCTTCCTCTACGGAACGTCCGACACGACGCTCCATTACCCGGAGATCGTCCGCCGCTACTTCGCTCACACGGGCGACGATTCCGTAGTCCAAGAGCTCGCCCACCACCTCCAGCTCGCGGAACAGTGGGCCCGGAGGAAGATCAGCCCGTTCACGGGGTTGATCCGCAACGGCGAGGAGGGCGTGGGGTTGCACGAGGCCGCCGAGCAGCATGGACGGGTCCATTTCGGGTTCGACGCGTTCGACACCACGATATGGGATTCCACCGACCGCCGCTTCCATGCCATCGACATCCAAGTGCTCTGGGCCCAGGCGCTCGACGCGCTAGGGGAGCTTGCCCCGGTCACGAGTCCCGACTCCGATGGTTCACGATGGCGGACCGAGGCCCAGAAACTCCGCCAAACGATCGGGAACCGATACTGGTGGCCTGAGGAGAACTATCTCTACGATTCTCTCGCCGAGGACGGAACGCCGGTGCGGAAGGTCCGGCCGAACGCGCTGCTGGCAATCGCCGACGGCGTACTTCCGCGAGATCGGGCTGCCGCGGCGTTGATTCGAGCGGCCCAGGGTGACCTCGATACCGAGTGGGGCTATCGGACCCTCTCCTCGACTGATCCGACCTACAACCCCATCTCTTACCACGACGGTCAGGTTTGGCCAATCGCGTCGGCGTGGGCGATTCGCGCGGCGTTCGCTGCGGGGCAGACTGCCCGGGCGGTCGATGACTTGCAGCGCTGGGCCCGACAACTGAACGCGGAGGCCGGAACGCTCAACGAGTGCTACCGCGGGGACCGGGCCGAGCCGTTCAACTCCTGCTTCCTGCTCGGCTTCAGTGTCGCGCCCATCTTATCCCAGATCTTCGAGGGTTTGTGGGGACTCATGCCGCAGGCTCTCTCGCGCACCTTGCGCGTAGAACCCCACTTCCCATCGGAGTGGACCCAAGCCGCGATCGAGGGGCTCTCCCTCTATGGGGGGGAGGTCACGTTGCGCTGGGAACGGCCCCGATTGACGGCGTACTGGAAGGGAAAGGGTCCCTTGAAGGTACAGTCCGGTATGCAAGCGCTCGAACTGACTGACGGAAGTTCGGGGTCATTGGAGTACGCCCCGGCCTCAGAGCCTTCCTGACGGCGCATTTGCAGGACCTTCGACCCAGTGGCACCCAGAAACGCGCTGCTTCCAGACCCCCCGGACATCACCTTGCCTTCATCTGGAGGGAGGAGTAGCGGTGGACCGATGGCTCCCGACCCTCCTCCCTCCCCCGACCCGTCCCGTTTTCGCCGCCTCATGGCCCGTTGGGCCACCGGAGTCTCGGTGGTCACGGCCCGGGAAAACGGACGCGATCGAGGACTGACGGTCAATGCGTTCCTCTCAGTGTCGCTCGAGCCGCCCCGGATCCTAGTGTCCATCGCGACCGACGCCGACGCGTGGCCCGCCATCCAACGGTCCCGCGCCTTCGCAGTGAGCGTCTTGGCGGCAGGTCAACGAGGGATCAGCCAGCGATTTGCCAGTCGGGCATCTCCAGAGGAGAAGTTCGCCGGCATCGATCTCCATCGAGGGGCCACGGGCGTGGCTCTTCTGGACGGAACCCTTGCGGTTTTCGAGTGCCACGTGGAGCAGGAAATCTCGGCGGGCGACCATGTGTTGGTACTCGGGAGCGTCGTTGCACTGGAGGAGGGCGTCGATGCTCCACCTCTGGTGTTCTACCGAAGTGGATACGCCACGGCCGAACCGAACGAGCGGCTCCGCTTGCCCGGGAGCTCGGCCACTCAGTGATGAACTGCGCGGAGAACGCTTAGAACTCCCCATTCTTGGTTAGAACGATGGCGGACGAATCACGACCCCGGCATGCGCGCGTCGTGATCGTCGGCAGCGGGCCCGCGGGTCTCACCGCCGCCATCTACGCCGCTCGAGCCAATCTGAAACCGATCGTGGTCGGGGGCGTCCCGGCGGGCGGCCAATTGATGATCACCACCGACGTGGAGAACTTCCCCGGGTTCCCCGATGGCATCCAAGGGCCGGAATTGGTCGAGCGGATCCGCGGCCAAGCCATCCGCTTCGGGACGGAGATTATTGATGACCGGGTCACCGCCGTCGATTTCGGCCGGCGGCCGTTTCGGCTGGAGCTGGGCACCGAAAGCGCGCTCGAGGCGGACAGCGTGATCCTGGCAACGGGGGCGAACGCCCGTTGGCTCAACCTGCCCTCGGAGCAGAAGCTCAAGGGTCACGGAGTGTCCGCGTGCGCCACCTGCGACGGGTTTTTCTTTCGTGGAAAAGAACTGGCCCTCGTCGGAGGCGGAGATACCGCGATGGAGGAGGCCCTCTTCCTCACCCGGTTCGCCACGCACGTGACCATCATCCACCGTCGGTCCGTGCTGCGGGCCAGCAAGATCATGGCGGACCGGGCCCAGACGCATCCCAAGATTTCCTTCCGGTACGACACCGTAGTCGAGGAGGTCCTCGGCGACAAAACGGTCGATGGAGTACGGATCCGGAACGTCCGAACGGGAGAAGCTGCGGTGCTGCCCGTGCAGGGTTTGTTCGTTGCGATCGGCTACGACCCGGCCACCGAGGTCTTCCGGGGACAGATCGAACTCGAACAGACGGGGTACGTCAAGGTCCACCATTTGACGCGGACCTCCGTGGAGGGAATCTTTGCCGCGGGCGACGTGTACGACCATCGCTACCGGCAGGCCGTGTCGGCGGCCGGGTTTGGTTGCATGGCCGCGATCGACGCCGAGCGGTGGTTAGAGGAACAGGATTCCGCCGCCGAGAAAGCGGCGACCGGTCACTGACGCGGTTGCGTCTCCGAGAAACGCTTTATAGCATCGCTACCGCTGGCACGCCCGAGACGGCGAATGCCTAGCAAGAAGACGCTCCACATCGAGTCGAGCGGCCAGATCTGCATCTACTGCGGGGCCTGTGTCGGCATCTGCCCGCTCAACTGTATTTACCTGGACGAGACGCGCATCACCTTCGACGAGAAGGTCTGCACCCGGTGCGAGATCTGTGTCCGGGCCTGCCCCGTCGGCGCCATCGCCATCGGATGAGCTTCGATTCAGAAGGGAGGTACTGCCCATGCAGAACCTGAAGACGGACGTTCTGGTCATTGGCGCCGGCCCGGCCGGTTCGATGACCGCCAAGTGGGCGGCGAAGCACGGCGCCCGGACCTTGATGATCGAGAAGCGGCAGGAGATCGGCTCTCCCGTTCGCTGCGGCGAGGGGATGAGCAAGGCCTGGCTCCCCGATGTTGGCATCAAGCCGTCCTCGCGCTGGATCAACGTCGAGGTCGAGGGGGCCCGGATCTATTCTCCATCGGAGAAGGTTCTCGAGATTAACGAGAAGCACGCGGGCAACGAGGTCGGCTACGTCGTGGAGCGGGACTCCTTCGACAAGCAGCTCGCCATCGACGCCGCGAACGAGGGTGTCGACGTGATGCTCAAAACCGCCGCCATCAGCCTGCTGCGCGACGACGGACACGTCGTCGGGGTCACGGCAAAGCAGTCCGGCCAGACCTTCGAGATTCGGGCGCCAATCACGATCGGCGCCGACGGCTTCGAATCCCAGGTCGGGCGGTGGGCCGGGCTTCCCACGAACCTGCAGCTCCGGGACATGGATTCGTGCATCCAGTACCGTATGACGAACGTCGACTCCGACGTTCGGTACTGCGACTTCTACCTCGGCAAGGTCGCACCGGGCGGCTACGTCTGGATCTTCCCGAAGGACGAGGGGTTGGCCAACGTCGGTATCGGCGTTCAGGTCTCGAAGCTCCACAACCCGGCCGACGTGAAGATGTACCTCGACACGTGGATCGCGCACCACCCCGGCTACGCGAAGGGCAAGAAGATCGACATGGTCGGCGGTGGCGTCTCGATTTCGCCACCGATGAAGCAGACCGTCGCGAACGGAATCCTGCTCGTGGGCGACGCGGCACGGATGATCGATCCGCTGACCGGTGGCGGCATCGCGAACGGGTGCATCGCCGGGAAGATTGCTGGCGAGGTCGCCGCGCGGGCGGTCACGGCGAATGACACTTCGAAGGAGTTTCTCCAAGCGTACGAGAAGGGCTGGCGGGCGAAGCTCGAGGACAAGCTGTACCGCAACTGGCTCGCGAAGGAGAAGCTGGTCACCTTGCCGGACGAGACCTTCGACAAGATCATCGACGCCCTCCAGGATGTCAAGCTCGAGAAGCTCACCGTGCTGAACATCCTCAAAGCGGTCCACACCAAGTATCCCGAAGTGACCAAGGAGTTCGAAGCGTTCCTGTAGGAACGCGGAGGACCGATTGCCCGGCGCACCGAACAAGCCACCGGCGATAGATGCTCCGCCGGCCCCGGAAGTGCCACTGGCCGGCGACAAGCGGCAGCACGCCCTGCGGCGGCTGGCTCCGGCCCGGCTGGTCTTGCGACTTCCCATCTGGCGTGGGGCGCCCCACTCCGACCTCGTGAAGCCGCTCGAGCGCGTTGCGGCGACGCTGGCCGCGGGAGAATTCCCCGATGCGGAGAAGGCCCTCGACCAGTTCTCGGTCCGGCTCGCGGAACCCCGGTGGCCCACGATCCCCGAGCCGTGGGTCCGGCTCCGGGTCGCGATCCCCGCTCCGCAGCCTCCGCACTGGGACCCGGATTTCAAGCTCGCTCCGTCCGACCGTGAGACCAAGAAGAATCGGGAATGGGCCCGCACCCAATTGCTGCTCGCGAAGGGGGCCCTGGAGCTCGCTCCGAGCCTCCACGTGGACCTGACGGATGTCCAATCGACCGTCGCCGAGGCGCAAGCCGTCTTCGACCGCGACGGCCCCCGGGCCGAGTTCTGGACGCCGATCGACCGACTCTGGGAGGCGGTCGAGAGCCGGGTCGCTCTCCCGGCGCCCGCCGCGGCGCGGGCCACTCCACCGGCCAAGCTTCCGCCGGGCATCCAGCCCGAGGAAGCCTAGGGCCGCGGAGTGGTGCACCCCCACGGCCTTATGGCTCTGGACGCTCCCTCCCTTGCGTCCGATGCCGAATCCCCGGCCCTTCCCACACGGCACCTTCTCCGTCGTCGCATGGGATCCCCTTCGGGGAGAATGGGGGGTCGCTCTCCAATCGAAGTTCATCGCGGCCGGCGCCGTTGTCCCCTGGGGGCAGGCGGGCGTCGGCGTGATCGCGACGCAGGCTCAATCGGACGGGTCCCAAGGTCCCAAGGGGCTTGACCTTCTCCGGAAGGGTCTCTCCGCTTCCGAGGTCGTGGACCGGCTGAGCCAAGAGTCGCCGGACCGGGACGTCATCCAACTCGGCGTGGTAGACAGCAAGGGACGCGCCGCCGCTTTCACGGGTTCGAAATGTCTGGAGTGGGCCGGCCACGTCGTCGGCAACGGCTACTCGTGCCAGGGAAACATCCTGTTCTCGTCCGAGGTCGTCCGGGCGATGGCTCGGACCTTCGAGACCACCCCCGGAGATTTGCCGGAGCGGTTGCTTGCGTCGTTGGTCGCCGGCCAGCGCGAAGGGGGTGACCGCCGGGGAATGCAGTCCGCGGCGTTGCTCGTATGGAAGGAACACGGGGGCTACCGTGGAGGGTTGGACCGTTGGATTGACGTGCGAGTCGACGACCACGCCACCCCGATCGAGGAACTGGAACGCATCTTCCGGATTTACGATATGACCCTCCTCGCGCGGGAGGATCCTCGCACGGTGCGTCCGCTCGATTCCGAGACCGTCATGGCGGTTCAGCGGTCGCTCGGAGTACTCGGGTATCTCCTCGGCCCCAAGACCGGCACATGGGACGCGGCGACCGCGAACGCCTTCGCGAAGTTCGTCGGCGAGCACAACTTCGAGAACAAGGTCCGGACCGACGGCAAGATCTGGCCCTCCATCGTGCGGTTCCTCGACCTCAAGAGTGCCGAGGAGCTCGCCCGGCGCGAGACCACCGCACCGATCCGTCCCGGCGCTCTCGACCAGGGTCCCGGCGCCACGATGCACAGCGTCCCGCCCGCGAAACCGTCGGGAGGAGGAAGTCCATCGCCGAGTTCAGTAAAACCGAAACCGCATCGCCGCCGACGGTCGAAGTGAGCCTGCGCCGGCGATACGGTTCGCCGGCCGAGGCCCAGCGACTGGCCGCGGCGCTGGTGGCGGACCATCCGGCAGATCTCAGGTGGCACGTGCGAGGCCGGGTACTGGAGTTCGAGTTCGTGGCGTCGAGTCCGGAGAGCGCCCGTGCGACAGCGGACGATCTGTTGGCCTGCCTCTCGGCAGCCGAGAGGACCGGTGAAATCAGGCCGAAGCGACGGTCCGCGCCTGGGCGACCCCCGCTAGCCGGTCCGTGAGCACGGGTAACACTTCGCCCCATGGGCCGACGATCCCTACGTCCACTCTCCGGAAGACCGCCGCGGCCGGGTCGGGGTTGACCGCAACGAGCACGCGCGTCCGGCGAAGTCCGATGAGATGGTTACCGGCCCCGCTCACGCCGACCAGAACCGCTAGGTCCGCCGCTACGCTCGTGCCGGTCAAACCCACTTGCTGGCCCCCGGGAAGCCATCCCGCGTCGATCACTCGTCGTGTCCCGCCCAGCGCAGCATTCCATGCCGAGAGGGTCGGTTCTAGAGCGGTCAAATGCTCCGGCCCCCCAAGACCCATTCCGATGATCAACACGACGCGCGCTGTTTCCAGATCTCCCCAATGCATGTCGCGCTCCTGGCCGCTGTCCACCAGGTCGGGCCCGTGGTCGGAGGAGACCTGGGGAAGCACCTGCAACGGAAGGGGAGGGGCCGCGGGATCCTGAGAAGGGTGGAATCCGCCCGGGCGTACGGTCGCGAGATTCGGCCGAGTCCGTGAACGGATGCTCGCCACGAGACCCCCTCCGAACGCCGGCTTTCGCCAAGTCAGCGCTCCTGTGGCGTCCGCCGAAAAGGCGACGGCGTCTCCGGTCAGGCCAAGCCCTCGCCGGGCCGCGAACTGACCGCCGACTTCGCGTCCGAACGGGCTGGCCATCACCACCATGCCCGCGAGCAACGGGCGCTGCTCAAGGAGTTGGTCCATCGCCTGCGCTACTGTGCGCGAGCCGATGGGGAAACCATCCGAGGGGATCGCGTACCCACGCGCTGCCCCATGCCGCGCCACGTTGGCGCGCTCGAGGTCACTGGGGAGTCGGCCGACCCAGAGCGCTGAGGGCCAGATGTGGGACCCCCATCGCCGAAGCTCCGAAAGCACACCGAAGCTCGTCGGGTCCGTTTCACCGGTTGGCCCCGACACCAGCACGAGGACCTCGCGCTCTGCCGCCAGCGAAGACGAGAGCGGAGGAAACGACACTGGGCGAGCCGCGGGCGCTCCGAGAAGGGCCTTGATCGCCGCGACGGCCTGCCCGACCCGCAGTTGGACCGATCCTCCTTCGAAGACCTGTGGATACCGTGCTGGCTCTTCGTTCTCCACGGCATGTACGTACGTTGGGGACCCTTCCAGCCCCACCGCTTCCGCCGCCAATCCCAGGTCACGAATTCCCCGGCGCTCCACGGTCATCGCGAGTGCCCGAGCGCTCTCGGCCGGTGTGGGCTTGGGGGCCTTGCGAAGAATCCGTTCGTTCACCGTGACCAGCGCCGGCGGAGCGAAACGGTACCGGTTCCAACCGGTTCCGGTCTCCGTCACGGCCTCGAATTCGTTTGCGCCGGTGGTTCGGTCCAATCTTCGAGCGGAGGTCAGCGCAGGGACGTTGAGGAGGGCCGCCACCTCGGGTCCCACCTGTCCGGTTTCGGAATCGATGGAACGGTCGCCGGCCAAGACCAGATCGTGCCCCATCTCATGCAATGCCCGCTCGAGTACTCGAGCAGTCACCAGGGTGTCCGAACCGGCCAACAGCGGGTCGGTCAACAGCACGATGCGGTCCACACCGAAGGCGAACGCCTCCCGGAGCTGGACCTCCGTGTCCGGTATGCCCATCGAGAGCACTGCCACCTGCTCGCCGGGTCTCCTCAGCTGAACGGCCACTCGAACGGCGCGGCTGTCGTTGGGGTTCAGGAAGGATTGAACCCCGGTCCGAATCAAGGTCTTTCGGTCAGGGTCGAAGCGGAACTGCTCCACGGCAGGGACCACCTTCACCAGCACCGCAAAATCCATCGATTGGCCCGAGGAGGCTTGGACGCGTGGAAGGTGTAATTACCGTTGCCCGCTCGCGAGGAAGCCCAGAAATCTTTCATGAGTCTCCCGACGGTCCCCGCAGGTGAGCCGGCGCCGGAGCGGGTGGCGCCGCTCGCCGCGTACTTCGCTGGAGTGGCGATCACCGTTCTCACGATCCTGAGCCAGTACTACCTGCCGGCACTGGTGCCGGCCGTGCGGCCGGTCTACGCGACGCTGGCGACCGATCTGCTGATCGTCTACGGAATTCCGATCCTCGCCTTCGTGCTGCTCGTCGGCGTTCGACCTCTGCGTCGATTCTTTTCGAACGGTGCGCTGGCCGTCGTGGAGGGGCTGCGCTGGTATGGCGCAATGGCGATCCTGGGCCTCCTTGCCGCCTTTACGATTGTAGCGGTGCTGGCCGCCGTCGATCCGTCCGCCGTCGCGCAGCTCAGCAAGTTGAGCCCTCCGCTGGTCGCCGCGGAGTCCGATCCCTGGTTCTGGGTCGGGTTTTCGTTTGTGATCGGCCTTATCGAGGAGACAATCTTCCGGGGATGGATCTTCGGCTACTGGCTCCTACGAAGCCCGTCCCGATGGCTCGCGCACGCGATCTGGACGAGCCTGCTCTTTGCGAGCATGCACCTCTATTACGGGACCACCTACGGGTTCGCGTCGGGCGTCGCGTTCGCGGAGCTCTTCTTCGCCGGGCTCGGTTTTTCCTTTGCCGTTCGGTACTCCCGGGGGAATCTCCTGGTAGTAGGACTCCTCCACGGTGCCCACGATGCGTTGAGTTTCTCCACGCTGGTATGGAAGCCGTTCGGTGAGGAGCTGTACTATTTTCTGATCCTGGCCGGAGCCATCGTGTTCCTGGTGGTCGCCCTCATCCGGGACCAGGAACCCCGGGCCTTGACTCCGTGGGAGGCCGGGTCGGCGACGACGCCCTCGGCCCCCGCCAGCAATCCTGCGATTGTCTGGCCGCCCCCGCCCCCGGCCGTCTATGACCGGCCCCCGCTCCCCGCCCCGTCACCTCCGATCGAGCCGGGACACCCGCCCGGTTGATGCCGAGATCCTCGCGTCAGGGCTATCGCGGCTCGAGAGGTCTCCCCGGTATGGCGGACTCCGATGAAGAGATCCGGACACTGCTCGCGCGCGCCCGTACCATCGCCGTGGTCGGCCTCTCCGATAAGCCAAACCGGGATTCCAACGCTGTCGCCCGGTATCTGTTGAGCCAGGGCTACGACATCATTCCGGTCAATCCTAATCTGACGGAGGTGCTCGGGCGCCGCGCCTTCCCTTCCCTCCGCGACGTGCCGGCGGGGCAGCGGGTCGATATCGTCGACATATTCCGACGGCGCGACCAAGTCGGCCCGGTGGTCGACGAGGCCATTGCCCGGGGCGTCGGGGCCATCTGGATGCAGCTCGGAGTCTGGAACGAAGCCGCGGCCGAGGAGGCCCACATGCACGGGATCCCGGTCTTCCAAGATGTCTGCATCATGCAGGAACACCGCCGGCTCCGCATCGCCCCCGTCCGGGCGTAGGGTCGACTGACCGCGGCCAAAACTCTTGAGTCCCGGAGCGTCGAGTAGCCCCTCTCATGGCGGCCCCCGCTCCTGCAACGCCCACTGGCCCGCCCGGCACCGCACCCCCGTCGACGGCTTCCGCACCACCGCCGACCGCGCCGCCACCGCCTCCACTCTCGGGAACGCTTCGCCTCACCGGAACCCACCGCCTCCCCAACGTTCGAACGCTCGAATGGGTCGCTCGAGGGTTCACCAAGGTGGTCGGCGACGTGGAAGTGGCCACCGGGCATGTCATGGGGACGCTCGCTGTCGGGGGCAAGCTGGTCGCGCGGCAGCTAGACCTTTCGGGCACGCACCAAATCGAGGGCAACGTCCAGGTTTCCGAGGATTTCCGGACCCACGGAACCGTGCGCACGGGCGGCAACGTCTCCGCCCGGACCGTGCAGCTGACCGGAAGCGTAGAGATTGGGGGCACCCTCACCGTCGCGGAGCAGCTCCGGTGGAAGGGATCTCTCGAGGTCGGTCACGACGTCCGGGCCGACACCGTGCTGTTCCAAGGGCGCCTCGCGATCCAAGGAACCCTCATTGCCCAATCGATATCGGGAGAGGTCGAGACCCTCTCGTCGGTGGGCGAGATACAGGCGGACTGGGTCGAGATCCGGCAGCGGAAACCGCGCCTCTCGATTTTCCTCCTTCCTCCTCCGCCTTGGCACGAGCTCGAGGTGCAACGAATCGAAGCGAAGGAGGTCCACCTCGAGGGTGTGCGGGCCCGGTACGTGAAGGCCGACCGGATTTTCCTAGGACCCGATGCTCACGTGGAGTACGTCGAGGGCCCCATCCTTCAACGCCACAAAGACGCCCACGTGGGCCCCGAATCGGAATCCCCACCCCCGCCGGGGATGAGCCGCTGAACGGGTGGACGCGCCTTTATTCGGAGTACCTCTCTCGCCGCCGACCGTGACGCCCGACCCCGCTCCTCCCTCACCGGCCCATCGATGGCTCGAGATCCAGCGGAAGGTGGAGAAGTTCTGGAACGACACCGACCTCGCCGCGCGGGCGCTCGCGCTGCACCCGGACGGACCCTCCTTCCGCTTCACCGAAGGACCGCCGACGGCCAACGGTCGACCGCATCTGGGGCATGCGCTGACCCGAGCCTTGAAGGATGTCCCGCTCCGGTTCCGCCGGATGCAGGGGTACCGCATCGTGACCCCGATGGCCGGATGGGACTGCCACGGACTCCCGGTCGAGCTCGAGATTGAGAAGCGGCACGGGTTCCGGAAGAAACGGGACATCGAAACGTACGGCGTCGAGCGGTTCTGCGAGGAATGCCGGGCCAGCGTGTACGAGTACGTTGAGGTTTGGCGCGGGATGAGCCGCCAGATCGGTTACTGGCTCGACTATGACCACGCCTACGCCACGATGGACCCGGAGTACATAGAGAGCGTGTGGTGGTCCCTCAAGACACTGTTCGACCAAGGTCTGCTCTCGAAGGGATTCTACTCGCTTCCGTACTGTCCGCGGTGCGAAACGCCACTCTCTTCGCATGAGGTGGCGCAAGGGTACAAGGAGCTCACCGACCCGTCGGTCGTGGTGCGCCTGGACGTCGCTCCGGCCGACGGTGGAACACCCCGTCATCTACTGGTCTGGACCACGACCCCGTGGACCCTGCCGGCCAATCTCCTCATCGCGGCTCGGTCCGATCTCACGTACTTCGGCGTGAAGGGGGCGGACGGCCACGAGTACCTCCTGGCCGAGGGTGCGGTGGCCCGGTACTTTCCCGGCGCGCCCGACGTGCTCCGCCGGTATGCGGGTGCCGATTTGGCGAACCTGGCGTATGCACCGCTCTTCCCATACGCGGGACCGGGAAAGGGTCGGTACCGGATCATCCTCGACGATTTCGTCGGCGAATCCGAGGGCACGGGACTCGTCCACGTCGCTCCGAGCTACGGCCCGGACGACCTGCGGATCGGCGAAAGGGAGCACGTGGGCCTCTTCGACCCATTGGACAGCCACGGCGTCTTCACCGACGCCGTGCCACTCGTTCACGGGAAGGGATTCAAGGCCGCTGATCCCATCCTGCTCGAACATCTTCGAGCGGCTGGCGCATTGTTCAGCGAGGACAAACTGCGTCATACGTACCCGACCTGCTGGCGTTGCGCGACGCCCCTCCTCTACCGGGCGCTCGATTCCTGGTTCGTGCGTAGTTCCACGATCCGCGACAGCCTCGTTCGCAACAACGACATGGTCCGCTGGATTCCTGCCCACATGCAGCACGGCCGTTTCGGGAATTTCCTCGACGAGGCGAAGGACTGGGCGCTTTCCCGCAACCGGTACTGGGGGACGCCGCTGCCGGTCTGGCGGTGCAGCGCCGGTCACTTCACCTGCGTGGGAAGCTTCGAGGAGCTCGCGCGGAATGCCGGCACCCCGCTGCCGGCCGACTTCGATCCCCACCGTGTGCAGGTCGACCGGATCCACTTTCCCTGTCCCACCTGCCGGGCCGATGCGACACGGGAGCCGTACACCATCGACGCGTGGTACGACTCCGGGTCCGCACCGTTCGCGCAGTACCATTACCCGTTCGCGCCCGGCCCGTTCGAACCGTCGGAGTCGCTCGACTACATCAACGAAGGCCTCGACCAAACCCGGGGCTGGTTCTACACGATGCATGTGCTCGCCACGGCCCTCTTCCATCGACCCGCGTATCGAACCTGCCTCGTGAACGGACTCCTGCTCGACGAATCCGGGCAGAAGATGTCGAAGTCAAAAGGGAACGTGTTCGACCCCGTCGTCCTCCTCGGTGAGCTGGGGGGCGATGCGTTGCGGTGGGCGTTCTACATGATCGACTACACCGAATCCGGCCGTATCTCGCCCCGGTCGATCCAACTCACCGCGCAGCGGACCCTCGGCACCCTCCTCCACGTCTACGAGTTCTATCGAACGAACGCGGAGGCCGATGGACTTCGGCCGGTGACCGAACGCCCCACCCCCCACCATCTGCTCGACCGGTGGCTCTTCTCCCGACTCGACGGACTGACCCGGACGGTGACCGACGCGCTCGAAGCCTACGATTCGCATGCGGCGGCGACCGCCATCGCTGCGTTCGTGGACGACCTCTCCACCTGGTACGTCCGGAGGTCACGGCCCCGGTTTTGGAGCGACGAGCAGCCTGCGGACCGGCGGGCGGCCCACGCCACACTCTCGTACACGCTATGGCGACTCGCCCACCTGCTCGCACCGCTCGCACCGTTCCTGGCAGAGTACCTGTTTCAGGAGCTGACGGGAACGCCGTACTCGGATCCGCATCGATCGGTGCACTTCTCGGCCTGGCCGTTCGCCGCGTCGTCCGGCGAGCCTGAGCTCGATCGCGCAATGGATGAGCTGCGGTCGTGGGTGGAAGTCGGCCGCGAGCTACGCCAGCGGGCCGGGGTGAAATCCCGGTTCCCGCTCCCGGTCATGGTCCTGGAGACCGACAATCCCCCGGCGTTCCTTCGGTTCGGGCCCGGGACGGTCGAGCTACTCCAAGATGAGCTCAACGTTCGGGAGTTCCGCGTGGTACCCACCGGGAAGTCCATCGCGTATCCCGCCGAGGAATGGATCGCCCGGGACGACGGACGAGGCTGGGTGGCCCGGCTGCCCCTAACCGCTCCCCCCGAGCTCTATCGGGAGGGCCTCTTCCGGGAGGCGATGCGGCGCCTGCAACAGGCCCGGAAGGAGGCCCATCTCGCGTTCACCGACCGGATCCGACTGGCCCTCTGGGCCTCCGGGGACATGGGCGAAGCGCTTCGAAAACACTCGGATCGTTTACGACGAGAACTGCTCGTGGAGGGCCCTTTGGAAATCCACGACGAACCGGCACCGGCCGGGGCGCTTCACTGGGAGCTGGAGGACTCCCAGCTCGCCGCCACCCTGGAACGCGTCACGGCGTAAGCGGGACGCGTCGTATCGGCCCGCCCGGCCTGTCCTCACCGAACACATCGGAGCCGAACCGAAACACCTCGGTCTCCGGCCGGAGCCAGGCGTCGAAAGCGAGACCGGCCTTCCCGCAGGTCTCGGACAAGAACTCCTCCGAGTCCCAGTCTTGCTCCACCGCGACCTGCGGAAGAAGCAGCCCCTCCGCGGCTCGACATCGAACGATCAGCCCGTCGGTCCCCACGCGCACCGCGGACGGACGGTCCCGGGGACGGACCGCCGGGAGCGCCTCGGGGACCGTCAACAGCGAGACCTCCACCGTCAACCGCGTGAGCTCTGCCAAGCTCACCGGAAGGAAGCGCGGGTCCTCCAGCGCCGCGCTCGCCGCCGTCCGTGGGATCCCGACGCGGAGCGGATAGACGGGGAGGGTATACCCGATGCATCCCCGGAGCAGCCCTGAGCCCGACTTCCGGAGCGTCGTGAACACGCCCCGCGCCTCGTCAAACGCCGGCGGGAGGGGAGTGTCCCGGAACGGCCGGGCAGGATCCTTCGGAGGGTCCGGTCCGAGGTTCACCTCCAGGGCGCTGCGGGCGAGCTGCACCGCGCGCTCGCCGATCTCCGACGACACGGGCGACGGGAGCGACACGCAGATGAAATCGAGCGCCGGGCCTTAACGTTACGCGACACCTCGCGGCCCACGGAGAACCCTTTATAACCGCGGAAGGTGGGCGGCCTTCCCATGCCGTTCCCCGAAGCCGTCAACCGGCTGCTCCTGAAGCGCATCTGCATGAACTGCTCGGCGCGCAACCCGCCGCGGGCGGTCCAGTGCCGGAAGTGTGGCTACAAGGGATTGCGGCCCAAGTCGCGCGAACGCTCCGGCAAGACCAAGTAACCGCGCGCTACCGGGGTGCTCCCTCGGGGTGCTCGAGCAGGTGCTGGTCGTAGCCCTGCCGCTTCTCGCGGGACAGCTCGAATCGCTTCTGGAAGAGGAAGAGCATGTTACGGGCGCCGTCGCGCCAGCTCGAGAGCTTGGGCGCTCCCCAGCGCTCCGAGTAGCGGATCGGCGTCTCTTCGAACCGGAGGCCGCGGATCAGCACCTCGAGCTTGAGCTCCTCGCTGAACGCCATGCCGTCCTGGGTGAGCTTCAACCGGTCCAAAATCTCGCGCCGGAAGATCCACATGCCACTCTGGCTATCGCGCAAGACCCGGGCGGGGGCGCCTTGGAGCGCCGAGTGGAAGAACGCCCGGAGGCTGAAGTTCAGCATCCAGTTCCCGAGCCGGTGCTCCGTCGTCATCGCCTTCGAGTCGAGGTAGGAGAGCCGGTCACAGGTCAGAAAATCCAGACGGTGCTCGAGCAGGTCGAGCGCGAACCACGGAATCTCCTGCACAGGGTAGCTCGCGTCCCCGTCCGCTGTGGCAATGATCTCGCCGGTGGCGGCGGCGAAGCCGGTGCGGTACGCCCGTCCGTAGCCCTTCCGGGGCTCAGAGATCACCCGGGCCCCCTCCTTCCGCGCCTCGTCGGCCGTGCCGTCGGTGGAGGGGCCGTCGATGACCAAAACCTCCCAGTCAATCGGGTTCCGGAAGAAGAACCGCTGATTCGCGGACTCGGCGGCGGCGCGGAACGCCCGAAGCACGAAGCCAATGGAGGCGGCTTCGTTGAGGGTGGGAATCACCAAGCTGGCCCGCACGGTCCCTCCGGCCCCGGCTGTGAGTCGCGGCGGCCCCTATAAGACCCGCTCCCGTTTTGATAGACGGGCTCCGGACGGGACCCGGCGGAGGCGACGCGCACGACCCGGCGTTGGGGAAGCTTTCCCACCACCGCCGACGTCGGCATCTGGGCCCGCGGAGATTCCACGTCCAGTCTGTTCGAAGCGTTGGGATTGGGCCTGTTCGCGCTCATGACGGACCTTAGGAAGGTCCGTCCGCGTGAGGAACGCGTGGTTCAGGCCAGTGGTATCGATCCCCCGGGACTCGTCGTCGCCTTCCTCACGCAACTGATCACGCTCAATTCGGTGGAGGGCTTCCTGGTCCGCGAAATCCGGTGTCGCTCGGTGGGCACTCCTCCCACCGCGCTGCTGGCCCAACTGCGAGGTGAGCCGTTCGACCCCGCACGGCATTCCCGCCACTTCGAGGTGAAGGCCGCGACGTTCCACGAGCTCACGGTCGACCTCGACCACTACCGGGCCCGAGTGATTGTGGACATCTGAGCCGGCCACTGGAAGGGCCGCTCTGGATCGATCAGGGCATCCGGGATTCGATCGCTGCCAGAGCCGCGCCAGGCACCTTTGCGCGCCCGGACTTCGCGAGAATCCGTTCCAGCCCGGCGAAGCAGATGAGCAGGTCGGCCCAAGAGGCGATCCCCATGTGGCCGATGCGGAAGATCTTGCCCCGGTAAGCTCCCTGGCCCCCCTGCACCTCGACGTTGTAGGTGTTGAGGAGCGCCTTGCGGACGGCGGCGTCGTCCATCCCCTCGGGGATCTTGATCGCGGAGACGGTGTCCGAAGCGTATCGCCGTTCTGCGAACAGCTCCAACCCCAGCGCATCCACCGCCGCGCGCGTCGCTTCCGCCAGCGCATGGGTTCGGGCCAGCCGGGCGTCGAGGCCCTCTTCCTTCAGCAGGATCAGCGCTTCATGGAGGGCCAGGAAAAGTGGGATGGCGGGAGTCCACGGCGTGTCGTTCTTCTCGAGCGATTTGAAGTGGGCCGTCAGGTCCAGGTAGTGGGTACGCGGCCGGACCTCCGCGAACGCCCGGTCGGAGAGGTGGACCAGGGCCAGCCCGGCGGGGGCGGCGAGGCCCTTCTGGCTTCCGGTAACGATCCCGTCGATTCCCCACTCCTGGATAGGGACGGGGAGACCGGCGACCGAGGAGATCCCGTCCACGAGGAAGAGAGCGCCGGACTTTCGCACGAGCGGAGCCATCGCGGCCAGGTCATTCGCGAAGCCGGCGCTGGTCTCGTTGTGGACGACGATAACGGCGCGGACGTTCCCTTTCTCGAGCTCGGTCGCGAGCGAATCGAGCGGCACGGGATGCCCCCAGGGAGCGGAGAGCGTGGTGACGTGATTCGAGTACCGCCGGGCGATCTCGTCCCCTCGCTCGCCAAAGTTCCCGTTGGAGAGCACGACCACGCGATCCTCCGGACGCAGGAGCGCCGAGTAGGTGGCCTCCAAGCCGGCGGTGCCGCTTCCCGAGAGGATCGCGTGATGCCCGGGGGCCCCGAACAACATCGGAAGCATCTGCCGGATTTCCCCGACCCGCTGGTGGAAATAGTCGCCCCGGTGGTTGACCGATGAGAAGCTCATCGCACGGAGCACTCGGGGATGGATGCGGACCGGCCCGGCGATCAGGAACGTCGCGGTCTCGGGATCGAAGGTCATGGACGCCGGGCCACCTCGGTATTCACGAGATAAAGCGGTTCCTCGCCCCGGAGAAGGCGGAGCAGTTCCTCCGCCACCTGCACGCCGGCGCGGTGCTGCGCCTCGGGCGTCGACGCGCCGAGATGGGGAGTGGCGATGACCTTGGGGTGGGCCAGCAGCGCTGTCCGAGTGGGCGGCTCCGCCTCGAAGACGTCGAGAGCGGCGCCGGCGACCTGGCCCGAGCCCAGCGCGGCCAGCAACGCCTCCTCGTCGATCAGGGTACCTCGCGCGACGTTGATAACGTAGCTCCCGCGGCGGAGATGCGAGAGCCGCTCGGCGTCGAGCAGGTGATGGTTCTCGGGGGTAAGCGCGGCGTGGAGGCTCACCAGGTCGGACCGGGCGAGCAGGTCGTCGAGCGGCAGGAGCGGCGTCTCGTCCGGGGACCGGGGCAGTAAGGGGTCGAAGGCGACGATAGTGGCACCGAGGGCCCGGAGCCGGCGCGCCACGTCACGACCTATCCGGCCGTAGCCCACGAGGCCCACCGTTTTCCCGGAGAGCTCAGCGCCGTTGAGCCCCCGTTTCCACGCTCCGCCCTTGGTGGATTGGATCGCCCCGTACAGGTCCCGCACGAGGAGGAGCGCGAAAGTGACCGTGAGCTCCGCCACGCTCGTCGTCGCGGCGGTGGGCGCGTTGACCACGAGGACCTTCCGGGCTGTCGCCGCCGGCAGGTCGACGTTGTCAACCCCCACGCCGGCGCGGGCGACCACGTGGAGCCTTGGCGCGAGCGCCAGAAGCGCTTCGGTCACCTTGGTCCGGCTTCGGACGACAAGGGCCCACGCCTCTCCCACGTGGGCCGCGAGCGTCGCAGGATCGGCCGACACGTCGCTGACGCGGCATGGTCCACGGGCGAGCAGTTGGAGTGCCTCGGGATCCACCGGGTCGGCGACCACCACGACGGGCGAATCCGGCACGCCGCGCCGACCCGAAGGGCGTTCAAAAGTCCTTTGCCGACGAGTCGATGGTTATGGTACTTTGGGTACCGGGACTCGGTCAAGAGCCTCGCGCACAACCTGGGTGCCACGCAGGCCACGAATCCACGGTTCCGGCTTGATTATGATCCGGTGAGCGAGTCCCGGCACAGCGACGCCTTTGAGGTCGTCGGGGACCGTGTAGTCCCGTCCGCTGAGGAGCGCCCGGGCGCGCCCGAGCCTGAGCAGCGCGAGCGAGCCGCGCGGGGAGGCGCCTACCTCAACACGAGGGTCTGCGCGCGTGGCGTTCACGAGCTCCACCGCGTATCTCTCGAGCGCAGGGTCGAGCTCCACGTCCTCCACGGCCCGCTGCACGCTGCGGAACCGGGCCAGATCGAGCACGGTCGGCACATCCACCCGGTCGTCCTTCCGGGCCTTCCGGCGCTCCAGGATCTCGCGTTCCTCCTCCGGAGTGGGATAGCCCACGGAGAGTCGCATCAGGAACCGGTCCACCTGCGCTTCCGGTAGAGGGTACGTGCCCTCGAGCTCGATGGGGTTCTGGGTCGCGAGGACGAGGAACGGCCGTTCGAGCGGATGAGTTGTCCGCTCGCTCGTGATCTGGTACTCCTGCATCGCCTCGAGCAGCGCGGATTGCACCTTGGGCGGCGCCCGGTTGATCTCGTCGGCGAGGACGAGGTTGGCGAAGAGCGGCCCCGGACGGAACTCGAAGCGGGAGTGTTCCGCGTCCCACACCTCCCCTCCGGTGATGTCCTGTGGGAGGAGGTCGGCAGTGAACTGTATCCGAGTGAAGGCGAGGCCCAGCGCCGTCGAGAACGACTTGGCGATCAGCGTCTTTCCGAGACCCGGGAGGTCCTCGATCAGCAAGTGTCCGTCCGCCAGTAGTGCGGTCGCGACCAGCTCGAGGGCATCGTTCCGACCGACCACCGCAGTGTGGACCGCCGCGAGGACGTCGGCCATCGCTTGCCGAGCCTGGTCTGCCTGCACACCCTTCCCTCGGAAGGGATGCCATGACCGGTCTCGGTATATGGGCGCGGGGGCGACGAGGGGGAGCGGCTGTGCCCCGGCCGTAACGGATGCGCGTCACCGGAGGCCGTTCGGCCCTCTCGGCGTCCTGACCCCGGCCGGGGGTGTCGGATACCGGGGTTGTCCTCTCTTCATACTCCGCGGACGACGCGTCCGCTGTGGTCAGGAGGGACCCTTCGACAGCACCCGGAAGCCGCCCCGGAGGGCGTCTTCATCCCGGCATCGCGTAGGCCCACTTCAGGGTGTCGGCTCCGGATCCAGGACGTCGGCCGCCCCGCGGAGATACAGCCATGCGGCGAGCCCGAGCGCCGCCGCCACGGTGAGCGCTGCCAGGCCCTCCTGGCCCCCGGTCCCCTTCGGGAGGAAGAAAAGCACGGCAACGGCGAGCGCCACGCCCAGGGCCGGGACCAGCGCCGGCTCGAACTGCTGGCGAATGGACACCCCGCTCCGGGGCTCGGCACCGGCCCACAGGAGCAGCGCGACGCCCATCGCCGCCGCCAGTACGACGGCGGCGACCGAGAGAGGCGTCGTGAGGACCTCGACCAGGACGACCAGCACCGGCGGGACGAGCGCGAGGTCGTCAAACGTAGGTGGAAGCAGCCGGCGGAGGAGGAATCCCGAGCCGGCCCCGGCCATCACGAGCACCAACGTCAGCGGCAGTCCCAGCCTGTCGAGGGGCGTGCCCAAGGCCAACACTCCGACCAGGAACACTGCCGCGGCGATGTCGTCGACGCTGCAAACCCACGAGCTCGGCCGCGTCACGGTCAGGCCCTTCGCCCCGCGAAGGCGGGGTTCTGCAGAAACCGAACGAACGACGCGAGAGACCAGTAGTCCTCCCAGTCGATCGTCGGGGCCTCTCGCCAGACCTCACTCAGCCGGTGGCGACGGACGAGGCGCAGGAGACGGTTGGCCGTCCGGTCCTCCTCCGTTTCTTCCGGAATGCCGAGCACCGCGAGGGGTGACGGACTCAGCACGACGGTTCGGAATCCCCGGCGGCGGAGCTGCGGAAGGACGGTGATCGAATCCTCCTCGAGGAGCGGCGAGATCAGGATCGTGAAGACGCCCGGAGGGAAGAACCGGCGGACCG
>JASHQC010000043.1 GCA_030037735.1 Thermoplasmata archaeon
GCGATCGACGGACAGCTTGCGGCCCGGTCGATGCAAAAGAACCTGCTGGCCGGGTACTTCCTCCCTCTCCCGTCGCTGGCCGAGGTGCGCGTCATCTGGTTCCCCCTCTGGACCGCTACCCTCCGAGGTTCTCGCGGAGTACGGCAAGTGGTATTTCCCCCGATGCAGGTTCGCACGGGCACCGGCCTCGTCGACGCGCTGAAGAGTCTGTTCGGCGGCGTCGTGCTCCCGCTCGAACCCAAGACCGCCCAGTTCGACAAGGTCCTCCGGACCACGATGGAAGAGTCGCTGCAGAGAGATCCTTGGCTGAGCGTCGCCACGCAGGAGTTGACGCGAGCGGCGGACGTGCTGGTCGACCCCGACCTGATCCCGAGGCTCGATGAGGGCCTCACCGAGCTACGCACCGCGGGCTGGATCAGTGCCAAACAAGCCGCCGACTTCCGTCGCGCCTACTCGACCCGGGAGGTACGCCGGAGCGCTGCTCCTGCGACGAAACCCTCCGACCTTCCGGCCGGAGCCGCGGCCGAGCCCTACCGACCCCCCTAATCGACCCCCAGGAACTCCCTACCCCAGGAATAGCGATCGGGGGAACAGCTCGTGCTTCCGACAGTTTGAATTCCCTCGACAGAGGATTACTATGGGGGGGACATGCCGACTTCGTCGAGGTAGCCCCTCCCATCGATGGACGCGGACAATTCACTCGGCACCGGAGCGCCGCCCCGGCACCGGAGTTTGCCGCAAGCGCGGGTGGGCTCCACCTCCCGATCCGGTCGACCAGTCCCGTCGGTCCGACCCGATTCATCGACCCGAATCCGGGTCACGAACGGCCCGTCGTCCAGCGCCCGGATCAGCAACCTGGCCGCCAGTTTTCCTCTCTTCTTCTTCGGAGCGGGCTGTATCGCCGTGGCCTTCTTCATCGTGCTCGAGGGGTCCCATGCGGCGATCGGACGGATTCCACTCTGGGTTCCTTTCGTCGCGCTCGGAATCATCGCGCTCGCCGGTGGTTCGCTCTCGGTATTCGCCGAGCCCGATGAGCCATATCAGGAGGAGACACCGGAGGAAACCACCCGGAGTCCCCGGCTTCCCCCGCCCAGCTCCATCGCCTACGATCGGGTCCCGCGCATCCGGAGACCGACTCACGTTGCGTCGAGCCGTCCGCCGCCTCGGGCCTCCGACGCAGCGACCGCCAAGCTCGCGTCCGATGAGGCCCCGCCTAAGTCGTCACCCTCGCCGGTGCCACCGCCCCGCCCGGCCCCGGTCGCCGTGACACCGCCGAGTGCGGTTCCCTTCGACGATACGGCGTCTCTTCTCCAGGAAATCGATTTAATCGACGCGGCCCTTCATGCACCCCACCTTACGGCCGGGCGGGCACCCGCACCGTCCACCACCAGCCCCCGGGTATCTACTGTTTCGCCGGCCGCCAAATCCGTCGCCCCCTCCGCAACCAAAGTCGCCACTGTCAGCCCCCGGTCCAAACCGTCCCCCCGCATGGAATCGGAAGTGCCCCGGCAAGTGGCCCACTGCGTCGGGTGCGGGTCGGTGATCCTCCATTCGGGGTCGCCGTCCAAATGCCGGGTGTGCGGCGAGACGTTGTGCACGGAGTGTAGGGACCGTTCCATTGCGGAGGGCAAGCCGAACCTCTGCCCTCTGTGCGGCCTATTGGACTCCGTTCACTCGAAGGGGCCCTCCCCCCCATCCCCTCCGCGGTCTCGCACCTGAAATGGGGGTCAGGTCGGAGGCGGTTCCGCACCGGCCCAGGCCATCGAACTGACTTCGGCTAGAACTGCCTGAGTCGGAATCTCGCCCCGGAGAGCGCACTTCTCCGGTACGAAACGAAGTCCGAGGCACGCCGTGCAGGTGTGAAGCGACGTCAGGCACCAACCACAGTACCCGCTGCCGGAGCATTTTGGGCAGAGCGCCAAACGACCCCACGACGAAGTGGCATGGCGAGTACGCTCGTACCTGGACTCGGAGGACTTGGCGTCATGGCACTCTGCGCAGAGCGATTGCAAGTTCCCGAGCTCGTACGCGGCACCGCCGTCGATCAGCTCGATCCGATGATCGACGTCCGAGGCGGGCCGGCCGCATCGCCGGCAGGCGTAGCGATCACGCTGAAGGACGGCCTTTCGAACCCGCCGCCACTGCGGCGACGCCCGGGAATCGGGCTGGAATCGAGGGGGGACCTGACCGGGGCGGAAGGAACTGGGGCCGACCACGACCGACTCGTCCTCCGGATCGCCCGCGACCGACAGAGTAGCCTGGTGACGTCGGGGCATGATTCTGCTCGCCTTACGACTGGCGAGAGACACGTCATCTAATCGCTTGGACATCTACCTTCGGCCCCATTCGGTCCAGCAAGGGCCTTCTCCCGCCCCGGATTGACCCGGGCGTGGCGGCGGAGATCCGGACCGGCACGTCCTCATGGACCTCCGAGGCGTGGTGGGGTCGTGTCTATCCGGAAGGAACGCCGCCGGCCGATCGTCTCCGACTGTACGCGGGACTTTTCAACTGCGTCGAGGTCGATGCGACGTATTACACGCTGCCGCTCCGGCGCATGGTGGAGGGCTGGTACGCCCGGACCCCCCCTACCTTCTTGTTCTCGTTGAAGGTGACCCGCGATCTGCTCGACCCCAAGCAGGGGGTAAACTCCGAAAAACTCCAAGGGTTCGTCTCGACGGCGCAGGCACTTCGCGAGAAGCTCGGTCCCCTCCTGCTACAGTTCCCACCTTGGGTGAAACCGGGGCGAAGCACCGCGTTCCTGTGGGAACTCCTGTCTAGGCTCCCGGCGGGCCCCCGATACGCCATCGAGCTTCGCGACGCCGGGTGGTACGCCGGGGAGACTCGGGAGCGGTTGCTCCGGGAGTTAAAGGATCGACAGATGACTCTCGCTTGGGCGAGTCTCAACTACGTCGAGATTCCACCGGAACTGACGAGCGACGAGGTCTATCTCCGGTTCATCGGCGACCACACCTCGATACCCGCCGAAACCCACGGAGAGGTGCGGGCGGACCGGTCCGAGGAGACCCAGCGGTGGGCTGATCGCGTTCGGCACGTCTCGGGAGACGTTCGCCGGGTTCTGGTCTTCTTTAACAACCACTACGCCGGCTTCGCTCCCGAATCGGTGAACCTCTTTCGAGATCTGATGGGGCTCCCAAGGATTCCCTACGGCCGATGGATCTCGGAGGATCCGGCCTCGAAGGGAGCTCGGCGGGCCGGCTCAAGCGAACCGCGGCAACTTTCTCGTCGGCTCGATGAATTCGATTGATTCCACCGTCTCATGTAGCTATACGATGAAGAATGAAACTCCGTTACCAAGGTAACGCTTCTCGCTTTTCTCCCAATCACCCATCTACGGGACCTGCTCCTGCCCCCGTTGATCGAACCCGGGGCCTTCCGCCGCTCCTGATGCTCTACTCTGCCGCGCGCTGAAGCCCGCCGCGAAGGTCGCCCGGACATGAGTCATGGCCGCCCTCGTGCTGGCTTTGGTTTCGGCCTGGCTCCACGGAACCTCGAATGTAACCGGCTGCTCGTTCGGGGAGCAGCTGCGTGGCATTCGTCGAAGTGGTGAACGCCCATGACGAGACCAATTTGGCCCAAGGCGATCCCATCGCGAATCCAGTCAGGCGTCTCGAGCATAACGGATCCTGCCGGTCCAATCGCGCGACGGATTTGGCCATGAAACTGGCGGCCCTGCCGGGACAAACCGTCTTCCTTTCGGTGATCAGCACCGATCTCATCTGGAGTCAATCGGCCAACGTTCGAGTCTGGCTCTAGTGCTCCTGCTCGATCCCGTCCCAAAGTTGCGCCGAAGCCGTCGCGGCAGGTGAGGGGCCAGGTTGGAGCCGGCGGATTTATTCTCTCCACAACCTCTCGGATGACGTGGTCGAGTCGATCACGACGACCGAGCTGGAGAACCTACTGAAGCGCGATCCGGCGAGCATCCTGCTCCTCGATGTGCGCGAGGACGACGAGCGGGCGGTCGCTTCGATTGAGCCATCGATGCACATCCCGATGAACTCGGTGCCCGACCGACTCGCCGAGTTGCCCAGAGACCGCCGCATCATCGTCTTCTGCCACCATGGCGGCCGGTCCTTTGCCGTGGCGGGCTACCTTGAGACCGAGGGGTTCAAGGACGTAACGAATCTGACCGGTGGGATTGACGAATGGTCACGGGTGGTCGACAGTGCCGTGCCCCGGTATTGAGCCCCTCCGGTGCCGGGATGCCTCCTCCAGCCAATCGACATCGCCGGTCGTACGGAAAGCCCTCACGCCACGGTAGCCCAGCCGGCTCTCCTCAGGGCTCTCCGATAGGTATTTCTCATAGGTGTGGGTGGTCGGGCGCATGTCGGGAGCGCCTCCTCCCTCCCCGTCTGTTCTAGGACGAACCAAACGATTCGCTCTGTGCCGCTCGGCGTTCGCTCTGGGGGCCATCGCGGTTGTAGCCGTGTTCTTGGTGGGCACCTTGTGGGGGGCCCCCGCGCCCGTGGCCCATCGAGACATCGGCCTCGGCGGCGCTTCCCGCTCCGTCGCGCTGCCGGCGACCCCCGCGAACTTTTCTCTCGTAAATCTCACTGCGAACAACACGACCGTCGACGTTTCCATGCTGTTCAATGTCAGCGTAGATGTGGTGAACCTGACCGGGAGCGCCCTGAACGCCTCCAATTACACTTTCGTCTGGAGTGGACTCCCCGCCTATGTTCCGGGGGTACCCGGTTCCGGATGCTATGGCGTGAACCCAGGCAACGACTCCTCGGTGCTGAACTGCACCGCGGCCTCGGCGGGCACACTTCACATATCGGTCACGGCAACGAATTTCACGAGTGACCAGAGCAATACCTCGAGTACCTTGACCATCACGGTCAATCCCTTGCCTGCGCTGACCTCGTTCCAGGTGAGCGAACTGAACTCCACGCTCGGCACGCAGATCTGGTTTAACGCGACCGCCACGGGGGGAACCCCTCCGCTGACGTTCTCCTACACCGGCTTACCGCTCGGTTGCCGAGGGAATACTACCTCGTTCTCCTGTACACCGACCCGGGCGGGCGCCTACACGGTCACAGTGACGGCGGTAGATGCCTACGGCTTCACATCGTCTACGACCCTGAGCGCGAAGGTGACGGTCACCACCGCCACTAAGACCTCCACGCCAGGTATCGGCACGACCGGTTGGTCGATCGTCATTGGCATCATTGTGGTCGGTGCCCTCGCGACCATCGCTCTCCTGTTGCAAGCCAGGCGAGAGGAGCGGGCCGGACGGATGGGGATGGAGGAAGCCCGGGAGCAACCCCCGGAGGAATCCGGCGGGGCGCCTCCGATGGACGGATCCCCTCCGACGGGACCTCCTGGCTGACCGCCGCCGTACCGCGCCCGGTGTCTCTGCGGGAAGGGCTAAGGCGGTGGAGGTGCCCTCCTCGATGGGCGTGTGGCCTAGTCTGGATAGGGCATCGGGTTCCTAACCCGAGGGTCGGGGGTTCGAATCCCCCCACGCCCGTATCATAGGGCCCTCAAGTCGCCATGTCATGGAGCTTCTCTTCCTTTGGAGCATGATGCGTCGCTTAGGCTTCTCACTAGATCGCCTTGGCTCTGGGAGGGCAGAGGCTCGCCTCCACGCCTCTCCCATGGTTCCGCTTGGACGACACGGGGCCGAAGTTCCAACGAATCAACGTGCAAGGGCGCTGATTTAGTCGTTGCGACCCCTCCCGTCGTCCCCGCGCTTCGCCTTACAACGGCGGAGCCTCTGCGGGTATTGGTGGAAGAGAAGTGCCATTCTCGTCAAGTTTTATAGCCGGGGACCTTCAGCCCAAGCTGAGAGATTTTTGAGAGGTGCACGATGAAGATTGTGGCGGTACTGTATCCCGGAGGACCCTCAGCGAGCAACCCGGAGCTCCTCGGCTGCGCGGAGAACGCGTTGGGACTTCGACCCTTTCTTGAGGGAAAGGGACACGAGCTAGTGGTTCTGACCAATAAAGAGGAGCAGCTCGATGCTCAACTTCCCACCGCGGAGGTCCTCATCACGACACCGTTCTGGCCGGCGTACGTCACCAAGCAACGCATTGAGAAAGCTCCGAAGCTGCGACTGATCATCACCGCGGGAGTGGGCTCCGATCACGTCGACCTCGCCGCGGCCGCGGCCCATGGGATCACGGTAGCGGAGATTACCGGCTCCAATGTAGTGAGCGTCGCGGAGCACACTATCATGGAAATTCTGTCCCTCGTGCGGAACTACATTCCTTCCTACAAGCAGGTGATCGAGGGGCGTTGGGACATCGCCGAGGCGGCCTCTCGCTCGCACGACCTCGAAGGCAAGGTGGTCGGGATTGTGGGAGCCGGTCGAATCGGGCAGCGCGTGGCCGTGCGCCTTCGGCCCTTCGACGTGAAGGTTCTGTACTACGACTTCCGGCGTTTGACCACCGTCGAGGAGGAGGTCCTCGGTATCCGGTACGCGGTCCTGGACCAGTTGATTCCGCAATGCGACGTAATTACCATCCATTGCCCCTTGACGCCCGATACGGACGGACTGTTTAGTCGCGAGCGCCTGTTGGCGATGAAGAAAGGCGCGTACCTGGTGAACACCGCGCGCGGCAAGATCGTCGATACGAGGGGGCTAGTGGACGCAATGGAGAAGGGCCACCTCGCCGGCTATTCGGGGGATGTTTGGTATCCCCAGCCGGCGCCGCC
>JASHQC010000003.1 GCA_030037735.1 Thermoplasmata archaeon
TGTCCGCGAGCGCGATATCGAGTCCCGCTCGATCGATCACGAACGCCCGTGGTTCGGGCGCGCGGAAGGAGATCGATTTTAGTCGAGGACTGAAGACGCTCGCCCCGTGGACCGGCCGTCGGACCACCTGAGGCGCCTTCGCGAGGTCCAGCACCCGGCGGGAGACCAGTCCGGCGCATTGCACGGGGTACCCGACTCGTCGGTGCTCCTCGATCACCAGGACCGAATGTCCGAGCTGGGCCAAGCGCTCCGCGGCTGTGGAGCCGGCCGGCCCGGCCCCGACGACGAGCACATCGACCCGGGCCATGGACCGTTCCTACCCGTGGCGCCAGGGCGTGGCCACGAGGTCGGTGCGCTGCCTCGGTTGCACGACCGACTCCGCGATGGGCACGTGTAGGCCGGCTCGGAAGGCGAGCAGGCCCGTCCAGGCGATCATCGCTCCGTTGTCGACGCACACGGACTTCGGCGGCGCGAACGACGACTTCCCCCGGGACTCGGCCATCGAGCGCACCATCGCGCGGAGCCGCTCGTTGCAGGCCACGCCCCCTCCCAGCACGACGGACTCTTTCTTCCGATGAGCCAGCGCTCGCTCGGTGATTTCGGTCAGCATCGAATAGGCCGTGACTTCGACCGAGTACGCCAGGTCCTCTCGCGAGGCTCCGTGGGAGTGCAGCACTTGGCTCGCGGTGAGCATCCCGGAGAAGGCCACATCCATCCCATGCACGGAGTACGGGAGGGGGAGCAGCTCTACCCCCTCGAGGGCGGCCTTCTCTATCGCCGGGCCCCCCGGGAACTGGCCCCCGAGCGAGATCCAGAGCTTGTCCAGGAAGTTCCCGATCCCCACGTCGAGCGTTTCGCCCAGGACCCGGTATCTTCCGGAGCCGTACGCAAGGACCTGGGTGTTGCCCCCGCTGGCGTAGAGCAGGACCGGGTCGTCGAGTCCGCCCAGGATTCGCGCGATCTCGATATGCGCGACGCAGTGGTTGACGGGCACCAGAGGTCGCTTCCACAGCAGGGCGAGCGTCCGCGCGACCGTAGCGCCGGTACGGAGACACGGTCCCAGACCGGGGCCTTGGGCGAAGGCGACGGCCTCCACCTCTCGTGGCGAGATGTTTGCGGCGGTGAGGGCCTGTTCAACGAGGTGGGGGAAGACTTCGACGTGATGGTTCGCGGCCTCGCGGGGATGGATTCCGCCCGTCGGAGGACGGTACATATCGGAGGCGAGGCCCAGGACCTCGGCGTCCTCGCCAACGATGCCAACGGAGGCGGTGTGGGCCGTCGACTCAATTCCGAGGACCACCATCGGACGCGGAACAGCGGGAACAGGTTAAAACGGCCCGGCGCACAGGGGGGGAAGGGCTTAGTCCTCGGTGGACTCGATTCGGAAGTAAACGCTCTTGCCGCGGAGCGCCTCCTGAATCTGGTCGGCGAACCGGAGGGAGTCGTTGACCGAGGCGTCCCGACCCCAGTCATACACGAAGTCGTAGCCGCTGCCGGCCTCTCGGCGGAAGCCGAGGTCCTCGAGGGTATCCGTCACCTCGGAAAAGGGAGCGCCTTCGCTGTCGAGTTGCACCAAAAGGTAGGTCTTCATCGCCGAACGGGCCGACAAGGCGGTGGTGGGTATATCAGGGCTCTGCCAGGGCCGCGCGGTCCCGCGTCATTTCCGCTCCCGGCACGGGATTTCGGGCATGAGCGGTGACCACGACAGCGGCCCCCCGCGTCAACCGACCGATTTCGTGCGCCGCCAGCTCCGCTCGACCCACGGCGAGCAGCCGATCCTCCCGATCCACGAGCAGAACGCTCGCGCCCGGAACGATCTCCGGGTCGGCCGCTCCCGCGAAGCGCGAGAACAAGCTGCGCCCTTCGCGAACGAACGGGACCGCGTCGTCCCGAACGATGACGCGTAGGCGAGGTGGCTGCACCGCTTGATGCAGCAGCCCGGCACCGATCCACGTCGGGCGGGGCAGGCCGTCGTTCCCGACGCGGAACGCCGGTTGGTTCCGATAAGCGAGCTCTCGGAGGCGACCGGTACTTCGGGATCGAATCCCTCGAAGACCGGACTCGTCCAGCGGCAACGAATGACCGGGGTATTGCCAAGCGAGAAGAGCAGAGATCTGTCGGCGAGTCCAGTCGGCAACGCGCTGCGAATGCGCCGGTGCGTTTAGGACCGGATTCTCTCGAACCGTCGCGCTGGCCCTCAGATCCTTCGGGGGACGTTCGAACTCATCCGGGCCCACCCAAACGCCGACAGGGTACACTTCGGACAGCTCCAATGGGACCGGGCCCGCCGGCGTCAGCACCTCCCATTGGAGTTCCTCTCCATTCGGTCCCCGGGCCGGGATCTCTCCGAGGTAGTGCGGGGTGAGCGGCACTCGCGGGCACATCTGAAAAAGTCCCTTCGACGATCGCCAGCGCGTCAGCCGCTCCTGGAACCGGGCAACCGCGGGGCGGCTTCGACTGGTCTCCGTGACCTCGCGGAACGAGGGTCGGCTGTCCGGCTCCACGGGGAGGAACACGCTCGAACCCTTGACCGCCGCCCGGAGTCCAGCGAGCAGCGCCGGGTGCCCGGAAGCGCGCCGTTCGACCAGCTCCCAAAGGGCGCCCGCCCGGATCGCCTGACGGACCCGACGCACCTCGGTGGCGCACATCCAGAGGTTATGTCGCGCGATCGCGACTTCGCGCTCTGTGGGAGGAAGGCCGGCGATGGAGGTGAGCGAGCACTCCTCGCAGAGGCGGCAGCCGCAGAACGGTTCCCGGACGTCCTCGAGGGCGAGTGTTCCCTCGGGAAACAGAAGGCTGCCCCGGCGAGCAAATTTGTGATAGGCGGCCGAATCGAAGAGGTCGACGCCGAACAGCGCGGCGAAGGCGAACGTGATGGGGTGACCCGTCCCGAAGAGATGGACCGCCCGCTCCGGTGCCAGCGCAGGTCGGGCCGCGAGCAGGACCCTGGCCAGGTCAGCGAACCGGTACTGCTCGAGAAGCGGCACGACTCCCCCAATGGCCAACACATCGCCAAACCCCGACGCAGCGTCGGCACTTTTCCAACGGAGCTCTGGAAAGAGGCCCCCTTGCACCGGAACGGCAAGCAGGCCGGTTCTCTGCTCCCGCGCCACGCGCGCCCTCTCGATGGTGAGCTCCACGGCGCGGCGCGCCTCCGTTGCCGACGCGTCCGGCTCGCCGAACACGTCGAGGACGGCTGCGATGTCGCTGCCGATTCGGCCTTGGAAATTCAGGATTTCGCCAGGAGTTACCTCGACATGGCCGTAGGCATGCTGCTGAAAGGCCCCCGAATCGGTGAAGACGGGACCGGAGAAACCGAGGAGTCGATGGATCCCTTCGCGCTCCCCCCGCTCTTTGAGGGGGGGCGATCTCCAGGCAATGTACGACGACGTGATGATCGCGGGCAGGCCAAACTTGCCGGCGATCTCCGAAGGGAGGATCGACTGGTGACGTGGGTCGGGGTGAACCACGGGGAGGAGGGCCGGCGTCTCGACCACGCCATGCGGCGTGGAGAACCGACCGATCCGGGCGAAACCGTCCCGTGCGCGGACCTCGAAGTCGATCATCGGTCGGTCCATCGGGCCGGGCGATTAACCCTGCCGCCAAGAGGAGTGCCCCGCGGCGCCTGACCACGAGGCGCGAATCTGCTCCAGCAGGTCCACGAACATCGTGCCGGTCAGTTTTCCGGTGTTCGTGTTCTGCGGGCTCGGATGGTACGACGCCCACAGCATCGGCCGGCCCGGCCCGAGCGGGACGCAACGACCATGGGCAAACTCCGCCTCCGGCCGAGGGACTCCGTACAGCTGGGGAACCGCGTCGCGGACGGTGTCCCAGGCGAATCCTCCGAGGGCCAGCACGGACCGCGCGTGGGTCAGCAAGCGGAGTTCGCGGGCGAGGTACGGCAGACAGTTCGCCTTCTCTCTGGGCGTCGGTCGGTTGTCGGGTGGGACGCAACGGACCGCGGCGGTCAGGTACGCATCATCGTACCGAAGGCCGTCCCCGCGCCTCGTCGAATGAGGTTGGTTCGCGAACCCCGCCGTGTGAAGAGCTCCCACGAGGAAGGCCGCGGAACGATCCCCGGTGAAGACGCGCCCCGTACGGTTCGATCCATGAGCGGCCGGAGCCAGTCCGACGAGCACCAGCCGGGCGCCCGGGTCACCGAAGCCGGGCACCGGACGTCCCCAGTAATCGTCGCTCCGGAACTGTTTCTTCTTCTGGCGCGCAACCTGTTCCCGATAGGCCACCAGCCGGGGACACCGACGACACGGGAGGATCTCTTCGCGGAGATGTTGGAAGCTGTCGGACACGGGCAGACCTCGGCGGAGAAACGTGGAACGAGCGCGACTGCTTAACGCTCCGGCCCGGGCAAGGCTTTACCCGCAGACCGGTCTCGGATCCCGCGATGGAGTTCGAAACGATCCAGCTCCTCCCCATGGCGTCGAGCCACCGGGGAACCCTCTCACCCGGGTGCCAGCAGTGCCAGGAGGGAAAAAAGCTGGTTCTGTTCGTGACCGGGCTGTGCCGGTTCCGGTGCTTTTACTGCCCGGTCTCCGAGCGCCGGAACCAGCTAGACGTGGTCTACGCCAACGAGCGGCGCGTGCTGACCGACGCCGACGTCCTGGAGGAGGCCCGGGCCATAGGAGCCGCCGGAACGGGGATCACGGGTGGGGATCCGCTAGGCGTCATCGACCGGACCGTTCACTACGTAGAGCTGCTCAAGACCGAGTTCGGGCCCGACCACCACATCCATCTGTACACCCACGAGCCCAACCCCGAGAAACTGGAGCGGCTCGCACGGGCCGGGCTCGACGAGTTCCGGCTGCACATCCCCCACTACCTCTGGGGGTCGCTGGACAGCCACGGTTCGGCCTACCGAAGTGTACTGGCATCCGCCCCTTCGTGGGGGATCCGGAGAGGGGTCGAGATTCCGGTCCTGCCCGAGAAGGAGAAAGAGCTCCGTCGTCTTCTCCGGGCGTTGGACGGTCTGCAACTCGATTTCATCAATCTGAACGAAATGGAGTTCTCCGCGACGAACGAATCCGCCCTTCACGACCGGGGCTACCGGGTCGATTCGGGGAGCGGCTGGGGGGTCAAGGGAAGCCGGGCGACGGCCGAGAAAGTCGTTCGGGAAATGCGTCTCTCGACGCCCCTCCACTACTGCTCTTCGCGGTTCAAGGATGGCGTTCAGCTGCGGCAGCGGCTCCTGCGGCGCGCCGAGCGAACTGCTCCCTCCTTCGCCGACCGGACCGAGGATGGCACGATCCTTCTCGGAATCGTCGAGGCGCCCAATGAGGGGCAGCTGCCTCACGTCGTCCAGGCGCTGTCATCCGTCGGTCGGGTCCCCGCCGGAGATTACCGTATCGATGCGGCCCGCCGGCGGGTCGAGCTCGCGCCGAGCCGCCTACGTCGGTTCGCCCGGAGGCTTCCCTTCCCGGCCTTCGCGGTGGAAGTGTATCCGACCGATGATGGGCTTGAGGTGGAACGTACCCCGCTCAATTCTGCCGCATTCCCCTCGATGCGCGGCGGCGGTGGCTGATAGCCCTCGTCACAGAGGTGGCTTCCATGGGTCAGATACCGGACATCCCCCCGCTGATGCTTGAGTGAACAGGGACCCCATCCGTCATCCTCTGCGCCATACCACATCGGGCAATCTCGGCAGTGGAGCGTCACCGGCTCAAAGGGGTTCCCGGGGCCCGGCGACGTCACGACTTCCCCCGAGTGAGCCTCTCCCAACCCGTCACAACGTTCGTCATGAGCTGCGCGACCGTAACCGGCCCTACTCCTCCTGGAACCGGAGTGATCGCTTCGACCCATCCCTCGAGGGAGGCGGCATCGGCATCCCCGGCGGCTCGAGAACCTGACGGCGCGGAAGGATCTGGAATGCTGCTCAAGCCCACATCGATGACAATCGAACCCTTCGGGACGATCTCCCGCGTGAGCAATCCAGGAACTCCCGCGCAGCTGATGATCAAAGCGTTACCGGCGAGCGCCTCGGCCAACCGTGGCGTGCGCGAATGCGCCACGGTCACGGTCGCATCACCGGATTCGCCATGTCCCGCGAGCAGGAGCGCGAGGGGCAACCCAACCGTGGGGGAGCGGCCGATGACCGCCACCCGCTGACCCCGCGTCCCAATCGCGTAGTGCCGAAGGATCTGGAGCACGCCCACCGCCACGGCCGGAGCCAGTGCCGGTCGCCCCTCGACGAGCCGACCGAGGTTCACTGACCCGACGCCGTCCACATCCTTCTCCGGCGATAGCTGATCCACGGCGGCACGGAAATCCACTCCCGCGGGCAGCGGATGCTGGACGAGTACGGCGTGCACCGAGCGGTCCGATTCGAGGGCCCGGACCGTGTCCTGAAGCTGGGCGGTGGTCGCGGTTTCGGGAAGGGAAACGTCCCGGAAACCGATTCCTACCGCTAGGGCCGTCCGTTCTTGATTCCTCCGATAGAACGCGAAGGGTCCACCGGTCCCCAGATGCACGCTCGCGAGAAGCGGGCCCGGTCCGGAACCCCCCGAGCGGCCGACCCTCGAGCGCACTTCCTGGAGGAGGGAGTCGCCGACGGGCTTGCCGAGCAGTTGACGCGTCAGGATTTTCACCGGTTGCCGAGCTGGGCCATGACCGAACTTTCGTACTTTAGGGCGAGGTAACCCCTTGTGACCCAAACTACCCTCCGGAAGCGGTCCCTGAACGAAAATTCGGGTTGGACACGGATTCGTGGGGGTGGGTCAGCGTAAACGCCACCTAAACCATTTATACGGCGCCACCCTCGTTTGCTTTGAAGTGGTCACCCCGGGCAACGAGAGGACAATTTCGGGGGCAGTTACGCCGGATGCAGCACCTACGGACGATCCCAACGAGTCCGTAGCCCCCACTACTGGCTCTGAAGAGCTAGAAGCGTGGGGCAAGGCCCTCACCTACCAGACGACAGCCCAGCTCGAAGTCCCACCGAAGCTGATTGATCAGGTCATCGGCCAGGACGAGGCGGTCGAGGTCGCGAAGAAGGCCGCCGTCCAGAAGCGGCACATGATCCTGATCGGCGAACCCGGCACGGGCAAGAGCATGCTCGCCCGGGCCATGACCGATTTCCTTCCCAAGGAGCAACTTCAGGACATTCTGGCCTACGCCAACACCGAGGATTCGAACGAGCCCAAAATTCGCGTGGTGCCCGCCGGGAAAGGAAAGGAGATCGTCGCGGCGCAGAAGTTGGAGGCGGCGCAGCGGAAGGAGCAGCGGACGATTTTCCTCGTGATCGCTGCGCTACTGGTCCTGGCGTTCGTGGCGTTCATCGTGTGGACGTCCAGGCCCACGGATTGGGACGCGATTCTAATCGGCGTTCTGGTGATTATCATCCTCTGGGCCGTCGTCCGGTTCGGATCGGGACGCGACTCGAGCGCAGCGGGCGTCGCGAAGTTACTCGTCACGCATTCACCGGACGAACGCCCGCCGTTCATCGACGCCACGGGCGCGCACGCCGGCGCCCTGCTGGGAGACGTGAAGCACGATCCGTTCCAGTCCGGCGGCTTGGAGACACCCCCGCACGAGCGGGTTGAGATCGGGGCCATCCACAAAGCGCACGGCGGCGTCCTGTTCATCGATGAGATCAACATGCTCAAGATCGAGAGCCAGCACTCGCTGCTCACTGCGTTGCAGGAGAAGAAATTCCCCATCGTCGGGCAGTCCGAGCGATCCGCGGGGGCGATGGTCAAGACAGAGCCTGTGCCGTGTGATTTCGTGCTGGTCGCCGCCGGGAACGTGGACAGCGTCCAGACCATGCATCCCGCGTTGCGCTCCCGTATCCGGGGCTATGGCTACGAGCTGTACGTCAACACTACGATGGGCGACACGCCAGAGAACCGGATGAAGCTCGTCCGGTTCGTCGCGCAGGAAGTCGTGAAGGACAAGAAGATCCCCCACTTCAATCCGGCCGCGACGGTGGAGGTTATCCGCGAGGCCCAGCGGCGCGCCGGCCGCAGCGGCCAGCTCACGCTCCGGCTTCGAGAGCTCGGAGGCCTCGTGCGAGTGGCGGGAGACATCGCGAACTCCGAGAGCTCCCCGGTGGTCGCCGCAGAGCACGTCGTCCGGGCGAAGCGGGCGAGCCGGTCGCTCGAGCAACAGATCGCGGACCGATACATCGAGCGGCGCCGGGAATACCGGATGTTCAACACGGAGGGCGCGGCCGTCGGCATGGTCAATGGCCTCGCCGCGATCAACGCCCAGACCGGCATGGCCGAGTTCTCGGGCATCGTGCTGCCGATCGTCGCCGAAGTGACCCCGGCCCAGACACGGCAGGGCGGCGTGGTCGTCGCGACGGGTAAGCTCGGTGAAATCGCCAAGGAAGCCGTTCAGAACGTCAGCGCACTGATCAAGAAGTACACTGGCGAAGACATCTCCAATCACGACATTCACATCCAGTTCGTCGGCACCTCGGACGGAGTCGAGGGCGACTCCGCGTCGGTTTCGATCGCGACGGCGGTCATTAGCGCCCTGGAGGGAGTTCCCGTCGACCAGTCGCTCGCGATGACCGGGTCGCTGTCGGTCCGGGGCCAGGTGCTTCCGGTCGGCGGCGTAACCGCCAAGGTCGAGGCCGCGGCGGATGCCGGTCTCAAGCGCGTCCTCGTGCCGGCCGACAACCTCTCCGACCTCGTGCTCGAGAACCGGTACGTCAACACAATCGA
>JASHQC010000044.1 GCA_030037735.1 Thermoplasmata archaeon
AGGGGTCCCTGCAGAACGCGGCTAGGGTCGATCTCGGTCCGGGCGGAACGTAGAGCCCCCGCTCTACCTCGGATGACCGATGAACCAGTCCGCGAGCCGCTTGTCCGAATCGCCGAACTAGTCGCCGAGAGCTACGCACGGCTGAACCTGCGCGAGATCAGGGGCATTCTCGAGTCGCTGGTCGACCCGGCTTACGTGGACAGCGTCCGGGCCGGACAGCGGAGCGTCGACGACGGGGAGAACGAGGACGTGGAATCATCGATTACTCTGGACGAGAAACCGGAGAGGTGAACGAGCCGGCCTCGGCGGGCGGTGAGACCGACTATGGCCCGATGGTTGGTTTCGCCCCGCTGCCGGCACTTCGAGCCCGTCAGGTCCGCCGGGCGATGAATTGTTTCCGGAGGAAGGTCGACGGCGAGAGCTCATTCACGGCTCATCGAATCAACTGCGATGAAGGAATAGGCCCCGGGCGGAAAGAACCGTAGGGCCGGCCGCGCCAACAATTGGTTCATTGCCGAAATGAACGAACTCATCAAGCCGATCCGGGGACCATCGTTCGGGGAAGTAATCGGACTCATATACTCCGTTTACGTTTAAACATACATGTCAGTTCGAACCGTCACCATCACGGAGGAGGCCTACCGCAAACTCCGCGCGCACAAGTCGTCCGACGAGAGCTTCTCGGATGTTGTCAACCGACTGGCCAGTCGGAGACCGCTCGCGAGTTTCGCCGGAACGCTGTCGCACGAGTCGGCGGAGGCGCTGCGACGGGCCATCGCGAAGGACCGTCGGATGCGCCTGCGCCTGGACGCAGAGCATGCTGCTGGACACTAGCTTCCTGGTCGACCTATTGGAAGGTCGGTCGGACGCCACAGCGGTTGCGTCTGAGATCGATCGACTTGAGGAGAACCCGCACATACCCTCCCCCGTGCTCTTCGAGCTCTGGGAGGGTGCGGAAGGTTCGGTCCGGCCGGTCACAGAACGAGCCCGGCTCGAAGACCTGCTCCGATCCTACGACGTAGCCCCATTCGATGGCGACGGCGCCAAGGCGGCCGGTATACTCCAAGCCGAACTCTCTCGCAAGGGCAGACCGCTGGGAACGATTGATGTCCAGGTCGCGGGCATGGCCATCGCTCGCGCCGAGACCCTGGTAACTCGAGACAAGGCATTGGTGCGACTCGGACCTCGGATCAAGATCAAGACCTACGCCCGGTCGTAGACTCGCCGCAATAGCGCACTCGGCGTTCGGACCGGGCTTCTCCGTGCACGACGTTGCCTGCTGGGGTTGAACGGGCATGCAGCCCGGGTCCCCTGTGTATTCTCAGTAGCCCCCGCTGACGGGATCGGTACTCAGCTTATCCAAGGCGTGTTGAATGCGCTCCGGGGCAGCCATCCGTTCGGCCACTAGTGAAGGGTACGGCCCAGTCTTCTCTTCGGATACCCAGAGCCCATCGTTCACCTCCCACGGGCCGCCGAGGAACGATACCGTCCCGCGAGCTTCATGTCTCGTGGTTCGGCCGGACGACGTCATTGCACGATGGTTGACTTCGAAGCGGGACAAAGCGTGTGTGCCCTCGACCGTCCGACGTTACCGCTGGGTTGCGTCCCGAGCAACCCTCCTCTTGCGCCGGGCGGGCCGGACCTCCGACCCTTGTCAATGGTCCGGCGAGGACGCACGGTGGTTGCGGCACCAGCTTCACGAGGAGCGCTGGCAGTTGTCGGTTCTCGGGGACTTGGCGCGGTTCTCGGGAAACCTCGTCTTCAACGAGGTCGGATTGCCCCGTCGAACGCCCTCCCAGCGGGTGCGCTGGCTCTCCGAGGAGGCGGCCCACGCGCTCATCCAAGTCACGCACAAGGATCGGTTGTTGCGGCTTGTGGTGCTACTGGGTCTAGGCCAAGGCCTGCGCCGGATTGAATGGCTCCGGCTGCGAGTCGGCGACATCGACCTGCCCGGCAACCGGCTGCTGGTTCGAGGGAAGGGACGGGGACAACCTAAGCTGGTTTGGATGACGATGCACCCAGCCCTCCAGTCCGCGATCCAGGATTACCTCGCGTGGCGGAAGCAGACGGTGGCTCGCTTCCTCCGCTCGACCCCGCTTACGCCTGTACCCGAGGAGCTATTCCTCCACCGACGCGGGGGCCGTCTGATTCCCTACGGCGAGGGGGGTGCGAACCGCTGGATGGCCATCCTGCAACGACGCCTGGTCGCCCGGGGCGTCAAGGTCCGCCTCTCCACCCACATGCTGCGACGGTCGGGGGCGACCCTTTTGGAACGTGCGCTCCTCCGTTTGCCGAACGCGGCGCGTGACGGCGTTTACCGGACGGTTCAAGGCTTCCTGCGCCACGACAACATCGCTACCACGATGCAGTATCTGGAGGCCGATCCGACCCGCCAAGCGGAGGCGATGCAGGTCTTCGCGAGCGCGCTGCCTTGGACGGACCGCTCGAGCACGACGCCAAAGCGCGGAACATCACGGGCAAAAAGGGGAAGACCGCCGGCGCGTCAGTCAGCGTCCTAGTGAGGGCTCCATGCCTAGGTCCGCGTAGATCCCGCGGCAGGTAATACATGTAATGGATGACCCTGGAGGTCGTCTATAGCCGTCATGCGCGCGAACGGATGGTCCCGCGGGGAATCTCATCGGCGGAGGTCGAGGCAGCGATCCGATTCGGGACCAAGTCCCGACAGGCGGGTAGAATTGTCTCGGCATACAGGTATTTCGGGGTGGTTTACGTGGTCCGTGGCGCGCGATGCCTCGTCATCACCGTGAAACCAAGGTGGTAGCCATGCCAGAGAAGTGCCCGGTATGCGGAAAGGGACACCTTCGCCCTGGGCGGATCCGCGAGGAGATGTTTGGCGTAGACTTGGGCACCTACGACGGCGAGATTTGCGATAGGTGCGGCGAGTCCTTTCTCGGGGCCTCTGCTATGCGTCAGGTCGAGGAACGAGCTAAGGAAGTCGGGATTTGTGGACTTGCATCAAAGGTCAAGATCGCCCGTTCCGGGAACTCGCTCGTCGTTCGAATCCCGTCCCCACTGGCCCGACGGTTGAAGTTGAAGAACGGTCAATAAGTGATAATCGCACCGGATCGAGAGAACCGCCTCATCCTCGAGCTGGCGTAGCTGGTGCTGCGCTTCCTCAAGCTGCGGGGTCCGGCCCATACCGTCGCGGAAAGTGATTGAAGCCGTGGGCAACCCCGAAGTTGCGTCAAGGAAACTGGCTGTGATGAACGCGCTCCAGAGAGGGTCTCGACGAGGCCAAACCCATTCACGGCTGGGGGAACTAGCTCTTCCTGGCTAGTGCGAGCAAACGCTCGCAGCACCGACGGTTGGGCCCCCATCAGGTGAGAGGCATTACTCTTAAGTGAAATGGGTTACTTACATTTCCTGGTGACCTGGCGGGGCGCGTTGGAATGGAGCTCTTTCATTGCTTCAGGTGCGGGAATGTCTGGCGACCCCGCCGGGACCGGGTCAAAGTCTGTCCTCTTTGTAAGTCCCGTCTCTGGAACACGCCTCGGTCTCCAATCGTATCGCCGTTCGACCCGGAGAACCGTGCCTGGCGGGAGATCGTCGTACCTCACCGCCGAGAGATCCTCAGCGCGGCGCGCCGACACCGTGCAACCCACGTGCGTGTCTTTGGATCGGTCCGGAGAGGCGACGCAACAGGCGCTAGTGACCTGGACTTGCTGGTCCGAATGGAGCCGGATGCGAGCCTCCTCGATCAGATCGCGCTCATAAATGAGCTCGAAGCTCGACTCAAACGTCGAGTGGACGTCGTGACCGACGAGTCGATCTACTGGTATCTGGAACCTCAGATCAAGGCGGAGGCGATTCCGCTGTGAAAGACGACGTGGCCACCCTCTCTCAGATCCTCGAGCGGATAGAGCGCATCAAGGCTAGCGGTATCGATCGGGAGCGTTTCCTGAACAATCCATGGGATCAAGACGCGTTGATTCGGAACCTCGAAATCATTGGAGAGGCGGCCAAGAGGCTCTCGAACACCACCCGAGATCGTGCCCGCGGGATTCGCTGGTCGGATATCGCAGGATTCCGTGACATCGCAATTCATGGTTACGACAGACTGAACCTGGAGCGAACGTGGGTGATCGTTGAGCGAGACCTTCCGGTGCTGGCGAAGGTGGTGCGGCGTCTGCTCGCGGGCTCCACGAAGCTATGAACCAGCTAATGGGCGAATGAGGCTGAGCCACCCCTCGTTTCGGAGCGGTACAGGAGTTCGATGAACGAGCTCCTGGGACATTTCGTCGTGCGAAGATCCTTCAGTGACGAATGAA
>JASHQC010000045.1 GCA_030037735.1 Thermoplasmata archaeon
CGGTTGAGGCCGGAGGGGGAAGGATTCGCCCTCGCGATGCAGACGCTCGACCACACGCGGACTCCGATCGGGGCGCTGGCGACCGGGATCGCCCAGGCGGCCATCGATTACGCGGGCGACTACGCCAACAAGCGCCATTCCTTCGGCAAGCCCATTGGCGAGCACCAGGCTATCCAGCTCAAGCTCGCGGACATGGCCCAGGATGTTCACGCGGCCCGGCTGCTCACCTGGCAGGCGGCCTGGTGGATCGATAAGGGCGAGCGCGGGTCGTTGGAGTCGTCGATGGCGAAGTGCTTCGCCTCGGACGCGGCGATGCGCGTGGCCGACGATGCGATCCAGATCTTCGGCGGCTACGGCTACATGAAGGACTATCCGGTCGAGAAGCTGCTGCGCGACGCGAAGCTCACGCAGATCTACGAAGGGTCGAACGAGATCCAGCGGATCGTGATCGCCCGCGAACTGCTCTCACGTTACGCGTAGGACGGGGTCGCCGGATGGAACTCCTCGTCCTCATCAAGCCGGTACCGGACCCCGAAACGCGCCTCCGGCCCAATGCCGCGGGCACCGACCTCGACACGGACGGAGTGAAGTGGGTCCTGACGGGCTATGACGAATCGGCCGTCGAGCAAGCCCTGCTGCTCAAGGAGGCAATTCCGGGCTCTAAGGTCCGCGCCATCGCCTTCGGACCGGCGCCGCGTACCGAGGAGATTCTGCGGTCCGCGCTCGCACTCGGATGCGACGCGGCCACTTGGGTGGAACAGCCGAAGGACGCCGCGGGGGACCCGATGTTGGCCGCGGAGGCGTTGGCCGCGGCTTGCCAGAACGTTCCGTTCGACCTCATCCTGTCGGGCAAGCAAGCCTTGGACGATGAGGCCGGACTTGTCGGGCCTGCGGTGGCGGAGCGGCTCGGCGTGGCGGACTACGGACCGGTCGTCGACCTCCGGTGGGACGCTGCAGCGAACCAGTTCACGTTCGCACGCGCCATCGAGGGCGGATTGGAGCGGATGGTGGCCCCACCGCCCCTGGTGGTCGGCCTCCAGCAAGCGTGGAATGACCCGCGGACGGCCAAGCTCCAGAACGTGCTCAAAGCGCGACGGATCGCGATCGACAAGGTAACTTGGGCGAATCCGCCGCCGGGGGTGGGGCCGGCCGCTCCAGGGACGCACGTCGCGGCCTTCCGCCTGCCTCCACCGCGGACCGGGGCCAAGATGATCGAGTATAAGACCCCGGAAGAGGCGGCCCAGAAACTGGTCCGACTCTTGCGAGAGGAGGCGAAAACGCTCCCGTGACCGGCCCTGTCTTCGTGATTGTTGAACTCCGCAACGGGGCGCCGGTGCGCTCCTCGCTCGAAGCGCTCGGGGCGGGTCGTCGCCTGGCGGGTCCTCCGGGGACGACCCCGGTCATAGCGCTGTTGCTCGGATCCGCCGTGGAGTCAGCGGCGGCTCACGTAGCGGAGCGAGGGGCCGACCAAGTGCTGACCATTGTGGACCCACGCTTCGACTCGTTCCAGGCGGCCGTATGGTCCGCAGCGATTACGGCCCTCGCGCAGGAACTCGGCGTGATCGCTGTTCTCCTCGCGGGCACGGCCCACGGTCGCCAACTGGTTGGACGATTGGCGGCACGATGGGGAGCGGCGGCGGTGACCGGCATCGCCGACATCTCCATCTCGAACGACGGAGCGATGTTGGCAGTACGCCCCGTGTTCAGCGGTCGGGCGCTGCAAGAGGTCCGGGTCGATGCGCCCCGGGTGGTCCTCGGACTTCGGCCGAACGCTTTCCCTCCCCCGGAACCGTCCGGCTCGAAGGCGCCGGTCCTAGCCCATGCGACTCCGGAGCTGGGAAAACTTCCGGCCCTCGGCCATGTCAGCGGCTTCGAGACGGCGCAGTCCGCGTCAGGCCCCGACCTTTCGGAAGCGACGGTGATCGTATCGGGAGGCCGGGGTCTGAAGGGACCGGAGAACTTCCGGATGCTGGACGAGCTCGCGGCCTCCCTCGGTGGCGCCGTCGGCGCATCTCGCGCCGTGACCGACTCCGGGTGGAAACCGGCCGCCCTCCAGATCGGTCAGACCGGGCGAACGGTATCGCCTCAACTGTACATCGCGATTGGGATCTCCGGCGCGATCCAGCATCTCGTCGGCATGATCAGCTCGCGGACGATCGTCGCCATCAATTCCGACCCGGGCGCGCCGATCTTCAAGGTGGCCGACTACGGCATCGTCGGTGACCTGTTCCAGATCGTTCCCGCGCTCACGTCCGAGGTGCGGCGCGTGCGGGGAAGCTGAGCGGATCCGGCCGCCAGCCCTCACTTCGACGGCGGCGCGGACGGAGGCTGCTGGTATTGCGGAGGATTGGCGTAGACGACGGTCGTGGGCTGGAGGAAGGGACCCGTCGGCATGCCGGGACTCTGCATGACCGTCTCGATGGTGCGCTGCACCTGGAACGGCTTCGGGATGCCCAGCCAGTCCTCATTGCCAATCGACCGGTCGGTCCCGAATTCGGATGTCACCCGGACCGTACCATACCCCAGGAGGCGCTGTCCGATCGTTTGGTGGACGTCAACGCCCCGCACCTGGTTCATCGGGATGTCGTCGACGTCGCGAGAGGCAATCCCGCGCTTGATGAGAATCCGGTGATTGCTCACGGCATAGACTGTTCGAATCCAGCGTACGTACCGAACGAGCAGCCAGATCAATACGAGGAATGTAATCAGTCCGAGGAAGTACAGTACATAATGGAGATCCGTCCCCGGGAGCTTCGCGAACTGGGCGCTGAGGGCCGGAAAGGCGGGCCACTTGTACCGGGCCGCGGCCGCTGAATAATCAATCACGAGCATGATGAGGAGGACCACGATCGGCCCCGGGAAGTAGAACAGCTTCGTCGCTCGGGTCTCGACGTAGAGCACCTCACCCTGGGCGAGGTACCTTCCGAGGTGTTTCGGACTGATTGCCGTCAGGTTGCTCGTGCCCCGTGCCACGAACGGACCACCGGGCGTCCTTCGCCTTAAACCCTCCGCGTTGCAAGAACGACACCCCGTACCTATCGCTGGGTGGCCTCCGAGTCGCTCCGCCCACAGCGTCAAATGGGAGGGGTCGCTGCAGCGGCCCGATGGGCGTCACCGACTGTCACATCCATGTCAACCTGCTCTCGGAGATGCGGCCCGCCGCGCGCGCACTAATCGACACGCATCCCGACGCGGCGGGCTTCGAGTCGTTTCTGACCGACCCGGTGGCCTTCCTGAAGCTGCTCGA
>JASHQC010000046.1 GCA_030037735.1 Thermoplasmata archaeon
GTTTTCTCGAGGAGAGGTTCGGGCCCGGAATGCTTAAACTCCCGCAGGAAGGTCGCCCCGTCCGACCGGTTGACGACCGGCCCAAGTTCCTTGAACCGTCCCAGCTGCGGCCAACCTGTAGTCCCGGGCCAGACCTTCTGTGCTTCCTGTGGAGTCCGCTAGGGTAGTCCGGGGACCCACGGCCCCGACGGATTGCCGCCCGCCCAGTACGTCTCCAGCGAAGTGACGGACGACGGCCAGAAGGCTTCCAAGGCCGAGCAAAACCCGATCATTCCCCCTCAGAATGGAACCATCGATTGGTTGGCGTCGCGGCCTCGATGGACCGAGAATCTCAATCGGTCGAAGGGCATCATGTCCCGAACGTGCGCCAAAACCAGCAAACAACCCCGAGGGATTCTCCCTCCCATGGAGCCAGAGAGCCGTCGGCGAGTCATGCACCTAGGGCTCGCGGTTGGGATGGTGTTGCTGGGACTGACGCTCCTCGTAACTTTCTCCCCGGCCGTGTCGGTGCACGCGGGAGAACCCGCGGGAGGCCTCCGCTCGGCAGCGGACGACTATGCGGTGACGTTCTACGAGACCGGCTTGCCGTCCGGAACGAGCTGGGCCGTGACGATGGCCGGGTCGACGCTCGGCTCGACCACTGACTCGATCGCATTCAGTGAACCGAGCGGCACGTACGAGTTCACGGTGGGAAGCATCGCCGGCTACACCGCCGATATTTCCGTGGGCAACGTCACCGTCGAAGAGGTGGCGGTGAGCCAGTCGATCGCGTTCTCCCCCAGCGTGAGCGACTACGGCGTAACGTTCGTCGAGATTGGGCTTCCCTCTGGGACGTCCTGGAATGTCACGTTCGCCGGGGTCACGATGAGCTCGAGCTCGAACGACAGCGGCAGCTACCCGATCAATTACGTCGAACCGAACGGAACGTACTCGTTCGTCGTCGGCACCATTGCCGGATACACCGCGACCCCGGGGTACGGTGAGATCACCGTGAACGGCGTCGCCGCGACGGAGACCGTCTCGTTCGCCCTCTCGAATTCGAGCGGGACCGGGGCCTCCGGCTCTCTCAGCCATGGTGGGGGCTCGGCCGGCCTCTCCTCGTCCGGTTGGACCGTCGTGGCGGCTGTGGGATCGGCTGGAGTCGCGGGGTCCATCGGGGGGACCCTGATCTACCGTCGACAGAAGGCAGCTTCCCGCCTGGCATCGCTGACGTTCCAGCCCGGAGAGGACGTCCCTCCGCGGTCACCGTAGGGCTGTCCGACGGGTCGCGCCGTGCGCCAAAACTCGAAAGGACGCCTGCCCGCATGGAGTGATCGTGGCGCTAGGAGGGGTCTCGAAAGGATCTCCGCATCGGCTCGTCGCTGTCGGCGTGCCGGCGGGGATTGCGCTCCTGGCGGTGCTCTCGACGCTGGCCACCGGTGGAATCTCCGGAAACTACGGGGCTCTGTCGCCTCAGTTGCCGCTCCACTCGGAGGCGCAAGGATGTAGCAGCTTCTCGTGGTCCGATCAGAACAACACCCTATCGGGAAATTGCGCGGGTGCCTTTATGGTCGACCGGCCGCTCGTCAATTCCAGTACCGGAAACGGCTGGCAAGCCTTTGATTTGGGCCCCGTCGCCGAGGTCAATGCTTCAGGGGGGATCGTCGCCGTGGGCTACCCCCAATCTGGGTCGGTGACCAATACATCGACGTCCCGAGAGGTCAACGTGACCGACATCATGGAGGCGACTGTGACCAATGCCATCTGCCTCAACAGCACGCCATACGCCCCCAACTGTCAATTCCCCGAGTGGATACCGGCCGATGCGCCGGGCGAAAACGGCCCGACGTACTGGGCCGCCGGGCATCAACTGCTCGGGAACGCCACGATCGGAATCACGTTCCATTTCGCCACGACGGGGAGGAATGCCTCGGACCGGATCAAGTTCGATGTCACGGTTTCCGGATGGCCGTGGGTCAATTCCAGCGACGTATTAGGACTCGAGGTTACGGCCGTCGCTTACCATGAACCGGACCGGGTGTATTACACCTACAACGCAACGAACGACACGCTCAATCAGGTCTGGGATTCCAACAACACCACCCTCTCAAGCCTCGCGTTCGGACCCACGGCCAACGCCACGGGAAGCGCTTCCCCGACGGTCCATGTGACCGATAATGTGGGCCTCTCCGTAGGCCCCAATCCGGAAGTGGCCTTCGCACTGCTCACGTTCGAGGGCGCGGGAGGGTACTCAAACCTGTCCTATGATCCGTGGGTCTTGTTCGGCCCGCAGACCGCCATCGCCCCGCCGCGTGGACTGGGACCGGGAACCCTGGTGGGAAGCCTCCTCACCCCGCCGGTCCTGCTCGCTATCGGGGGCGTCATCGTGGGTGGAGTGCTACTGGGCTGGTACGCGCGTCGCGTCCGCCAGCGGCCGATGGAAGAAGGGCTGACGTCCGCAACCTGAGACGAACGGAACCGGCCCCTGGTCACTCCCGGGCGAGACCACCCCACGTGGCGGAGAACCGATCGATCCACCGGTCCTCGAACGAGTTGCGGTACGAGCCGTACAGCCGGAGCACCAAGTCCGGGCGACGTACGCGGTACATTCGGGAGGTCCCCCCCGAGTCCGCCTCAACGATTCCGAGTGCGAGCAAAAACTTAAGGTGAAACGCGAGGGTCGATTTGCCCACCTTCAGCCGATCGACAAGTTCTCGGAAGGCCAACCCATTCGACCGGGCCAGCTCGACGAGCAATCCTCGTTCGACCGCGCTCTGCATCGCGAGGAGCAGTTGCCGGTCCACTGGCGCCATGTCGGCCGGGAAATAGTAATCCCGCCGGCCTCCGCGTTCTCGGTGCAATAGCCCGGCCCGGCGCATCTGGTCGAGATGGTACGCTGTCTCCCCCCAGCCCAACTGGACCCCCCGCTGGACCGTGCGAGCGCTCGACCCCGGGTGCTCCTGGACGAAGGCGAAGATGCGCTGGCGGGTGGGCAGGTCGAGCACGCTATGGGTTCGAGGGCGGGGGCGTCCACGTGCGCGACGCAACGAACGAGAGGTAGAGCAGCGCTTCCGCCAGGATGAGGAGCGCGACCGGAACTTCTCCCAGACCACCATCCGGGATTGCTCCGGGGCTCGTGAGGTCGACCGCTCCGACCGCGCCGATGAGCCCCAGCGCCGTGAGGGCGATCCCGACGAATGCGAACCGGCGATCCCGGTAGCGACGGGCCGCACTGAACGCGATCAGGCCGAGCAACGCGGCCAGAACAATGGCGATTGCATCGAGGACCAGCAACAGCTCGTTCGTGGTCATCCATCCGCTCTCCGAGGATTCACGGGGTGCATCCCCCCGCCACGCGGCGGGATGCGGCTCGGTGCACCTCGAAGGCCCGAAGGAGTCGGGAGTTAGAAGAATCGATTGGCGCAAGCTCCGTTCTGGGCGGGCTGCGGAAGGAGCGGGAGGATTGACGGCGTACCCCTCGCCCCGGGAACACACCCGGAGTGAGTAACATTCTTAGCCCGAAAACCGGGTCGGGCGCTGATGAGCGCCAACGCTGCTACCGGGACGAACTGGGATCGCCACGGACGCTACGACCTGATTGGCCGACTTCGGCGACGGGTGCTCGCGTCGATTGGTCTGAGCGTGGGATGGATCAGCTTCGTCCTGCTTTACCTGGCCTTCTGGGCGCAACGGTTCAGCGTCTTCCAGGATATTGTGGTGGTCGTCGTGTCGCTACTGGTCCTGGCCGGAGGAATGCTGGCGGCATGGGTTTCCTTTGGCTTGCGGTTCATCGACCACTGGTGGGACTGAACGGATCGGACGCGAGCGGGGGACACGTCGCTCCCGCCTTCCTCAAGCGAACTCTCCCACTGGCCGCAGGAACTTCACCACGTAGCCATCGGGGTCGTTGACGGTGAATGCGGTCCCGTAGGGCCATTTCCTCAGGCGCGACTCGATCTTGACCTTCGCCCGACGGGCCCGGGCGTAGACTCCCTCGACGTTCCGGAGCTCGACGTTCACGATAACGCCGGCGCCCAGAGGGGTGCTGACCCACTTGTCGTACCCGCTGTACTCCCCGCGCTTCCCCCATCGAGTGATCTGTCCCAGCGCGATGACCGCGTCGCCGATGCCCACACCGGCGTAGGCTAGCCGGCCGTCGTCTCCCTTCCACTGCCACCGGGTGGTGAAGCCGAGGGCACGGTAGAACGCGACGGACCGGTCCACGTCCTTGACGTTGAACATTACACTGATGAGACCCTTCGCCATCGCCTCGCTCCGCTACGTGGCTCCGGCGGGGCCCGAGGGGAGGTTCCCTCGTCGACGCTACGCGTGGACTCGGGCCACCGTGGCGGCGGCGTGCGCGTGCTTCTCCTCGTCCGTCAGCTCGCGCAGGTGCACCGAGACGGTGACATTACCCGACATCTGCATCGAGAGGTTGGTGCCGGGAACGCTCAGCGTGAGTTGCTTCAGGTGCACTTCGAGCTGGCTCTGCCGGTCCATCAGGGCCTCGATGACCCCTTCGAATAGATTCTTGCTCATTTCCGTTCCATCTTCGGCCATGGTTTCCCAGACCCCCGCTATGAAGTGGTGGGATTTCAACTTCGCGAAGGGATCGGACGCCCCTGCAGGCCGGGGTCAGTATCCCCGGAACATCTCGTAATCGATGTCGTCGTCCGGAATCTGAAGCCGACTGCGGAGCAATGTCACCATCTCCACGACCATTTCGGGCAGCCCGGCCACGTAGAATTTCGGCCGGTCGAGAGGTTCGGCCGTCGCCTTGATCCACTCCATACGGATCCGGCCCACCCGGCCCGTCCAACGGACTTTCGACTCGGTCGGTCGGGTGACCGAGTACCGCACCTGGAGGTTCGGGGAGGACCGGGAGAGCTTGTCGAGCTCCGACCGGAACACGAGTTCCTCGGGCACCCGGGCGGAGTAGAGCAGGCGGCGTTCCTCCGTCTCTCCGGTATCGGCGGCGTACCGGAACATCCCCCGGAAAGGTGTGATCCCAATCCCGCCGGCCAGGAACACGCCCGGGCGATGCCGGTCCAAAAGGAAGGCGCCGAGCGGGCCGTATACTTCGGCCTCGTCGCCCGGAGCCATACGGGAGAGGGCCTGCTTGAACGGCGTGTCAGAGATCTTGCAGGTGACGGCGATGCGACCTCTCTCGGAGGGGCTAGAGGAGAGGGAGAACGAGCGCACCGGCCCCCACGGATCGTTGACGCCGGGAAGCGCGAGCCGAATCGCCTGATTCGACCGGTAGCGGAAATCCGCTCCTTGCGTCGAAAAGTCGAAGGTCATCACCGTGGGGGACTCGCGCCGGCTCTCAAGCAGCGGCAGGACGAATCGTTGGGGCCTTGGCAAGTCCGGCGGAGATCCCCCGACGACGTGCACGGACCCGGAGGAGGAGAACCGCCCTATAACGAACGGACCTCGAGGGAGCAGGTCACACCCGGGTCGCTACGATGGGTCCCCCGACGTCGGTTCCGAGTATCGGAGCGACTTGGCGGTAGGCGACGCAACCACCGCGTCGAACAGACCGTCCTCGAGTGAACGCTCGCTCGTTCATGCAGATGCTCCTATGGAACCGAGCGACGGGGTCGGGGCCGCTGAAGGGAGGTTCCGTGGGAGCGGACCATCGTCGTTGGACAGAAGTACATCTGAGGGGACGGTCCCCTTTCCTTCGAAGGTGACGAAGACGTGGCTCAAGAAACGAGCGATGGGTCGGCGGGGCGGTGTCCTGCTGGACCTGGTGCTGGTCATCACGCTGGTCCTGCTTGGCGCCTACGCGCTCGACCTTCTGGGGATCACCTTCTCGGACATTCTCAACGGGGCGGCGCACTTCTTCGGGATCTGACGCTGAAGGACGGAGCGCCGCTTCCCCCGGGGTGTTTCAGGCCCTTCCCCCAAAGGTATGACCCCCCGGGTCCCTTGGCGCCACGGAGAGGACAAGCATGCCGAAGAAGGTGCAGGCGAAGCCCGACGAGTATCACACGCTGACCCCGAGCTTAACGGTCAAGGGGGCCGACCGAGCGATCGAATGGTACACCAAGGCGTTCGGGGGAAAGCTCGTGAACCGCATGTCGACGCCTGACGGAAAGGCTGTCTGGCACGCCGAACTCCGCATCGGGGACAGCGTATTGATGCTCAACGACGCGGATCCCAGCATGGGATCTCCTAGTCCCTCCACGGATGCCCCTGCCTCCTCCGTCCACGTCTACCTGCCGGACGTGGATGGTGTGTTCCAGCGGGCGGTGGCGGCGGGGGCAAAGCCCCGGATGCCTCCGGTGGACATGTTCTGGGGCGACCGCTACGCGCAGTTCGTCGACCCGTTCGGCCACCTGTGGAGCGTTGCGACTCATACAGAGGATGTGCCGTCGGATCAGATGGAAGCCCGAGGTCGCGAGTGGGCCGCCAAGATGGCCTCCCAGCAACACTAGAGAACCAGGGGAGTCCGGGGCCGCTCCGACTGGGCCCGGGGGGAGGGGAAACCTCCTAATCGGGGAGGCTGGTTCGTCCGACCGTGCGCCGAAGAGCCGACCCTCTTACGCGCAGTCAGCACCGGAGGATCGGCGGCGACCTGTTCAACTACACTTGGT
>JASHQC010000047.1 GCA_030037735.1 Thermoplasmata archaeon
TCGTCAAGCGGCTACGAACTGTAGTAGCTTGAACGCCCGGTCGCGGGGCGTTACGCTTCGGAGGAGGTCCGCGTAGGGGCCCCCGAGTGGAGCTGATCGAGGGTCGTTTGGCCCCTGTGGCGGGGGCCCTCGAAGCTACGGGATTTGAGCGGCCAGGCGCCTTCGTGGGCGAGGAGCCAACGCTTCCGCCAGAGCCCGAGGCCGAAGCCGGTGAGGGTTTGGTTGGCACCGACCACCCGGTGGCAAGGCACCACGATCGGGATGGGGTTCCGGCCCACCGCGCCGCCGACCGCCCGTGCGGCACCGGGATAGCCGATGCGTCGCGCGATCTCGCCATAGGTTACGGTCTCTCCGGGCGGGATTTTGAGGAGCTCGGTCCAGACCTTGCGATCGAAGTCGGTGCCGATCGTCGGCGCGATCTCGACGTCGAATTTGGTCCGGCGTCCTTGAAAGTACTCCTTGAGTTGTCGAGGGGGTGACCCCGGGGGAAACGGCGGCTTCTGGGTCCTCGCGCCGACGGGGATTCCCACCTGTTCGACCCCCGGTTCGGCGAGGTCGATGATCTGCACGGTGAGCCCATCGTAGACGACCTCGAAGGTACCAACCGGGGTCGGAACGGCGGCGACGAACGATCCCTTGGGGGACATGCCACAACGGAACGCGAGGTGACTAATGTTGATTCTGGCGGTTCGAGTCGACTTTCTCTGCAGTCCGCTACGGTTATGCGGTACCCACCCTGCTCGCCCCTCGGGAAGCGGACAGTGTCTCTTCGCCGGTACTTCGAGGAGATTTCCTCCACGCAGGCGGAAGCGGTGTCGCTGGCCCGAGGTGGGGCGTCCCCGGGGACGTACGTGGTGGCGTCCCGTCAAAGCGCGGGGAAAGGGCGCTCGAACCACCAATGGGCTTCGCCGGTCGGCGGGCTCTATCTGTCGGCGATCGTGGCGCTGCCCGCAAAGCAGTCGGGACTCCTTTCGCTGGCGCTCGGGGAGCGCCTGCGCCAGCATTTCGAGGAAGCGTACGGCGTCCGGTCGGTTCTGAAGTGGCCGAACGACCTCCTGGTCCCCGCCGAAGGGGGGCCGCTCCGGAAACTCGGTGGCGTACTCGTCGACCGCGTCAATGATCAAACCGCGGTCGCTGGTGTCGGGATCAACGTAGCGATGCGTCGCACCGATTTTCCGCCGGAGCTCCAGGACCGGGTGGCCATCCTTCAGGAGCTCACGAGCTATCCGCCCGAGGTGGCGCAGGTCGAGTCGGAGACGCTCGAGGTCATCCAATCCACGATCGAGCTGCTGGAGAGCGAGGCGGGTCGGCGGGCGCTGGTCGCGGCCTGCCGCCGGTCTCTCTATGGGCGGGGTCGTCGGGCCCGGGTCGACGGTCGTCGTGTGGGCGTCATCCACGACCTCGGGGACGAGGGCCAGCTGTGGGTCGAGGGGGAGCACGGGCGCGAGGCGGTGTGGGCGGGGGACCTCACGATCGAGGAGGAGGGCTGAACATGGCGTTCGAACGGTGGCGGTTGCTGAAGGAGAAATCGCGCGAAGGGGGCGGCGTCGAGCGGGTCAAGAAGCACAAGGCCGACGGCCGGCTCACCGCCCGCGAGCGCCTAGAGGCGTTCTTCGATGCGGGGAGCTTCGTCGAGCTCGACCCGTTCGTCGTGCACCGGAGCGACCGGTTCGGGATGGCCGAGCGGCGAATCCTCGGGGACGGGGTCGTGACCGGCTGGGGCGAGGTCGACGGCCGGCCCGCCTGTGCCTTCGCCCAGGACGCCACCGTGTTCGGCGGCTCTCTGGGAGAGGCCCATGCCGAGAAGATTGTGAAGGTCATGGACTTGGCCGCGAAGGCCGGGGTTCCGCTCGTGGGGCTCAACGACTCCGGCGGCGCCCGCATCCAGGAGGGGGTCATCGGGCTCGGAGGCTACGGCGATGTGTTCTTCCGCAACGTCTCGCTGTCGGGCGTGGTTCCCCAACTATCGGTAATCCTGGGACCGTGCGCCGGCGGCGCGGTTTACTCCCCGGCCATGACCGACTTCATCCTGATGGTCCGGGGCCGGTCGCAGATGTTCATTACCGGACCGGACGTTATTCGGGCCGTCACCGGCGAGGAGGTATCGCTCGAGGCTCTCGGCGGGGCGGACACGCACGCGCAGACGAGTGGGGTTTCCCACTTCACCGTCGGCTCCGACACGGAGGCGCTCGCGTTGACCCGCCACCTCCTCGGCTATCTCCCGCTCAACAACCTCGAGGATCCTCCGCCGGGCCCGGCGACGGAACCGACCGATGCGGCGGCCAAGGAGCTCGAGAAGGTCGTGCCCGAGAGCGCCGACGCGGCGTACGACGTGCATGACGTGATCGAGCGCGTGCTCGACCCGGGGAGCCTCCTCGAAGTGCAGGCCGCCTGGGGCCAGAACATCGTGGTCGGGTTCGCCCGACTGGACGGTCACCCGGTCGGCGTGGTCGCGAACCAGCCGAAGGTGCTGGCCGGCACGCTCGACATCATCGCGTCGACCAAGGGCGCCCGGTTCGTGCGGTTCTGCGACGCTTTCAACCTGCCTCTGGTCACGTTCGTCGATGTGCCCGGATTCCTGCCCGGCACCGCGCAGGAGCTGGGAGGGATCATCCGCCACGGCGCGAAGCTGCTGTACGCCTTCGCGGAGGCGACCGTGCCGAAGATGACCGTCATCCTGCGCAAGGCGTACGGGGGCGCCTACGACGTCATGTGCTCGAAGCACATCGGCGGCGACCTGAACCTCGCGTGGCCGATGGCCGAGATCGCTGTCATGGGCGCGGAAGGCGCGGTCAACATCCTGTTCCATCGGGAGATCACGCAAGCACCGGAGAAGGAACAGGCCGCGGTCCAGGAGCGCTTGACGAAGGAGTACCGGGCCGAATTCCTGAACCCGTACCTCGCGGCGGAGCGGGGGTACTTGGACGACGTCATCGACCCGGCCGACACCCGGACCCGGCTCGTTGCCGGCCTCCGGCTGCTCCGCTCGAAGCGCGAAGAACGACCCCCGAGGAAGCACGGGAACATCCCGCTGTAGCACGGGCACGGGGGGGGGCGACGCATGGTAGCGATCACCGAAACGGTGCTCCGGGACGGCCACCAATCC
>JASHQC010000048.1 GCA_030037735.1 Thermoplasmata archaeon
GGCATCGACAACGCGTTCGAGATCCCGGGATACGTTCCGAAGTATATCCGACCGCTGTTTGTGGTCGGGAGCGGTCCGTTTCGTTGGGTGGCGCTCAGCGGCGACCCCGATGACATTCAGGCCATCGACCGCATGATCCTGCGGGAGTTCTCGAACAATTCGCACCTCTGCCGATGGATCCGGTTGGCGGGCGAGAAAGTGCGGTTTCAGGGGTTGCCGGCCCGCATCTGTTACATGGGTTACGGCGAGCGCGAACGGTTCGGCCACCTGGTGAACGCCATGGTCCGGTCGGGCGAGCTCACGGCCCCGATCGCGATCGGCCGGGACCACCACGACTCCGGCAGTGTGGCCAGTCCCTATCGGGAGACCGAGAAGATGCGCGATGGCTCCGACGCGATAGCCGATTGGCCGATACTGAACGCGCTACTGAACGTCGCGGGTGGAGCGTCATGGGTCTCCGTGCACCACGGGGGAGGCGTCGGGATTGGCAACTCGATCCACGCAGGACTGGTTCTCGTTGTCGACGGAACGGACGACGCCGACGCGCGGATCTCGCGGGTTCTGCACAACGACACCGGCATCGGAGTCGCGCGTCACGCGGACGCCGGCTATCCGGAATCCCTCGCGCTCCTGTCTAGTGCTCGGTTCCGCGTTCCCTGACGAGCGCGGGCCTAGCGTCCACCGACTTGCGGCTACTTCGAGCCTGCCTTCATCGGCGGTACGGGCTCGACGCGCGCGACCGCGGCAGCGAGCATCCGGCGGTCCGTCTCGTACTTCAAAAGTTTCGCAGCGTCGTGGGCCGTCTCCCAACGCGCTTCATCGAAGGTGCTTTCCAGGGTGGTCTTGGTGTCGACGGTGAACGCCAGGAAGTAGACGGCGGTTTTGAACACATTCCGGTCTCGGGTCGGCTGGTAGAATCGGTAGGCCACCTCGCCCAACTCCTCCCGGATATCGAGGTCGTTCAGCCCGGATTCCTCCGCGACCTCCCGGCGCGCCGTCTCGAACAATGTCTCGCCGGGGTCGACATGCCCCTTGGGAAAACACCAGCGCGCCTCGGCCGGCTCGTGGAGAATCAAGTACCGACGTGCCTTGGAGTCCACTACAACGGCGCCCGCAGCGAGTTCAGCGACGGACGGACGGTCCGGCCGGAACGGCGCGGAGGGGGGCGCCACGGGCGCCGATGCACCGGCTCGGCTAAGTACCCTGCGGAAAGGTGCGGATTGTTTATGCCCCTTGGCCGGCTCGCCGGTCGGACAGCATGCTGAGACCCGAAGAGGAATACCATGACCTTGCGACTCTCATCCGTTCGAAGGCACGGAAGAACGGCGACCGCCCTGCCCTGCGGTTTTCCGCGCGGACCCTGACCTACTCCGAGCTCAACCAAGAAACGGACCGAATCGCGGCGGGTCTCGCGGACGCCGGGGTCAAGCGGGGTGACCGAGTCGCGGCCCTTCTCCACAATCGACCGGAATTCCCGCTCCTTTGGTTCGCCCTCGCAAAAATTGGCGCCATACTCGTTCCGCTCAATACCGCGCTCAAGGGCGAGTTGCTGCGGTATGAGCTGGATGACTGCCAGGCCCGATCCCTCGTCATCGAACCCTCGTTGCTCCCGGTCTATGAGCCGGTCCGCCGGTCGCTGCAACTCGAACGGGAATGGGTAACGGAGGACAGGGACCCTGGCGCCATCCCGCCGACCGGAATGCGGCGCTGGTCAGAGCTTCGGTCATCCTCGCCCGCCCCCTCAGTCGATCCGCCCGGTCCGGGAGATCCCGCGGCGATCCTGTACACGAGCGGTACCACCGGCCCACCCAAGGGGGCGGTCATTCCTCACGAAAAGTACCTGTCGACGCCCCGAGAGATTGGCCTCCGCAGCGAGCTGGAGCCGAATTCCGTCCTCTTCACTGGATTGCCCTTGTTCCATTGCAATGCGCAGGAGATGACGACGCTCACCGCGCTCCTCAACGACCTCACCGCGGCGTTTGAGGAGCGGTTCCACGCCACAACGTTCTGGGAGACCGCGGCCCAGAGCGGGGCCACGCACGTGTCGCTCTTGATCGCGATGGTGAACGTTCTCTTCAAGCAACCGCCCAAGGCGTCCGACCGGTCCCACACAGTCCGGGTCGCGTTGACCGCTGGCGCGACGAAAGGGGTGTGGCCGAAGTTCGAGGCTCGGTTCGGGCTGAAGATCATCGAGCTGTACGGCATGACCGAGTGCGGTTGCACGACCCTGATGAATCCCCAGGGAGCCATTCGCGTCGGTTCCGTGGGCACGCCGTTGGGATTCGTCGAGGCCGAGATCGTCGATGACCACGACCAGCCCGTTGCCGTGGGGACCCCGGGGGAACTGATCGTGCGCCCGCGCTGGCCGTTCACGATGTTTCTTGAGTATTATCGGAAGCCGGAGAAGACGGTCGAGTCGTGGCGGAATCTGTGGTTTCACACAGGGGATTTGATGAAGCGGGACGCGGACGGCTACTACTATTTCCTCGACCGAAAGAAGGACGTCATCCGTCGGCGCGGAGAGAACCTCGCCCCGTACGATGTCGAGACCGTGCTCAACCAACATCCGGCCGTTTTCGAGTCCGTCGTGGTTGGCGTTCCGGCCGAGGTGGGAGAGGAGGACGTGAAGGCGTTCATCCAGCTCCGGCCCGGTACGAGCGTCGCTCCGGAGGAGCTCTTCCGGTTCGCAGCGGACCGTTTGCCCTTCTTCATGGTGCCGCGATACGTCGAGTTCATCGACGAGATTCCCAAGACGGCGAACCAGAAGGCGCAGCGGTACCTCCTGAAGGGGAAACTCACCGGACGAGAAATGGACCGGGAGAAGCTCGGCATCTCGGTACGGCGTCCGGGCTGAAATGGCGGATTCGCGTGGACGGCCCGTTGTCCTCGTCGACGCGAACGCGCTCTTGTTACCGTTCACGACGCACTTCCGGCTCGAAGAGGAGATCAACGGTCAGGTGGACGGGGCCCGGGTCCTGGTGCCCTCGTCCGTCCTTGGCGAGCTTGAACGCGTGGCAGTCCGAGGCAACACCGATGCCCGGGCGGCCCGGGAGTTTGCCCGCCGATTCGACGTCGTCCCGACCACCATACCGGGCGACGATGCGCTCGTCGACCTGGGACGCCGGCTGAAGGCGTGGGTGGTTACCGGGGATCGGGCCCTTCGAACCCGATTACTGGAAGCCGGAGTGCCGGTGCTCTTTCCGCGAGGGAAATCGCATCTCGATCGCGCCGTATCGCCCCGCCAACCCACGGCGAGTTCTCGGCGGCGAACACGTCGTTCGGGTAAGCGTTAAAGCCCGCCCTCCGCTCGTACACAACGGCTCGGCGGGAGCCCACTGGCATGAGCGACGATCAGGACCTGCTGTTACCCGACTACCCGCAGGTCTTTGGCAGCGGAGTGATCGGTATCTGCGACGTCTGCGGGAAGCGCCAGGCCGTCATCGTCCTTCAAAAGGAGCGATACAAGCTCTGCGTGCTCGATTTCCTCAACAAGAGTTGGCTCAACACGACGGTCAAGCCCGGTGCTCCCCTCCCGCCCTACCGAAGCGATCGGATCTGGTTCGATACCTCGACCTCAAAGTCAGGCCACTCCACCGGTATCCTGCTGACCCCGACGAAGGTCGTTCGGCATCCGACCGTGCTGATCACGCCGGACTTGTACGGGGTGACAACGGTCTTGCTCGATGCAGCGATCCGGTTCGCGAAGGACGGGTACGAGGTGCTGGTTCCAGAGGTTGGCAAAACCCCCGGGATCGGTTTCCCGGAGCACCTCGTCACCCGGTCCGGGGCATACCTGGCCGGCGGGGTCCCGCTGCAGTCTAGTCGGACCCGAAAGCTGGTTCTCTACCTGCAGGACGCGCTCCATGCGCTACGGACTCGTCCGCTCGCTGACGCCGACAAAACGGCGCTGTTCGGGGTCGGATTTGGCGGCTCCCTGGCCATCGGCGTGGCCGGCGAGGAGCAGAAGCTGACGGCCGTGGCGGTGGCGTATCCCATCCCCGTTCGACCGGCCGGCTACGTCGCGCTGGTCACGGCGCCCATGCTGTTTGTCGATGCCGGCCACGACGGCGCCTCGCGCCGGACCCGGCAGGCGTTCGAATCGCAAGCTGCCCAGCTCGGAGCCCCGGTGGAGTACGCAGACTTCCCTGCGGCTCGAAGGCATTTCCTATCCCGGGACCTCCGCGCGTACGATCTCCCTCTTGCCGAGGCCGCCTGGGCCCGGATCCTGGCCTTCCTCAAGGGCCGACTCCAGCCGCCCCCGCCCAAGCCCCCTGCTCCACCCAAGACCGTAGCTCCTCCGGCGCCCGCCGCCGCCAGTCCGGCTCCGGCTGCGGCTAAACCGCCGCCGGCCCCGGGGGCGCCCGCGACGCCTGCCCCAGCCGCTCCGGCCTCTACGGGCTAGGCCCGGGCTGGCCGGATTAACTATCTGTCGGCACGCTGGCCGCGGTTTCGACCAGCTCTTTCGTCGCTCCGATAAACCGCATGATCTTCGCCGGATTGCCCGACATCCGGATCGTCCCCCCGAGGAAGGCCTTTACCGGGTCCAGTTCGTGGCGCATGAGCCGCTGCCAGTTCTCCCGAGTCGCCCGGAACACGAACTCCGGGTTCAACGTCGCGGGGTCGGAAACGAACCGGGACTCCCGGCATTGGCCATGGAACAGGTCGAGGTAGATCCCCGGACCCTTCGCGGCTTGCGCATCGGGGAGGACCTCGAACATCAGGTCCCCCTCCCAGGCAGCAGCGGCCTGCGCGTAGGCCGTGTTGTCGTTGAGCGCCTTCTGAAACAGGGCGGCCCACTCAGCGGAGGGAAATGCGACCATGGAACTACCTCGCCGAGGGTGCGCGGCGGGTCAAAAACCCTCCGGTACGCCTCCGCCCCGTACTCTCGCTCAACGCTGGTTCCTTCGCCTCCCCGACGGATTACAGCCCCGGTTGCCGACCGCCACGGGGTGACGCTCGACCTCCCGATCCTCCTCGATACCGTTCGCGCGGGGCGTCGGTCGATCTGGACAGCCCGCGAGGTGCCCGAGCTATTGGCGAAGCGTCTGGGCGTCGAGACGCGCCTCTGGGATCACGTAGACCCGGCGTCCGGCAATCTCGTGCAGGGGGAATGCGAGATGACGGAGCGGCCGGCGTCCATTGACGAGTTCGTTCGGGCGGTGGAACGCATGGATGGCGTCGGGATCATCCCGCCGGAGTACGATTTCAGCATTCCGGGAGCACTCAAGAATCTCATCGACCGTCTGTTCGATGAGGGAAACCGGAAACCGTTCGGATTCACCCCGGCTGGAGGCATCATCGGGGAAGTTCGGACCCAGGACCAGCTCCGTCCGGTGATCGCGGGCGTCCCCGCAGAGACCGGCCCTTGGCGGTCTCGGTCCAGCAAATCGAGACGCCGTGGGATGAGAACGGACCGAAAGTCAACCGGAACGATTGAACCTCCCGATTCGACTGGTTCATCCAGGAACTCGAGTGCTACGCGCGCGCCCTCAAGGCGGCCCGCAAAGATTCCCGCCGAGGCCAGACCTCCGCTTAGGCGTACTCGTAGAACCCACGCCCCGTCTTCCGGCCTAGATGGCCGGCGTCCACGAGGCGCCGGAGCATGGGGGGAGCCCGGTATTTCGGATCCTGGAACTCTCGGTGGAGCGTTTCCATCACGTCGAGCGTGACATCCAGTCCGACCAAATCGGCCAGTTCGAACGGCCCCATTGGCATGCCGGCCCCGGCTTTCATGGCTTGGTCGATGTCGCGTGCGCTTGCCAGGCCGTCCTGGAGCGCGAAGCACGCCTCCGCCAGCACCGGGATCAACAGTCGATTGACCACGAAAGCCGGTGATTCCTGCACCCGGATCGGAACGAGCGGGTAGCGATGGTTCCGGAGGCCCTGAAGAAAATCGATCGTGTCCGTGATCACATCCTCGCGGGTTTCGACGCCCCCGGCCACTTCGACGAGCGGCAGGGTGACCGGCGGATTGAAAAAGTGAGTTACGAGGATCTGCGGGGCGTGTCGGAGGCCGCGGGCGAGGCGGGTGATCGATAGGGAGGACGTGTTGGAACCGAGTATGGCAAACTCCGGCAGAACGGGGTCGAGCGCCTCGAAAATCTGGCGCTTGATCTCCATCTTTTCGAACGCCGCCTCGACCACGAAGTCGACGTTCCCGAACGGCTCCCAGGTCGTCGTTCCGTGAACGCGACCGATGATTTCGTCGCCCCGCTGGCGACTCACCTTTGGCGCGAGCCGGGCACGGACCGCGGCGACTTGCTGCTCAGTGAGCGTCACACCGAGATCCTTGATCCGGGCCAGCTCCTTATCGCCCCGTTCGGCATGGAACTGAACGAGCTCATCGACATAGTGCCGGACACGGGCCAGCCCCTTCTCGACGAGCCCCCCATCGAGGTCCTTCAACACGACGTCGATGCCGTTGAACGCGAGCACTTCCGCGATGGCCGCACCCATCGTCCCGGCTCCGACGACGCCCGCCCGTTTGACTTGCATCAGAATCCCCCTTTCGAGCAGTGGGAACGCAGATAAGAGCGAGGCGGGCGCCGGAGGCGGGTTCCCCGCGAGCGGCCAACGCTTAAACCAATGGCGACAACTGTCCGGCGTGCGCGGGGATGGCCCAGCCCGGTAAGGCGCTGGATTGCTAATCCAGTGGTGATTTCACCTCGGGGGTTCAAAGGAGGGCCGGACGTGAGCGGCCCTCGGAAAATCCCCCTCCCCGCGTGCCCAGGTCCGGCTGGGCCCGGGCCGGTTCATTGAACTCGGTACACCGCACCGTCGCTCGTGACTTCGACCGAGTCTCCAGGAGCTGGGAGATATTTCCCCACGACGCACAAGACCCGGATCCCCTCGGCCAGCTCTACGAGCGCCAGCCGATGCGGAGCCTTCCAACCGGCTGCCGGTGCCGACAGCTCGGTTGCCGCCCGGATAATTCCACGTGCCGGGAGCTCTATCCTTTCTATCTGGAGCGAGCCACACCGGGGGCATGGTCCGGGCCGGGGCAGGAATTCCGCGTGGCAGCTCGCGCACCGGCTCATCTCGAGAGTTCTTGCCGACAGATCAACTCGCCCCCCGATGCCCTAGGATGGTCACGAAGTTGTGACTCGCGAGGCCGCCAATCGATTGCGCCAAGCCCACCCTCATGGGCCGAGCCAGCTGAGTGGAACCCGATTCCCGGGTTAGCTGGCGACTGACCTCAACGATCTGGGCCAGCCCGGAGGCCCCGACCGGATGACCCCGGCCCAGCAGTCCGCCGGAAGGATTCACGGGGAATCGCCCTTCCGGTGTCACGGCCCCCTCTTCGAGCCAACGACCGGCTTCCCCGGGCCCGCACACGCCGATGTCTTCCAGGTCGATCAGCAAGAATGGCGCGAATGCGTCATGAAGCTCCGCGAACGAGATTTCCTTGCGGGTGAGCCTCGCCATCGTGTAGGCGCGTTCCGCCGCCACGCGGCTCGCGCGAAACGACGTGACGTCCTCCCGGTCGGCCACCATGAGCTGGTCGAATCCCTGGCCGAGCCCCAGGACCGAGGCGGTGCCTTCTCCCTTCGAAAGAACGAGGGCGGCGGCTCCGTCGCTGATCGCGGAGCAATGCAGCAGCCGCAGCGGAGTGGAAACCATCCGGCTCTCGACCACCTCCTCTGTGGTTACCGGTATCTGGAACTGTGCGAATGGGTTACGCGCCGCCGCGGCTCTCGCGAGCACCGTCACGAGATCGAAGATCGCGGTCGTCGTTCCGTACCGTGCCGCGTAAAGTTGGGCGACCAACGCGGCGAGCGCCGGCATCGTCGCTCCCGCCACCTGCTCCTGGGGAGCCAGGGAACGGGAGAGAATCCGCGCCACGTCGGGGGTGGGAAGGTTCGTCATCTTCTCCCCGGCCACCACGAGGACGCGCTGGAACTGCCCGGAGGCTACGGCCATCGCGGCCGCATGGAAGACAGCCGCTCCCGTCGCGGAGGCAGCTTCGACCCTCCAACCCGCGCTGGACTCCAGCCCGAGCCGGTCCGCAAGCCGGCTCGTGACATTCTCCACGTCGTTCAGCGAGCCGGCGGCCATCGTGCCCACGAAGAGCGCGTCGACGGTCTTTCGGCCGATGCCCTCTAGGGCGGCCGAACCGGCCTCCGCGAGGAGGTCGACGAGGTCCTCCGAGCGCCGACCGAATCGGGCGAGTCCCGTGGACTCGACGTGGACGCGCACGTCCTACGCTCCGCCCTCCGGATCGAAGATGCGGAACATCGCCTCGAGAAAGGCACTGAGCGGGAGACCGTTCTCCCACCGCAACACCCCGTTCCCATCCCGGGTCCGCCCGATCGGAGGTAGATGGTTGCAGAGCACCCGGACTCGTCCCGAGTTCTCGCGGTCCGTCTGTGGCGTGAATAACCTCCAGGGCTCGTCGTTTCTCGCCCCGAGTCTCCGGTACGCATACAACACGACCAGTCCCCCCCGCTTGGCGGCTTCGAGGTGATCCTTGAGTTGGTCGGTCATTCGGCCGCTGGCCGATGAGAAGTGGATGACATCGTCTGCTGAGGCCTTCGCCTCGATCGGGAACGCGTACCCCGCTCGCATCGCCACAAGGTCGAAGCCATGGGAACCGGCCGCACGGACGACGAGGAACGGACCGCGCTCGAGCCGGTCCAGCGTGCGCCGCTGTTCCGGCTTGAGATATCGGGCGTAATGTCGGAGCGCCGCGCGCTCTCCCTCGAGCAGAGACCGAAGCTCCCGCTCATACTGGGACGCGGCGACGACCACGAGTTGCCCACGGTGACGAAAGTAAATAGGTTGGTCTTTGCTCGTGAACGGTGCACGTGGCGACCGCGGGGACGCTGGAGCTCACCGGCGAAGAACGGGCCATTGCCCGCTCCTTGATCGGAGTGCTCGACGAGGCGGACCGGGCCGTCGCCCGCCGAGCCAGCGGGGGTCCCCCCCGGTTTCGGGCCTCGGAGCTGCGTCGACGGCTGCTGAAGGACCGGGTGTTCGGCGATCCCTCTCGCCTCTTGGGACGCCTCAAACGGCGGGGTCTTCTCGAGGAGGGTCTCGGTGGCCCGAACGAGCGGGTCTACGCGGCACCGTTTCCCGTCGAGCTCCGGGAATTACTATTGATCGAGCTCCAGCCGCCGGAAGTCGCCGAGCCCGGGGGCTTCCATCCGGTACCTGACGAGCGGAGCGAGATTCGGTCCATGGACTCGGATTTCCTGAGCCATCTTCAGGACCTCCTACGGAACCGGTTCGACGAGACGGTCGCCTTCGGCCGCGGCTTTTCCGCGGCGAAGTTGAGCGCCTACCTGAGGGACCTGTTCGGCGAGGCGCTCTACCTCGATATCCTGATCTCGATGCTGCAGCAGTACGGCCTCGCCGACGTTCCCCTCCTGGCGCCTACCGGGCGTTCCACGGGAAGCAGTGGCTTCCATTTGGCGTTCTTCGGGCCCCCGGGAACCGGCAAGACCTTCGCCATCGACGACATGGTCCGGGGGAATCCCCGCTCGGCCGTGCCTGCGCACGGGCTGCCCGGCCGCAACCGATACTGTGGCGGCATTACACCGGCCCAGTTCCTTCGCGTCGGCGCGTACTACTCGGGACGAACGTTCAATTTCATCGTGCCGGAGTTTAACGACTGGTTCAAGTACCGCGGGATGGTCGAGCCCCTCAAGCTCGTCATGGAGCAACGAGAGGTGAAGTGGGAAACCACCCTCGGCACGGTGGGCCCCTACACCTTCCACTCGTTCTTCTCGGTCAACTACAACGTACGCACGGCCGGGGCCTCGGACTACTGGACGACGATCGCCGACCCGAACTTCGCCGCGCTCGAGGACCGAATGCTGCTGCGCTTCCACCAGATGACCCGCGATCGGTTCCGGGCGGTGGAGGCGAGCGCCGAGCGTCTCGAGCTTGGCGAGATCGACTTTTCCCTCGCCGAGAAGATCCGGGACCACCTGACACTCATTTACGCCGCGCAGACAGGCCATCCCCTCGTCGCCGGCCGGCTCAAGACCCAGCCGGTGCGACTGGAACCGGCATTGTACCGCCAGCTCCGCCAGGTCTCCGAGGCCGCGTTGGTGGGACGGAACTTCCCGCGCTTCTCCCCCCGTCTCAAATCGCGCGCGGTGAAGTTGGCCGCCGCGGCAGCGATTGTCGGGTACTTCCGCCACGAACGGGACAGCACATTGCCGGTTGGGTCCGAAGAGACCCAATTGGCCCGGGCCTTCTACGAGGAGGAGATCCGTGCCCGCGAAGGGCGGCGGGGAATCGGGCGGTAAGCGGCACCGGCCGCGGAGGCCGCCGAAGTATCGGCTTCCTCCCGGGGATCTGGTCCGGGCTGTGGCCCGCCGTCAATTGGGGCGGATGGGTCAGTCCAACCGCTCCCAGGCCGGGCTCCGACGCGCGCTGCTGCCTTCACTCACCGCAAAGGATCCCCTCTTCGTGCTCGGCGGCTGGCGCCTGCGCAAGCTCCTCCTCGATTCGCCCGGGGTGCGTGTCGATGTGCGATATGCCGAGCGCCCCACGCGGCGCCCTCTGCAGCGATGTCCGGTCTGCCGGTCCGCGCTCCGGCCGATCCGCAACCGGACGCTCGAAGGAGACCGGGTGACACTCGGATACCGGTGCACGCACTGCGCGTACTGGACCCACCTCCGCCGTAGGGTGCCGGTGCGGTACCGGTTCGTCCGGGTCGGACTCGACGGGGACCCGCTCGACCCGGTCGAATAGCCGGCGCACGTGAGCGATAAGAACGGGGCCTCGGTGGCGGGTCGATGCGCGCACCCCCCGTTCAATCCCGGCTGAACCGGATCGTGTTACCCGTCCGGACCCGTCGTCTGCTCTTGCGCCCTCCGCGGCGAGCGGACCTCCGGGTCCTCGTTCCCTTGGTGGGTGATTGGCGCGTCGCACGCCCTACGACCATCCCCCATCCGTATTCGAAGAAGGATGGAGAGGAGTTCGTCCGGTCCGTCCACCGGAAGCGACGCAAGGGCACGGACCTGACACTGTTGATCTTCGAGCGCGCCGAGGGACGACTCGTGGGCGGCACCGGTCTCCACCGGATCGACTGGGCCGACCGGCGGTTCGAATTGGGATACTGGGTCGCCCCGTCGGAGTGGGGGAAGGGTATCGCCGCGGAAGCGGCGTATGCCGTCTGTCGGGCGGCGTTCGAGACCCTGCGCCTGCACCGGGCGTGCGCCACGGTGTACGCCTTCAACCCTCGGTCGGCCCGCGTGCTCCGGAAAATCGGGTTCCGGTTGGAGGGACGGGATCGCGAACATCACCGGGATGGGCGGAAGTGGGTGGACGTTCTCCGGTTCGGCCTATTGGCGGGAGAGCTCCGCCCTCCGCCGTAACGGACTCAGAGATTGCTCAGCATCAAGCGGGACGAGTTCGCGTCGACTAGGACCACTACCGGCTGCCCCTTGTGGTCGAGCGTGAAATGCCAGATCGGTGCGTGCAGGAGTTCCGGTTCACTGACCTCGACCTGGGTTTGGAGTCCGCTCACCATCGAGTGTTTCTTGTGCGCCGCCTCGGCCTGGACCTGCATGACGTAGGCGCGGGCCATCTGCTGCGCCGACTCTTGGGGAAGATCCCCGTTGAGCACCGACGCTCCGGCGGGCAAGGCGTCCTTCTTGTATGGCTGACGGGTGTCGAGGTTGAACTGGTAGTTCTTGGGCTGGTACTGCGCGTACCCTTTGACGGCGACCACGGGGAACTGGTAGCTGGCCGTGATCTGGTCCTGGCGCGTCGGGTTCACGACGGGCGCCGCCACGATCGGAATGAACGTGTTGCCCCGTCCGCGGCCTAGCTCGCCTCCGAGGAAGGCGCTCGCCGCTATCGTGCCGATCGTGGATCCCGCGGAGACGGCCACGTCCTGGTAGGTGAAGTTCGTCGTGGCCGAGCTCGGCACGATCCAGTACGGCACGAACTGGAATTTCTGGTCCGTGACTTTCGACGTTTCGAACCGGTGCGCGTGAAACAAGCCGGAGTCCATGCTCGCCCTCACGATCTTGAGCGCCGAATCCGGGTCGATGACCTGGGGTAACAGCATCGAGTGCTGGGTGACAGCCTTCCATCCGGTGCCGGCCAGGGAAACGGTGCCGCCGCAGTACTGGCAGGTCAGCACCGCGTCGCCAAACTCTGGCGTCAGGGGGGCGCCGCACGCGGGGCACTTGAGTTCCTTCGGCGCCGTCGGAGCGGCTTGCACTGGAGGAGGGGGGGGCGGTGGAGGGACCATCCCTACGGGGGCGCCGCTGTACCCGTACGGTCCCCCGGGGGCCGGCGGCGGTGGGACACCCGCCGAAATCGGAGCGCCGCAGGCGTAGCAGAACCGGGCGTTGTCCGGCAGGGGAGCACCGCATCGAGGACACTGCATTTCGGATCTCTCCGGGGGAGCTAAGCCCAATAGAAACGGCCGTTTCCTAGGTCATAGGGTTTCCGCAGTTCGGGCAGAACTTCGCGCCGGCCGCGACAGGGGTCTGGCACTTGGGACACGGCTTCGTCGCTGCGGCGGCCGGTACCGGGGCGGGCGCGCCGCAGTTGGGACAGAACTTCGACCCCGAGGGGATCGCCGTACCGCACTTCGGGCACGGAGTGGTCGGCCCCGTCGGGGTAGCCGCCGCCGGGGCCATCGTGAAGCCGCAACTCGGGCAGAACCGGCTCCCCGGCGGGACCAGGGCCCCGCATTTCGGGCATGGCATCGCGCCGCCACCGGCGGCCATGCCCGGGCTGATCGCACCCATCATGCCGGCGCCCATGCCGAGCCCGGCGCCAAGACCAACACCGGCACCGACCAAGGTACCGGCGCCGCCGCTCGGATTGGCGGCCGCCGTCGTCAATGCCTGGCCGGCCTGGTACTGCATGTAGTTCACGCCGAGCACGCCCATCGACGACCGGAGATCGATCGCCTTCTGGACCTCGTCGGGCAGGTTGATCGAGAGGCCCTGGATCTGCTGGAGGAACACGCCTAGGATGTCAAAGTGCTGGGGCGCTGCGCCCAGGACGGCCTGCTCAATCGTCATCAGCGAGGAGGCGAGGTCGGTGACCCGCATCCCCTGCTCCTTCAGGTGGCCCAGGGTATCGTAGACGAGGAGCACCATCTGGTCCCGGAGGCGTGCATCCACGTCCCCGTGGCTGGTGGCGCCGAACGTGCCAACGAATTGGTTGATGAAAATGTCCGGCTTCGCCACCTTCCACCGATAGTCGCCGAAGACCCGGAGCTGGACAATGCCGAAATCCGGGTCTCGGAACACGTACGGCTCGGAGCTGCCGAACTTTCCGTCGAAGATCCGGCGCTGGAGGTAGTACACCTCGGCCTCCTGTCGCACGCCGGAGAGGGCTTGGATGACGTTCCCGATGATCCCCAGGCTGAGCGACGTGAGGCTGAACCGGCCGGGCGTGTCGATGTAAGCGAGCGCCTTTCCATCCCGGTAGAATACGGCGATCTCGTCTTCCCGGACAACGATGTTGTCCCCGAAGCGAATGTTCCGCGGAACGCGCCACATGACGTTAGGGCCCTTGTAGATGTCCTCCCATGCCACCGTCGTGGCGCCCAACAGGCTCCCGCCCTTCGCCGGAATCGGTGCATTGCCGACCATCAGAATCGCCTTGCTCCTACTGGACCATGATGCCTTGCACGGCGCTGAGGCGCTGGGAGAACGCGTTCTGGAGCAGCTGGACCTTGTCCCGGAGCGCCTGGATCGACGTCTCGAGGGCCGCCCCGTCTCCCTTCAGGGCGGCGTCGGAAATCGCCGGCGCGCTCGCGGCGAGCTGGTCAGCGGCCTGCACGAACCCGTAATCGTACTCGTAGAGCTGGTCCAGACGACCCGGCGTGACCCGCACGTTGGCGGAGATGCCCGAATACCCCTGGGCGGCGTGCCGGACCTGGCCCGAGAACGTCTGGAGGTCCGACAAGATCGTGGCCAAGTCGGTCAACCCTGCGTACTGGTTCAACCGGGACATCGTCTGTCGAGTGTCCCGCAGACTGGCCAGCGTCCGGTCCACGAGGTTGGCCACTTGGGTCCGGAGAAGGCTGTCCGCGATCCGGATGTCCTCGGCCTGTCGGTAGCCGCGGAATCCGGGAACCATCATCTGGAGCCGCTTCAGTATCCCCCGGTCCTGGTCGACGGTCTGGCGGATGTCGACCGGGGGCGCCGCGCCG
>JASHQC010000049.1 GCA_030037735.1 Thermoplasmata archaeon
AAACGCTGTTCCAGTGGATCCGGCGCGCGATGGCGACCTTCCATCTAGATTGGACCTCCGAGCTATCGACTCGGCCCGCCAAGTTTATGGGCGAAGTGGAAACCTGGGACCGGGCCGAAGCGACGCTCAGGGGGGTGCTCGACGCCGCGGGTGCCCCTTACAAGATCTCCCCGGGGGAGGGCGCCTTTTACGGCCCGAAGATCGACATCCACATCCGGGACTCGCTCGGTCGATCGTGGCAATGCGGGACTATCCAGCTCGACTTCCAGATGCCCAAGCGGTTCGGCTTGCAATACCAAGGAGCCGACGGAGTCCTCCATGTCCCGGTGGTCATTCACCGGGTCATTCTCGGTACGTGGGAGCGATTCTTCGGCGTGTTCCTCGAGCATTGTGCCGGGTGGCTCCCGCCCTGGCTCGCGCCGGTACAGATCCGGGTTCTCCCCGTCACCGAACGTCAGATCCCCCGCGTCACCGACGTAGCGGCCGAGTGGCGAAAGGCAGGACTGAGGGTGGAGACCACCGATAGCCAGGACACCCTGTCGAAGCGGATTCGGGAAGCGGAGGTAGGGCACATTCCGTACATCGCGGTAATCGGCGAGCAGGAGGTTACGGCCGGAACGGTGGCCCTGCGGGTCCACGGCCAGAAGGGCCAACGAAGCCTGACGCCCGCCGGGGTAGCGGAGCTTCTTCGCGCGAAGATTGCTGCGCGGGAGTACGAACTGTAAGGACGGCTCAGCCGGGTGGCCCGTCAGACCGAGGAATGCGCACCGGCCTAGGCTCGCGGGCGCACGGGACCTCGGATGGCGTCCCGACGGGCCACGAGGAGCAGCGCGTCGAGCTCGGCGCTTTCGAGCTGATGCGCATCCCGAAGGTGCTCCCGCATTCGCTGAATCTCCATCACCCGGTCGCACCGGGGGCATGCCGTCCTCAGCGTACGTCGACTGGGCCGCTGCGGGATCGACTGCATCGGCCCGTGGCGCACGTACGCCGCAGTATGAAAGCCCTCTCACCCAACGGAATCGCCGGCGAGAGAAGCTTCCGCGCCCGCGGCAACTCTTTAATAATTGTCGGATAGCCCGAGCGTCACTCCGAGTACCCTGCCGTGATGGTCACACCGTTCGACCTCGAGATCATCGTACTGGTTCTCTCGCTGGTCGCCCTGGCCTACGCGGCGATTCAATCCCTGCTCGTCTTGCGCGAGCCCGAAGGGGACGAGAAGATGAAGTCGATCTCGCTCGCCATCCGGGAAGGGGCGAACGCGTTCCTTCGGCGAGAGTACACCACCGTCTTCCTGGTGGCGGCCGTTCTCGCGGTCATCATTTTTGCAGGGTTTGCCAGTGCGGAAGGAGTCACCTTCGCCGGAGAACTCGCCGGCGGGTTCGTGCTCGGTGCCGGCGGCAGCGCGTTGGCCGGCGCGGTCGGAATGTTCGTGTCCGTCCGGGCCAACGTCCGGACCGCGGCGCACGCTCGACGAGGGAACTTGGCGGCCACCATGCGATTCGCCTTCCGCGGCGGCTCCGTCACGGGCCTCTCGGTCGCCGGTTTCGCGCTGTTGGAGCTGGTGGGCTTCTACATGTTGCTGGGGGGAGACGTCCTGGCGATGGTGGGACTCCTGTTCGGCGCTTCGCTGATGAGCCTTTTCGCGAGGGTCGGCGGCGGGATCTACACGAAGGGTGCGGACGTGGGGGCCGACCTGGTGGGGAAGGTCGAGGCCGGCATCCCGGAGGATGACCCGCGAAACCCGGCGGTCATTGCGGACAACGTGGGAGACAACGTCGGCGACTGCGCCGGGATGGCCGCGGACCTGTTCGAGACGTACGTCGTGACCGCGATGAGCGCCATGCTGATCGCCGGCCTAGTCAAAGTGACCACCGCCGCGGGCACAACGCATCCCATCCTCGCCATGTTTCCGAACGGCGTGCTGTACCCGCTCGTCGTCTGTGGCTGGGCCATCGTCTCCACGATCGTCGGAACTCTGTTCGTGCGCATGCGGCCCGGCGGTTCGATCATGGGAGGCCTGTACCAGGGCCTCGCCGTGACCACGGCCCTTGGGGTGATCGGCCTCTACATCCTGGACTCGCTCTTGATGAACGGGAGCCCGGGCGTCTTCGTCGCGACGGTGCTGGGGCTCCTCGTGATGATCGCCATCGTCTTCATGACCGACTATTACACCGCCTACCAGTACCGGCCCGTTCAGGGGATCGCAGAGGCCGCGCAATCCGGCGGTGGCACAGTGGTCATCGCGGGACTCTCGGTGGGGCTCGAGTCGACATGGGTGTCCGGCCTCGTGATCGTGGGAGCCATTCTGGGGGCGTTCTTCGCTCTGGGATGGTCTGCGACCGGGGCGTTCGTCTCGACGGCCCGCTTCGGATACTTTGGCCTCTACGGGATCGGCCTGGCGGCCTCCAGCATGCTCGCCGTGACGGGGATGATCATCTCGATCGATGCCTTCGGGCCGATTACCGACAATGCCGGAGGCATCGCCGAGATGGCGAATCTCCCGGCCGAAGCGAGGGCGGTGACGGACCCCCTCGACGCCGTCGGCAACACGACCAAGGCGGTCACCAAGGGATATGCGATCGGCTCGGCCGCCCTCGCCGCGCTCGCCCTCTTCGCCGCGTACGGCTTCGCGGCGGCCAACGCGTCGGGACTCAGTTACACGACGTGGATCATGGACCTGACGATCACCAATCCGCTGGTCGTCGTGGGCCTGATCATCGGCGCCGTCCTCCCGTTCTTCTTCACGTCATTCCTCATGAACGCCGTGGGCGTGGCGGCCCAGGCGATCGTCTTCGAGGTACGCCGACAGTTCCGCGAGATGCCCGGTATCATGGCCGGCACCACCAAACCAGAGTACGGCCGATGCGTCGACATCGTCACTCAGACGGCGATCCGGCAGCTCGCGGTGCCGGCCGCGATCGCGGTCACCGTTCCACTGGCCGTGGGGTTCGTTCTCGGCCCCTATGCGCTGGCCGGTCTGTTGCTGGGGGTCATCCTGTCCGGTCTCCCGCTCGCCCTCCTGATGACCACCGGGGGCGGAGCCTGGGATAACGCGAAGAAGTACATCGAGAGCGGCAAGTACGGGGGAAAGCACTCCGACGCCCACAAGGCGGCGATCGTGGGGGACACCGTCGGGGACGCCACCAAGGACACCGCCGGCCCTGCGATCAACCCCCTCATCAAGGTCGTGAACACCATCTCGATCCTGTTCGTGGTGCTGATCGTCGTCCACCACGTCATCCACTTCTAGGACTCTCCGAGGGGGTCGAGGCGCCCCCCCCGACAGACCGACCACTACCGGATCGTGAGGAGCCACACTCCGGGGGCTTCTCCCCGGATGTTCGTCGTGAGCATCGCGACGGCCGGCGTGGAGGGCCGGATCCCGTACAACAGCGTCGTCCGCTGGTGACTGAAGATGCGGAAGTGCCCGGGGACCGCCGACGCGATCTCTCCGAGACCGGGCAGCGAGCTCGGGGAAGTGAACAGGAGGATCCCGTTTCGCTCCCGGGCGCGGCTGGACAACGAGTTGATGGTATCGACGAACTCGGCCCGGCTGCCGAAAGCCGACTCCAAGGTGCTGAGCACGATCATCACGACGGACTTGGCCGTGATAGATTCCTTGAGCTGTTCCACCAACTGCCGGGTGGCCGGGGGAGTTGGGCTCCCGTCCGACACCCACGGAGGGGGATTGAAAGTGTTCAGGTGCTCCAGGATCTTGGCCCGGGAGATGAGCCTCTCCGCCTCCGACAGGAACGAAGCGATCGAGAAGGGAACGTCGGTCAAGAGGGTCACCTCCCAACCGCTGCCCACCGCCTGGGCCATGAGATAAGCGATCACGGGGCGCAGCGAGCTGCGCTCGACGCGCGGGTCATACTCGAAGAGGACCGGCTGTCCCGCGACCATCGGACCGATGGAGCGGTCAAGTTCGGCCAGTCCGGTCGAGAGTCCGTAGGTCGGGTTCTCCCGGACCTGGAACGGTTCCATGGGAGCGTCGGCCGGCCGAGGGAACCTCCGCGGGACCGCCGCGAACCGAGCTCCATCCAGCGAGTACATGATGGAGCTGGACTGCAGCGGAACCCCCCGAAGCTTGTGGTAGACGAGCTCTCGGAGCACCATCCCCTCGGTGTCATCCCGACGCAACTCGACCACCCCGTGGACGAGGTACTCGAGCGCGCCGAAGGAGGGAGTTTCATTGATCAGAATCGCGTGGACATTCGCCTTGGAGAGGACCGAGATAAGGGCGTTCTCGATCCGAAGTCGATGCACCGGGGACGGGGGCGCGTCGGGGCTGCTCAGGTACGGCTCGATCAGCCCATCCCAACTGTCGATGACCAGCGCCGACCTCTCTCCAGGCGGAAAGCGACTGAAGACCTCCTGGACCCCGGGCGGCAGCGAGAGGAACCGGTCGAGATTGAGGAATTCTTCCGACTCGGGGGTAAGCTGCGTGAACTGGCGAATGAGGGCGCCGAAGTCCCGGCTTCCTCCCGCACCGGTCCATAGCGCCTCGGCGTCCACGACGTGATCCTCGGGCAACTCCTCTCGGAGCCAAGGATAGTGCTCGACGAGCTCCGGATAAAATACCCGCGTCGAGACGTAGAACCCCGGCGCCTTCAATCCGGCGAGCAGACTCAGGGCAAAGGTGGTCTTCCCGGTGCCGGGGGCCCCTCGAATCAGCAGAGACTGACCGATCCGGCTCCGGAAGAACCGTCGAATTTCCGTCGGCAGGCGCCAGTCGCCGACGGTATCGAACGGCGGGGGCGATGGCGGAAGCTCCCGGTGGGGGGCCGGTTCCGGCGGGGCCGCCTTCTTTCGTGCGCCAGGCATCGTTTCCCGGGATTCCTCTCGTGATCCTGTCGGTGGACCGGTGAGAATCTCCGGTCACTTAGGTTCTCACCGTGATATTAGCATTGACGGCCGTCTCGATGCCCGTCGCCCACAGAACAGATGTAGCCTCCTATCGTCCGGGGTATGTGTTCTCGCTCGAGGACCGTACCGGCCTCGTAACGGGGGCGTCGAGGGGAATCGGTCGAGCGATTGCCACAGAATTGGCCGCGGCGGGCGCCCGGCTGGCCGTGCACGGTCGTACACTGACACCCAACCTGCGAGCCTTCGCCGAATCGCTCGAACGGCCGCCGCGATCATGCAAAGCGTTCGCGGCAGATCTGTCCGACCCGGGAGCAGTCAGGGCCTTCCTGCGACAGCTAAGCCGTTGGTCCTCCCGCCTCGACTTCGTCGTGGCGAACGCGGGCGTGTACGCCGGGACCCCGAGCGTGAACGTGCCGGAATCGGAGTGGGACGCGATGCTCGGCGTCAACCTGCGGGGCAGCTTCCGGATCATACAGGGAGCCCTCCCGTTGCTCCAGACTGCCCCCCACCCCTCCGTGGTCCTCGTCTCTTCGATTCTCGCGACCCGGGCCTCGTCGGGGGGAATTCCGTATCAAGCCTCCAAAGCGGCCGTCGAGCAAATGACGAGGGCGTTGGCATTGGAACTGGCCCCACGTATCCGCGTCAACGCCGTCGCACCGGGATATGTCCGAACGGACATGAATCGAACCGAGTGGGAAGACTCGGCGTTCTACCAGCACGTCCGGGACGTCACGCCGTTGGGACGGTGGGGAGAACCGACGGACATCGCTCCCATTGTTCGGTACTTGCTGAGCGAGGAGGCGGCGTGGGTCACCGGCTCCGTGTTGCTCGTCGACGGCGGTCTGGGGCTGGAATGAGAGGACCCCAGCTGCTCCACGATCGGGTCGCCGTCGTGACGGGGGGCTCGCGCGGCATCGGGCGCGCGACGGCGCTCGCCTTGGCCAGGGCGGGGGCTTCGGTGCTAGTCCATTACCACCAACACGAAGCGGCGGCAGGAGAGGTGGCGAGGGAGATCCGGGCCCTCGGCAGGGCCGTCGAGCTGATCCGGGCGGAGGCCCTCGGGGAGGGATCGATGTGGGAACTGATCCGAACGGCCCAACGGTGGAGGGGTCGCCTCGACATCGTTGTGGCCAATGCGGGGATTGCCGAACCCGGGTCGATGCGCGACGTCCGTAGGGACTCCTGGCTCCGGACGCTGGAAACGAACCTGGTCGCGCCGTTCGAACTCGCACAAGCCGCGGAGGAATCTCTCCGCCGAACGCGGGGCACGTTCATTTCGACGGCCTCCACTTCGGGTTTGATTCCATCCATCGCGGAAATCCCGTACAGTGCGTCCAAGGCAGGCCTCGTGATGCTGACCCGCTGTCTCGCGCTGGCCATGGCCCCTGAGGTGCGAGTTAATGCGGTGGCGCCGGGATGGGTCGAGACCGACATGACCCGGGCGGAGCAGTCCGACCCCGTCCGGTACCGGCGAATCCAATCCGCCACTCCCCTGGGACGTTGGGGAAAGCCGGACGACATCGCCCAGGCCATCGTGTTTCTGGCCTCGGACATGGCGCGGTTCATTACCGGCCAGATCCTCGTGGTCGACGGCGGCCAGAGCCTGCACTGGCACGTGGACGAGCCCGCGCTAGCGTGAACGGACGCGGAAAGCCGGCGAAATGGGAGAGCGCTAGGCGTAGTGGCTCAGCGAGGTTCGCTCTTTCCGAGCGTCGTCCCGCTGGCTCCCTTTTTCCTCGGCCTGCCGCTGGCGTTCGCACTCGTCGTCGGTCACCCAGTCGAACCTGAGTTCCTCGGGGTGGTCGTGCGCGAGCGACGCGCCGGCTTCGAACGCGCTGAAGAGGAGCTCCTCCAGATCCTCGGCATCGTCCTCGCCTTCCAAGCGGCCGGCGGTCCGCCAGTACCAATCCGGGGCCTTGCCGGCCTCCTGGAGGTACTCCGTGACGTGATCGAAAATCGATGCACGGTCATCGGCCAGCCGGACGTGGAGATGCCGGCGCCGCGTCTCCTCCGGCGCCGCACGAGAAGGCGAGGATGTCATGGTCGCGAAACGTCCGCATTCACCTATAACTCCTCCCGGGGGCTCGAACGACGGCCCTCGCTCGTCGCGAACGCTTGAATAGGCTTGATGCTTCGAACCCGGCGAGGTTACCGTGTACAATCCCGCCGACGCGGCAAACCCGCCGCCGGCGCCGGCCGCTCCGCCGGCTCCTCCGCCTCCGGAAGCCGGGGAGGTTCCCAACGCCGCGAGGTATCAGTACCTGGTCAATCGGCTCCGAAACCGACAGATCACGATGGAGGAGGCTACGGAGCTGTTCGCCATCCAGCGGCAGCAGGTAGCGGCTCTAATCGTCCGAGCCAACGCACTGGCCGCCGCCGCGGCGACGCCCGCGCTCCGTCCGCCCCCGCTCCGGCCCGTGGCCCGGCCCCCGACTCCCGCGCCCTCGCCAACCTCCCCGATAGAGAGTTTGGACCCCTGGGGGGACGGTCTGCTGTTCCTGGCGCTAGGAGCGGGTGTCCTCGCCGCCCTGTTTAAGCGCACTCACGGACCGGACCCCAGGAAGTCCACTCCAGCCTCGTCCTCCGCATCGGGCAGCCGACGATCGTAGGGGGTCCCGTGGCCCCGCCCGACTTCGTCTTTGCGCATCTCGCCGATGCGCACGTCGGCGCCTGGCCGCGCGACCCGGCTGTCCGGGCCGCGCTTCGGGAGAGTGTCCTCGCGGCGCTGCGCGTCGTGGCGGCACGGTCGGCCGACTTCCTGCTGATTTCCGGCGACCTCTTCCACACTCCCGTACCGGACCCGGACGAAGTGGCCCCGATCGCGGCTGCGTTGCGGGACCTCGTCCGTCGGGGGATCCGAATCTATGTGATCTTCGGCTCGCACGACTACGTGGCGCACCGGACGAGCTGGCTGGATGTGCTGGCCGAGACCGGATTGTTCGTTCGGGTAGCGCCCGAGGCCATCCGCACCGGCGAACACCGGTGGTCGCTACCATTCCTCGTCGATGAGCCGACCGGCGCTGTCATCGCGGGAATCTCGGGTCGGTCCCACGGGCTCGACCGGGAATACTATCGTTCGATGGACGCCACGGCGTACGAGCGAAGGACCGGCTTTCACATTTTCATGTTCCACGCCGCGGTGCAAGAGTATCTGCCCCTCGGTCTCCAGGCCCACCTCCGGGGAGTGTCGCGGGAGGACCTCCCCGCTGGCGTGGACTACTATGCGGGAGGGCACATTCACGTCAGCTACCAGGGCCAGGGGCCCACCGGAGGCTTGCTCGTCAATCCCGGCGCGGTGTTTGGCACGAACCGGACCGACCTCGCCCTCGGCGCGTCTGGACAGAGCCACCGGGGACTGGTCATCGTCACCGTTCGGTCGGGCGTTCCAACGGCCGAATTCGTAGACACCCTCCGGCCCGGCACCGTGGACGTGTTCGACGTGGACCTCGCGGGGAAAACCACGGAAGAGGCTCGGGTTGCCCTCCGCGAGGAAGTGCGGGCTCACTCGACTCCGGGGGTGCTCCTCTTTCCTCATCTCACCGGAGTGAGCGACGCGTCGCGCGCTTCTGAACTCGGCCTTTCCGACTCGGCCTCCGACGCGACCGAGCACGGGGCCGCGAGCGTCCATTGGGATATCGTGGACCTGGCCGTTGGCGGGTCCGTTCCTACCGCCGAGCCCGAATCGGAAACTCAGCTAGAAGACCAGGTCCTCGAAACTCTCGGAACCCTCGCACCGCTTCCGCTGCCGGACCTCACACCTGCGGAAGCGACGACGCGGGTCCGAGAACTCGTGCGCGAACTCGGCACCCCGCCGGCGGAAGGAGAAGCGAAAGAGGACTATCGGACCGGCCGGATTGAGGCCGGCCTCCGGTTACTGGGAGTCCGGCGGCGCGAAACGGAGGCCGATCCGACGTGACGATCCAGATCGCTCACGTAGGCCTCCGGAACATCCGTAGTTATCGAACGGCAGAGCTGGATCTCAGCCCCGGGACGACGCTCCTGAGCGGAGACATCGGGTCCGGCAAGACGTCCCTGCTCTACGCGATCGAGTTGGCCCTCTTCGGTTTCGCCGAGGTCGACCCGGGTTACCTCGTCCGCCACCGGGCCAGGGACGCGGAGGTCACCCTGACGCTCACGGACGGAACCCACCGTTGGGAGCTGAGACGCCGGTTCACCCGGCGAACGCGGAAGGCGCGGGAGGCGTTTGAGCCGACGGACAACTCCCTCGCCGTCGATGGGCAGCGAACCGCCTACTCCGCCACCGAGCTACGACGCCGAACGATAGAGCTGCTTGGGTTTCCGGATAACCCGAATCCCCGAGCCCATTCCGATGTCTGGCGGTGGGCCGTTTATCTGGCGCAGGAACGCATGCGAGACGTCCTCGACCCCGATGTCGAGGCCCGGATGGAGACCGTCCGGAAGGCGCTCGGAGTCGAACAGTACCGCCTCGCCGGCGAGAACGCCCACAGCTTATCCCGTTCGCTCCAGGAGCGCGCCGCCGACCTCGCCGAGCAGGGGGGACGACACCGGGGCGTGGAGGAGGAGAGCGCTCACTGGCGAGAGGAGGCGGCACGGGCCCGCCAGGATCTCGCCCGGATGGAAGCGCGGGAACGTGAGCTCCGCGAAGAGCTCGACCGGGGTCGAGCGACTCTCGAGCGACTAGAACTCCGACGCCGGGAATTCCAGGCCGCGCGCGAAGCCGTGGCCCACGAGGAACAGCTCGCGAAGGAACTAAATCGCAGCCTGGAGCAAGACCGCACAGCGCAACAAAACGCCCGTGACCGGTTGGCCCGAATCGAGGCCGACTACACCCTCGAATCCGCCGCAGCCGGCCCTGCGGAGGCATCCCTGCGAACCGTGGAACCCCTCCGCGCCCGCCGGGAGGAGCTCGTTCGACAGCTAACGGGTTTGGAGGAGGTTCGTGGACAGGCCTCCGGCGTCGAAGAGCAGCTCGCCCAATGGAACGATCGCTACCGGGAAGCGGAGGTCCGACACGAGGGGACCGTCGAACAATGGACAACCGTCCGAAGGGATCAGCAGGAAGTGGGATCAACAGATCCGGTCGTGGAACCCCTGGCCCCAGGCGACCGGACCTACCCAGAGCTCGAGGGGGATCGAAACTCGCTGGAGGAAGCGCGTCGGACAATCGACCGTCGACTCACGACGGCCACCGTGGAACTTCAGGAGCTCGCGGAGCTCGTCCAGGACGGCGTCTGCCCAAGGTGTCACCGACCCGTGGAGGCTTCCGAGTTCGAATCGCACCGCCAGGAGCAGGAAGCCCTGGTTCTCTCCCTTCAGCGCGAGCTCGAGACCGCAACGAAGGAGGTCGGGGCGGCCGAGGGCCGTGCGCTGGCTCGTCTCGAGTACGAACGACTTCACGATCGATGGGAACAGCTCGAAGCGCGACGCGCAGACCTCCGCCAGAGGGAGGCGACGTTGCAGGCCAATGCCACCGAGGAAGAGGACCGCATGGCGCAGCTCCGGGCGGAACGCGCCACTCTGGAGACCCGCCGGCAGGGACTGTCCGATCGGCTCGAAGAGGTGGTGCGGGTGCGCGAGGAGATCGCCTTCGTCGAAACAGAGCTCGCCCAAGCCGAGGAACAGGCCCGGCAGGCCGCGGCCCGGAAGGAGCGTCTCGCCGCACTGGAACAGCAGATCCCGGAAATTCAATCGGAGATCGAGGCGCGAAGGCAGGCGGAGGCGGATCGAGCCGGGCGGCTAGAGGGAGTGCGAAAGCAGATCGAGGTGGACCGCGGTCGTCTGAAGGAGGCTCCTGAGTTGGAGGAACGCTGGAATATCAGCCGCCTTCACCTCGACGAGCTCGGGCGGTCCTTCGAAGGGGTGCTCCGGGAGGCCAGCGGCCCGCAAGGTAAGCTGGCCGAGGCGACCGCCCGGCTCGACGAGCTGGAGCGTCGCCTACAAGAACGTCAGAGTCTCGAACAGCAATCCATCCAGCTGAGCCGCCTGGCGGATTGGATGGACCAGGATTTCCGGAGCGCGATGCTGGAGTTGGAACGGCGACGGCTCCAGCACGGTCGTCTACAGTTCGAGCGGCGATTCGCGCAGTACTTTGCGGCGCTGGTCGAGGACCCGGCGCTGAGTGCCCGTGTCGACGACTCCTTCGCCCCCTGGGTCGACATCGCGGGGCAGGCGACACCGGCGGAAGCGCTCAGCGGAGGCGAGCGCACCGCGCTCGCCCTAGCGTATCGGTTGGCTCTCGGGCGGACCGTCCGCGACGCGGGACGTCTCGCGCTGGAGACGCTCATCCTCGACGAACCAACGGAAGGATTCTCGCAGGAACAGACCCTCCGGATGGGGGACCTAGTGGAGGGTTTGGGACTTCCGCAGGTCATCCTGGTCTCGCACGAGCGTCAGCTCGAAGGGATCGCGGACCGGGTCGTCCGCGTCCGAAAGAAGGACGGAGTTTCCATGATCGAGGAGGGGGACCGGGGTTCGGAATACGGCCTCCCGCCCACTTCGACGAGCGAAGAGCCTTTACCGAAACTCCGAGCGGCCCCGCGGCGGCGGAAGGCCCGGCGCCTCACCGACCTCGGGGGGGCGGACGCCGTTGACGGTTCGACTCAGGCCAAGTAAGTCTGGAATTCCCGACGGTCCCACGGGGCTTGGTCCGCGAGCTTAAGGTTCTCGGACAGGTGGGCGGGCTCCTTCTGCCCCACGAGCGGACCGAGGGTTCCCGGCGCGGACCGGGCAAACTGGATCGCGGTCTGCGCCGCCGAGAGCCCGTCAGAGACCGGCCCCACGCGGGCGAGCTGGCCTTGCAACAGCGGCACGCTCGTAAAACAGCCCAGCCCGAGCCGCTGGGCCGCTTCGAAGAGCGTGAGCCTCTCCCCCTTCACGGTCTGGTTGCGGTACAGGGCGGCCTCGGGCATGCCGACACTGAAGGGAAACTGGACGAACCGGAATCCGTGGCGATCGCCGGCCACCGACCGCGCGGCCACGATGCCTTCCTCCAGCGAGAAATACCCCGGGGACCCGCGAGCGACCCGCAGGCAGTCCCATGTGGCGAGACCGTACGCCCCGAGACGACCCGAGGCGCGGATCTCTTCCAGCAGACCGAACGCCTCGATGAGCCGGCGCATGAACTCATCTCGTCCGACCACGGGCAGCTGAGCGTCGGGCGCGTTGTGCAGGTAGAGCAGGTCGATGGTCTCGAGACCGAGATTGCTCCGGCTACGTTCGAACTGGTCGCGGAGGTACGAGACGCTCATGGCGTGACAGTCGTCGACGATGTCGGCGGGGTCCAGGATCTCGGTCGCGACGAGCTCCGTTTCCACCCATCGGTCCGGCGTGACCCTCGACTCTCCGTCCGGAGCAAGGTATCCGCACTTGGTCGCGACGAAGACCTCGTCCCGGTCCAGCGGCGGTCGTTCCAGGGCGCGGGCCAGCGCACGGCCGATGGACCGTTCGGCGCGCTGGTACCGGTAATTGATCGCTGTGTCCACCACGTTGACTCGGCCGGATTGGAGGCAGACTTGGGTGGCCTGCTCGACGGCCTCATCCGTCGATCGGTCCGGCGGTCCAATGTAGGTCCCCAGCCCGATCGAGGACAGTCTCAATCCACCGGGCGCGTTCCGGAAATGCGACGGAGAGATGCCGCATTGGTGGATCGCTCGCTCCGCGAACCGGCCAGTGCCCTCGGGCGACGCCGCCCCCGATAATCGGGGCACGGCCTGCGGGAGCCCCGGACGCCTCAAAAGCTCTCTCCGACGCGACGCCCACGGCAGAACGGCCGAAGTCCTCAAGCGCACGGTCGCCTGCCGGTCCCGAGCCACCGTGCCGCGTCGAAAATACGGCCGGCTGCAAAAGCCGATCCCGCCGGTCAAGCCGGAGAAATGCCGGTTCTGCCGCCTCAAGCGGCCGTGTCCGGTCCACGGTCGGTCCTCGGATTGACCGGACCGCGACGTTTAGCTCGATATTTCGAAGAGGTCGCTCTCCGCCATGGTGGCAAATCCGTGGTGGAGCAGCGCCCGAGCATCATCCCCGGGAGGCGTTGGAATCGTCGTGCGAACCCGCTGGGCCCCGACGCCCCTCAACCAGGAGACGATGGCTCCCAGCAACTCGGTCACGACCGGAGGGCTGGCGGCTTCCGCGAGAACCCACGGTCCCAGGAATCCGATAGGGGCATGCGGCCGATGAGTCCCTCCGGCCACTCCGAGGATCTCCTTGCGGGGCCCGGCGAGCCAGATCGTTCGCTGCATCTCCCAGGCAGGGTCCCGAATCCATCCTGCCCGCAGTTCCAAGAACGCGACGGGGATGGGCGGCGGGGATTTTTCCGGGTGGCGCGCTTGGAACAAGGCCTGCACGTTCGGCAGATCGGATCGGCGAAACTGTCGCGTCGAAGCCGGGACCGCCGGGGCGGAAGGCAAGGGCGCCAGGTCCCGGTCCAGGACCGCGCGATGCCACACCACTCGGCCTGTCCGCTCGGCCGCCGCGTGGAGGTCGGCGCGGCCCTCCGGGGCATCCACGAAGAAGCGGAGGACCTGCTGGTCCCGGAACCAGTCGCGGGCGGCCGAGAGGAGGGGGTCTAGGGCCCCCGAGGTGTCCTCCGGTGGAACGAGCGGGACGACATAACTCTGGTCTGGGTCGGTCCTCGCATAGAGCCAGCCGACCATCGATCCATGGACGTCGGCGACCCACCCTCCTTCCGCGGCTGTTCCGCGACGAAATCGGCGCCCACTCGTAGAGCGGCGCAGAAGACGGCCGATCGCCCGGTCGACATCCACGTCGGCGGTAGGGGAGGTGTTGCGGTACCAGCCGCCTAGGTCGTCCCACAGCCGCCGGGCCGGCTGACCGTCTCCGCTCGCGAACTCACGCACCGGCATCGTGGGTCACGTCGAGGGATCTTCGTGCGGAGGCCGATTGGCGACCATCGGGAGCTCGGCATCAACGACCCCAGTCTCGTCGGTAGGCGCCCCGGAGGACCGGCCCAGGAGAACGGGCTTCGCCACCCGTTCGTGAATCTCGTCCGCGGCCCGGGAGAGCCGCTCCGCCACTTCGGGAGAGAACCGCTCCCGGATCCGATGGAGCCGGGCCTCCCAGGCGAACCGTACCTGTTGCCACCGGTACAAAGACTCCGGGTAGGTCGCTTCATAGAGGAGCGACGCGCCGCCGGACCCGCGAGTGGAACGCGCCCGTCCGCGGAGCCGGTCCTTCACGGTTTCGTAGAACCGAGTACCCGGCACGGGCACGGCGATCGAGACCGAGTATTCCTCTGGGGAAAAGCGCCGGAATAGCTGAAGGGTCGCCTCGATATCGTCGAGCGTTTCGCCGGGATACCCCAGCATCAGGAACCAGAACTGGCGGACTTTGTGCGTGCGCAGACTCGCCGCCACGCGCTCGATCTGGGCGAGCCGGGTTCCCCGGCTCATCGCATCGAGCATCTTCTGGCTGCCCGATTCTACGCCGAGGTACACCCGCTGGAGTCCGGCGGCCTTCATCCGGTCCAACAGGTCGGGCCGTAGCAGATCGACCCGGGCGAGGCATTCGAAACGAAGGTGCGGTCCGTCCGTGATCATGCGCCCCAGCAACTCCTCGAGCCACCGCCGGTCCACACCGAAGACGTCGTCGCAGAATCGAACGTAGTCGACGCGATAGCGGTCATGGAGGGCGGCTAGCTCGGCGAGCACACGACCGACCGATTGCTGCCGGTAGGTGCGCCCGAAGGTCGGCTTCGAGCACCAAGAACAGTCGAACGGACAGCCGCGCGAGGTGAGGACCGCCGCACGCCGCTCGCCGGTGTTCCGCTGCCAGGCGGACAGGTAGGCCTCCATGTCGATGAGGTCCCACGCCGGAAGCGGCAGCTCGTCCAGGTTTCGGAGAAACGGCCGGGGCGGGCCCCGGACCGTGCGGCCGTTCACCCGGACGACCGTGCCGGGGCATCCGGCCAGCGGCTGCCCATTCGCCACCCGCTTCGCGGCTTCCACCAGCGTCGATTCGCCTTCGCTCGGGACGACGGCGTCGAAGCCCTCGTCGAGGTACTTTTCCGGCCGCGTCGCAGAGTCCGGCCCACCGGCCAGCACGGGCACTCCCTCCGCCCGGGCCCGTGCCGCCACCTCGAGCGCCCGCGGCATGGTCAGCGTCTTCGTGTGAACCCCGACGAGATCGGGACGGAACGTGCGCACATGGCGGGTAACCGGTTCAGCGTCCCGGGCGAACGTGAGGTCTGTTACTTCGACCCGAATGCCGTGGTCCCGGAGCCACCCCGACAGCGTGAGGATTCCGAGGGACGGGTAGAGCTCGACGAACTTCCTCTCCATCGGGTCTTCCCGCGCGACGTACGGGTCGACCAGAAGGACGCGGGGGGCACTCTGGATGGCCGGAATCGGATGCGGTGTCGGATCGACCGGTTCAGCCACGGCGGCCTCGCCTCAGAGGGATCCCTCGGCCCCCCGACAACGCTCCGACGGGGCAGTACGGTACACACCATCCGCACCCGGTGCAGTTCGAGCGCACGCGAAGTTCCGTAGGGGCGAGCTCCAGCGCGTTTGGCGGGCATACACCCGTGCACAGTCCACAGAGGACGCACGTGTCACGGTCAACCTCGATGATGGCCGACGCGGTCACGGATCACGCCCGCGCGGGTTCCGTCGGCTGGGCACCCCGGTGAAGCGCCCGACCGAGCGCGGCGAATCCGGTGAGCGCACACTTGACGCGCACGGGAGACAACGGAATGCCGACCAGCTCCAGCACGTCGTCCTGTGTGAACTTCTCCACTGCGGCGAGCGGCTGGCCGGCGAGTTTCTGGGTCAGCATCGACGCGCTGGCCATCGAGATAGCGCATCCATCGCCGGAAAAGCGGATCTCGACGACCTTTTCCTTCGTGGGATCGAGGCGAAGGTCCAGCCGGATGTGGTCCCCGCACAGAGGGTTGCTCTCCTCCCCGGAGAAATCCGGATGCTCGATCTGGCCGAAGTTCTTGGGGTTTCGGTAGTGCTGCAGGATCCGCTCCTGGTACATGTCGTAAGCCATTCGCCCGGCCTCCCCCTTGCGCCGCGGATGTGACCGCGGCCTTATAAGAACCGGCGGACGCGAACGCGAGCGCCTCTACCGGGAGCCGGGGTCCCGGGCCGGTTGCTCAGCGAGCACCCGATCGTACCGATGGTCGACGACCGGAGTGAGACCGGTGACCCACTCCGAGTCCACCTCGATCCGCCGAAGGTACTCCTGAAGCGCTCCCAGGACCGAGGGCCGGCTCCCATTTCCGGCGACCGGGGCCGGACCGGACTGGCCCACGGTGCCGATGACCACGCTCGTCTCGTCGTGCGCCAAGAGGAACGGGTACACCCGGCACTTCTCGGTCAGGGCTTTCAGGAGCTCGTCCGAGTTCTTCCCCTCGAGCAGTTCGCCCCGGACGAATATGACCTGATCCGCCCTACGATCCTGGAACGGTGGAAGGACGCCCAAGTCCGGAAGCACGCGACGAAATACCCAGCCGTCGGTGAGCAGCCGGTGCTCGGGACGCGTGAGGCCGAGCAACCCCAGAAAATGTCCAGGCCGGCCCTCATGGTCGGCCACGATCGGGCGGAGGATCAGATTACGGGCGGCTCGGCATAGGCCCGGGGAAGGAGGCCCGGAGGGGGCGTGGCTCCCCGGGGGGAAGGGAGGGGACAGCGACCGTGGGTATTGGGAACTGCCCGGGATCCCGGCGAGGTGGGACCAGATGCCCTCGAAGTCGAAATAGACCGGCAGCGTGTCGGGATCTGTACTGGTACTCAGGAAGAAGCTCCGAGGGCGCATCGCGTCGTCGACCAGCCCGGTGGACAGTCGACGCGCCTCGTCCCGGGTGTGGTGAAGGTAGACCGCGAACAGGAGCCCGGAGCCTCCCCACAGGACCACGTTGGACTCCGGCCGGCTCCAGCGCTCCATCAAGGCCACCGAGCTATCGGCGAAGGGATGAGCGACCGCGATGGTGATGAACGGCAACTTGAAGCAGGCCGGGTGGGGAGCGAACCGGATCCGTAGCCATCCCTCGTCGTAGACCCGCCGTCGGACCGCGTGGTACGTGGAACGGGGGAGCCTCGTCTCTTCCAGGTACTCGCGCTCGCTATCCCCGGGCGCCGCCAGAAGGGCCCGGATCAGCCGGGCCTCGGCGTCCGTCAATGCCCGCATGGAACTTCTGCGTCTCCCCTGCTCCCTGACGTGAGTCCAATCCGGGTGATGCGAGGTTGGACATTTCTTGATGTAAGCCTATCGGCGTCCATCGGACCACTGAGTGGCCCCCAGGGGCCGCAGGAGGCCAGAGAACAAGTATGTCCGAACCCACGCCGGCGCCCTCCAAGGTCCGAACATTACCCGTCCTAGGGATGGTCCTCGTGGTGGCCGCGACCCTGGTGATGCTCCTCGCATTGCCGGTTCTCGCGCCCCCGGCGACCGCCCCCGTGAGTTCGAGGGGGCTCACAACCTTCGCGTCGACCTCGGACCCGGCGGTCCAGCAATGGGCCTATGGCGGGACCAAGACGATCTCCGGTGATATTTCGGCCACCGGATCCAGCGGAAACGAGTTCGAACTCTCGTACCACGCCTTCTTCGGCTGGACGGTCGTCTTCACGCAGACCAACAACTCCACGAATACCGGGTTCCAGATCGAAGCCCAACGCACCGCCGCCGCGGAGCTCTTCGTGAACCTCTGCACCCCGAGCTGCACGGCCCCGACCTGGACCGGCAACTATACCGCGAATGCCACGCAGAACGCCACCGCCTTCGGGAACTTCACGCGGGAAGGCACCGTCTATGTGGACGATGTGGCTACTTCCGCGCTCGGCTTCTTGAACGGCTCGGGAGCCGCGCAGGGCGCGCTGCACTCCCGGCTCTTGGTGACCGGACCCCTCGGTCACACCAAGGCCTGGTACTTCAACGTGACCTCGATGGCGAACGCGCAGGTGTACTTTGACCCGGAGCTCGGGCTCGTCCCCTACGCGCTGACGCCCGGCGAGCACTGGAACAGCACCTCGATGTTCAACCTGACCGGCGCTTACGCCCTATCGTGGACGTTCGTCAGCCCCACCGGGACGGCCAGCGGAACCCCCAGCGGGTCGATCTCTGCGAACGGCACGGTTGACCTGCTCGGCGGATACAGCCAGGACCTCATCCTGAATAACGGGGAGCACACCCACATCCTGCTCCTCGGCCTGACCGGCAGCGGGCCGATCGCCTTCGACGTGTTCGACGGCGTCATCATCCTGCCCCACATGGGTGATGTCTTCAGCGGAGACACGGCCTCGGTCGGTGGCCAGGCCCTCGGCGTGGCACCGGTCGCGACCACCAGCGCGGTGGACTATGACTCGTCCAGCGGCCACATGGGCATCGCCGCGGCCGCCACGACGTTCGGGCCCGGTGTCGCGGGCTCGGTCCCCACGTCGGCCTCGGCGCTCTCCGTCGCCGCGACGGCCCCCTCGGGTGGACAGATCCAGGCCCAGCCGATGACGGTGCCTGCCGCGCAGTCCTGCGCGGCGAGCCTCATCACGGGCGGGACCTGCAGCTCGAACACCGTGAACCCGATCGTCGCCTTCTTCCACTCGACGGTGGGCGAAGTCGTGGCGCTGACGGTCGCGGTCGTGGTCCTGGTCGCCGTACTCGCGGTAGCGGTGGGCCGGCGCCCCAAGTCCCCTCCGCCCGTCCGCGTGCCGAACCCCCAGGTCCAGGTGCCGGCTGGAGCCAGTGGACAGGTTGCGCCTCCTCCGCGTACCCCTCCCCAGCAACCGTCCGACCCGCTAGGGAACCTGTGGTAAGCAAGTCGAAGACGAACGAGTAGGACACTGAACCCAAGGGGTCGGCGGTTCCCCCCCGCCGGCCCCGTTAACCCCTTCCTTCTCTTTCCCAAATTCTATCCGAAGAGCGGGTCGCGGCGCTCGCGTCCCGTTCAAGCTATTAGCACGAATCCGTGCGTAGATCCGATGGAAGCCGCGGCTCCCGCGTACGCCCGCTGGTTCGATGAAGGACAGATCGCCGGCCTGTCGAAAGAATTGGGCGATCCGCCAGAATTCGCCACCCTCCGGAAGAGCGCATTCGAGGCGTTCCTTCGGCTCCCGGTGGAGCCGGACCCGCTGTACCGTAAGTACGCCTACTTCCGTGGGACCGACCTGACGCAGGCCTCGCCAAGCATCACCGGGCCCCCGGTGGGCCTCCCTCCGTTGCCCGCGCACGTGATCCGCGTCGTGCACGACGGATCGGGCTCCCGTGCAGAGGTTCCGGAAGAGCTCCGCGCGGCCGGTGTCCAAGTGCGCACGCTCCCCCACATACTTCGAGCGGGGGACGAAGCGATGTCGGAGTTCTTGGCCGGCATCGACATCAAGGGCCAGCGCATCGACAAGTTCGAGGCCCTCACCGCTGCGTTCTTGAACCGAGGTCTCGAAATCGACGTACCGGCCCGATGCGCTCTCCCCGTCCGAGTCCAAGACCTTACGATTTTCTCCCGACCCCAAGAAGCGCTCGCAATCCGGCGGCACGTCCATGCGGGGGCTCAGAGCCGGGTCATCGTTTCAGAAGAGGTCTACAGCACGGGAGGGGCGTCGGGCCAGAGGTACTATGGTTCTACGAATCGGGTCCACGCGGACGATTCCGCTCGAGTGGCCTATCTCTCTGTCCACGCACCCGACGAGAAGGTGGTGGCGTCCTATTCGCGGAGTGCCATCGTCGGGCCGAACTCTCAAATGGCCTGGGTATCCGCGGGGTACGGCGGATTCCGGACCCGCACGCGGAACTATTCGGACGTAGTGGGGAACGGAGGCGACCTGACGGACCTCCAGTCCTTCTACGGCGATAATCAGCAGGCCTACGACAGCTACGTGCAGATCACCCACATCGGCACGGACACCCACGGCCAATCGATCACCCGGGGGGTCTTCAAGGACGAATCGCGCGGCGTCAGCCGGGGCCTAGCCCGAATGGAGAAGGAAGCCCGGAAGACGATCAGCTATCTTTCGGAGCATGCCATGCTGCTGTCGAAGGGGGCGCGTTCCGACACGATTCCGGTCCTGGAGATCCTGTGCCGGGACGTCAAGGCGACCCACTCCTCGTCGGTGGCCCCCGTCGACCCCGAACGGATCTTCTACCTAGAATCCCGGGGCATCCCTCGCCAGGAAGCGATCCGGATGATCAGCGAGGGGTTTCTCTCGTATGTCTTCGACCGCGCGCCGATCGAGGGCCTGCGTGACTTGCTGTTCCCCCACTTGACCCAGCGCTGGGAGGGCCGCCAGATCGCATGGACCGAGAGCGGCTACCCGGCGCTACCCGCTTTGGACCTGCACGGCGTCCAGAGCGGCGGGGAGTGGCGCTTCGATACGAAACTGCGCTAAGACCGGCTCAGCCGACGGCGCCGGTCATCTCGAGCTGGATGAGCCGGTTGAGCTCGAGGGCGTAGTCCATCGGGAGCTCCTTCGCGAACTCCGCGAGGAAGCCCATCAGGATCAGATGGATGGCATCGTTCTCGCTGAGTCCGCGGCTCATCAGATAGAAGATCTGCTCTTCGCCAATCTTCCCCACAACGGCCTCGTGCGTGGTCGTCGCGTCCTCTTCGTGGATCTCGTTGTAGGGATACGTGTCGGAGCGGCCCAGTTCGTCGGGGAGCAACGCGTCGCAGCGAACGGCGGACTTCACGCCGCTCGCCCCCTTGGCGACCCGGAGCAACCCCCGGTAGCTCGTCTGGCCGCCGCGGATCGCGATCGACTTGGAGATGATCTTGCTTGACGTGTCCGGCGCCAGGTGGACGGCCTTCGCCCCGGAGTCGATGATCTGACCTTGCGAGGCGAACGCCACCGATAGGATATCGGCCCGGGCGCCGCGGCCCCTGAGGAAGACCGACGGATACTTCATCGTCACCTTGGAGCCCATGTTCCCGTCCACCCACTCGACGAGGGCCCCTTCCTCCGCCCACGCCCGCTTGGTCACAAGGTTGTACACGTTCTTCGACCAGTTCTGTACGGTCGTGTACCGCACTTTCGCGTACGGTTCGGCGATGACCTCGACCACCGCAGCATGGAGCGAGTCGGTGGAGTAGACCGGAGCCGTGCACCCTTCAATGTAATGGACCTTGGCGCCTCGGTCCGCGATGATGAGCGTCCGTTCGAACTGACCGACGTTCTTTGCGTTTATTCGGAAGTAAGCTTGGAGCGGAATGCCCGCATCGACCCCGGGCGGAACATAGACGAAGCTGCCCCCCGACCATACGGCCGAGTTGAGCGCCGAGAACTTGTTGTCATTGAACGGAACGATTTTTCCGAAGTACTTCTGGACGATCTCGGGATACTCTTTCACCGCGGTGTCTGTATCGGTGAAGATGACCCCCTTCTTTTGAAGGTCTTCTCGGATCTTGTGATAAACGGTGCCGGAGTCGTATTGGGCTCCGACGCCACCGAAGAACTCCCGCTCCGCCTTCGGAATGCCGAGCTTGTCGAACGTGTTCTTGATGTCGGCCGGGAGGTCGTCCCAGCTCTTCTTCGTGTCACCCTCCGCGAGCGGGTTGGCGTAGTACGTGTATGCGTCGAAATCGATGTCCGACAGGTCCGGACCCCAGTCCGGTATCGGCTTGTCGACGAAGTTCTCGTAGGCCCGGAGTCGGTATTCGAGCATCCATTGGGGCTCGTTCTTGAGCTTTGAGATCTGCTCGACGATCTCCCGGGAGAGTCCCTTGGCGGTCCGGACCTTGTAGGTCTCGGGATTCTTGAAGTCGTAGCGAGTGTAATCCAGTGGCTGGAACTCGGTGACCGCCTGCGCCATATCGGCTCCGATAATTCCATCACCTATCTGTATTTAAATGACGCGTAGTCCCGGAGGATACACCCCCGGACCGCCTGGACCGCTAGTGCGTTGTCGCGGGGACTGCGAAGACTTTGGCGACCTTTTCGAGCCCCGCGAAGAGTCGGTCGATCTCATCCTCGGTGTTGTACAGGTAGACGCTGGCCCGGCAGAGGGCGGGCACTTGGAGTCGGTCCATGAGAGGTTGCGCGCAGTGGTGACCACTTCGGATCGCCACGCCCTCCTGGTCGAGGATCGTCGCGACATCATGGGGGTGGACCCCCAGGACCGAGAAGCAGAGGACGGACTCGTGGCCGTCGCCGACGGGGGGGCCGTAGATCCGAACGGTCTCGGGGAATCGCTCGTGGGCGATCTGGGTCGCCCGCTCGAGCAGCCGGTGCTCGTGCGCCGCCAAATCCTCCCATCCCACGTGCTCCAGGTAGTCCAGTGCTACGGAGAGCGTGCAGGCCCCCGCAACGTTCGGGGTGCCGGCTTCGAACTTCGCCGGCGGGTCGGCATATTCGACGCGATCGGTGTGAACGGAACGAATCATTTCGCCCCCTCCCATGAATGGCGGAATCTCTTTCATCAACTCGGCACGGCCCCAGAGCACGCCGATCCCCATCGGTCCGAGCGTCTTGTGGCCGGAGAATGCGACGAAATCGGCGCCGAGCGCCTCGACGTCGACCGGTCGGTGAGGAGCCGATTGCGCCGCATCGACCACGACGACCGCTCCCGCCGCATGGGCGCGGTCGGCGATCTCTCGCACTGGATTCACCGTGCCGAGCACGTTGGAGACGTGGGAGAGCGTTACGACTTTCGCAGTTCGGTCCAGCGCGGTGTCGTATTGATCGAGCTTGAGCCGGCCCTCATCGTCGATATCGATGAACTTGAGATCCACTCCGTAAGGTTCCCGGAGCATGTGCCAGGGCACGATGTTGGAGTGGTGCTCCATCACGGTCGTAACCACGCGGCCTCCGTGCTTCAAACGGGTGTGACCAAGACCCGCCGCCACGACGTTCAGCGCCTCGGTGGTCCCGCGAACGAAAACGATCTCCGAAGGGTCCCGGACGCGGAGGAACCGGGCCATCCGCTCCCGCGATTTTTCGTAGGCGTCGGTCGCTTCTTCGGATAAGGCGTACACGCCTCGGTGAACATTGGCGTTGCGCTCCTCGTAGAAGTCGCGCTCCGCTTCGAGGACAGCGTTCGGTTTCTGGGACGAGGCCGCTGAGTCGAGATAGGCCAGGGGGTGTCCGTGAAACGTTCGGCGAAGTATGGGAAAGTCTTGCCGAATTCGCTCGACGTCCATGGGACTAGTTGGTACCCTCGGACCTTCGCCGTTCCCCGCCCAAATTGCTGGCGCGCCTCACGTCGAGGGAGCGGCGGGAGCCGTGACCCAGTCATAGCCCTTCGCTTCCAGCTCAAGGGCCAGCTCGCGTCCGCCGGAGAGTACGACCACCCCGTCCACCATCACGTGAACCTTGTCGGGAACGACGTACTTCAGAATTCGTTGGTAGTGCGTGATGAGAAGCACCCCCATCTCTGGGCTCTCCTTCTGAAGCTTTGAGACGGTCTCTCCCACCGCCTTCACTGCGTCGATGTCTAGGCCCGAGTCCGGCTCATCCAGAATGGCGATGTTCGGTTGGAACGTCGCCATCTGAAGAATCTCGGAACGCTTCTTTTCCCCGCCGGAGAACCCCTCGTTGAGCGAGCGCTTCAGGAACGACTTGTCCATGTCGAGGTACGCGAGGTGCGTGGTGAGGCTCTCGTCGAAGGCCGTTGTATCGATATCGGGCTCAGGGTGACGCTGGGCATAGGCGGTCCACAGGAACTTCGCCATCGATAGCCCGGAGATCTCCTGGGGATATTGGAACCCGAGAAAGAGACCGAGTCGGGCACGCTTGTCCACGGAGAGGGCCAGAAGGTCCTGTCCATCGAGCGTGACCGTCCCCGAGGTAACCTTGTACTTCGGGTGGCCCATGAGGCAGTACGCGAGCGTGCTCTTGCCGGAACCATTCGGCCCCATGATCGCGGCGAGCTCCCCCGACTTGATCTCCATCGTGACGCCCTTGAGTATCGGCTTTCCCGCGATCTCGGCGTGCAGGTCATGGATTTTGAGTGTGTGCTGAGGCGCTCCGGTGGTCGCCATATTCGGCCCCCCGACATTTGAGCCACGTCGTCTATTAAAGCATATTGCGGTGCGTATA
>JASHQC010000004.1 GCA_030037735.1 Thermoplasmata archaeon
CATCCAATCTCCTGACTTTCCTGAAGACGGTCCCGCCGTTTTGGATGCGCTTCATGAAGGTCTGGCTCGGGGACCCGGAGACGGACGCCGACCTCTTGCGGGAACGCTCTCCGATCAACTACCTCGACGCTGTTCGGGCGGATTTGCTCATCATCCAGGGTGCCAACGATCCTCGAGTGAACAAGGCGGAATCCGACCAGATCGTTGAGCGGTTGCGGGCGATGGGGCGGGAGGTCGAGTACATGGTCTTCCCGGATGAGGGCCATGGCTTCACGCGGACGGAGAATTACCTCAAAGCGCTGGGCGCGACCGCCAGGTTCTTGGTTAACGGTCTGTCGTCGGGGGACACCGCGGCGACGTAGTCCTGTGGCCGAAATGCCTCGGGACCCTCCGAGAGAAATCGAACCCTTTCATACGGGACTGGTCGGGATTCCCTGACCTACGGAACTCGGGAGGCTTCGAGGTCAGATTCGGGTGTCCCGCGAGGGCTCGAGGTGTTCGTGAAACTTACAGAAGCTGGGCGGTGGCACCACCCCCATCCGTGGGGTGGTTCTCCGGTCCTCTTGACTTGACGAGACGCTCATAAGACGCTCGAACGACTGAAACGTCTCTGGCCATGTACGGGCAGCTTTCCCCAGACGAGCGTCAGTCGTTGGGGTCATTGTTCTGGTCGCGACCGATGTGGGGATATCAGGCCCTCATCCTTACCGGACTTGGGCTGGCGATCGCCGCCAATGTAGTGCTGTGGATCGAGCTAACGGGCCCATCTCCGTCAGGGGGCGCCGGGAACTACGCGGGTCTCTATGTCCTGGCGATCATCGGGGGAGTGGTGGCGATCCTGGGGTTCGTTTTTCGACGGCTCGCGCTCTACGAGCTGGCCGTGGGCGCATGCCCGAAATGCGGTCAGCTCAACCTCCGGGCCTCCGCATTCTGTCGGAGGTGCGGGACTCGCTTGGAGGAGATCCCAGGCCCTGAACCGTCGCCGACCTCATCTCCACCTTCCGGAGCCAGATAGCACGGAGCACAGGGGTCGCATCGGCCACTCTTACCGCGCCGGGAAGAGGCTGGCGCACGGTCGTACCTTCGACTGCTCACGGAATCAAGGAGCCGGCGTGAGCCGGTTTCCGCCTCGGCATTCTCGGGACCGCTACCGAACGGAGCTTTCGGAGTCCGACGCCGCTCCCCCCGGGGCCTGGTCGTCTCCCGCCTTCGTTGCGGGAGATGGACTGGTCGGGATTTGAACCCGAGCCCTCCGGTTTGCAAAACCGGCGATCTTCCGAACTGATCTACCAGCCCGCCGACCGTCCGACCCTTGGCCACCGACTTAGCGGTTTCCCCCAGCACTTCGGGGCGCCCACCCTTATGGTCCTCCGCGATTCCCCGACGCATGCAACTCAGCGTGTTTTCCGTTCTGGACGGTTTCCCGCCGGGGATTGAGTTCGCCAGCCGGAACCGGTACTCGGAGCTGCTCTCCCTCGCCGACGCCGCTGATCGATCGGGCCTCTCCTGCGTTTGGGTCGCGGAGCACCACTTCTTGGCCAGCGGGCTCTGCCCTGCTCCTCCGGTCCTCCTCGCGACGATGGGGGCACGCACCCGCCACGTCCGGCTCGGCTCGCTCGTGAGCGTGCTGCCGTTCCACTCCCCCATCGAGATCGCCGAGCAGTACGCTCTCCTGGACCAGCTGATCGGAGGCCGGCTAAATTTTGGCGTCGGCAGCGGCTACATCCCGGCCGAGTTCGAGGGTTTTGGGGTGGACCCGGCCCAGAAACGAGAGCGGTTCGACCAGGCGCTCGACACCATTCGGGCGGCCTTCCGAGGCGAAGAGGTCCGGGTCCCGTCCCCAGCCGCGCACCCGGTGCGGCTGAACGTGCTTCCCCGCCAGCAGCCCTCTCCGCCGATCTGGGTCGCCGCTCAGCGCCGCGAAGCGCTTCCCTTTGTGGCCCGGAAGGGCTTCTCACTGGCGCTCATCCCGTACGCGACCGTCCAGAACGTGGCGGAACTGGCGGAAGAGATTCGGGAATTCCGGGAAGCTTTGCCCCAGGGAAAAACCGCCACGGTATCCGCCGCGGTCCACATCTACGCGGGTACGGCCCCCGACCGGGCTCGGACGGCATTCCAACGGTATCTCGATGGGCGGCTCGCCACCCAGAGCAGTTTCTACCAGCAGAAGGTCGCGGCCGATGCGCGGTACGCCTCCGCGACGGCGATCGAGGAGAGCGGGCTCGCCATGATCGGAAGTCTCAACGAGGTCGAGGAGCGGGCCCGGGCGTGGGCCGAGGCGGGAGTGGACGAACTCCTGGGGATTTTCGACTTCGGAGGGATCTCCCTGTCGGACGCCGTCGGGTCGGTCCGGAGGCTCTCCAACCGCATCCACTGAGTCGACCAGTACGTGGAAAGAAGAAGAAAGTCGGGAAGGGGTTCAGACGGTTTCGCCCCCGATGGGGCGCGTTCTCCTCTACTGGGTTCCGGACGGAGGGGAGGTGGTGCCCGCGCTGCCCCCGCTCGTGGATCCGCCGCCGGTCGTCCCGCCCCCGCCGGACGGGGGTTGTTCCTTCCATTCGGGCGGCGAAGAGGACGCGGGCGTCGGACTCATGACCACCCGGGATGGACCCCGGCGCCGGCCGAAGGCCACGATAATGAGCGCCACGATTATGATCAAGATCAGCAGGATTAGCCAGCCGACGGTCAGCCCGCTCCCCCCGATAAGCTCGTAGTTCAGTGCCGAGGGCGTCGAGTTCACGATGACCGTGAAGACGGATCCCGCTGCCGCACCGGTATTGGTGATGACCTCGGCATCGAACGTCTGCGGCCCGTCGGGCGCGTTCGAGGGGATCGTGAACGGTACCGAGCCGGAGGCCCCCGACACGACCCAGGTCTTGAGCGCCCCCGTGTCGCCCCCGCAGCTGATGCTGCAGGCTTCGAGCAGTACCAGGGTCGGGGGCTGGGTCGTTCCGTAGGATATCACCTTGTAGCTCAACTGCACGACCTGACCCGGAGCGAAGCTGCCGTCCGAATAGGAGGAGACGGTGGTGATTCCCACCCAGAGCGTGATTCCCGAGGCCTCGTCGACGGTAAAGTCGGTGGAGGCAACCGTTCCCGCGGTCGGCGAAGAAGCCCAGACCGCGACCCGGTACTCAGTGGCCGGGGCGGTCTTGGGGATCGTGAAGGAGAACGAGTCCGCCGAGACCGTTGAGTTGTAGAGGGTCTGGCCGGAGTTCTCCGCTTGCACGAACGCCGAGATCGTGGTGCCCGCCAGCGCGGGGCCCTCGGCGGTGACCGCGACGGAGATCGTGTCGCCTGGGTTGTAGTAGAACTCACTTGGCAGGGCGGTGAAGATCGATTGGTCGGCCGTCGCCTCGGCCGGGGGAAGGGTCCAGGCCTCCGTCGCATTGTGGACAAACAGCCAGACCTCGAAGTCGCCCGCGTAGGTCTTGGGGATGGTGAACGTGAACGAACCGGTCGCGGCCGTCGAATCGATCAGGCCGCTGGTGACCAGGTCGCCCGTCGCATCGTCCAGCATGTAGAAGTTCGTGACGTTGATCGTTCCCACGGAGGAGTTCGTGCCGGCCCACTGCCAGTAACCGGTGGCGGGCTCCCCGCTGTAGTACAGGGTGGAGTTCAGCCAGAAGGCGAAGTTGGCCACTCCGACGGGATTGTACAGGTCGAAGGTGACGTTCTGGTAGACGGTCAGAGACGTGTTCACCGCGTCGGTGACCTCGATCTCGATGTGGTCGGGGCCGGGCACGTTGAAGATGGTGCTGAGAGGCGTGAACGTGACCGCGGCGTAGCCGTCCGGGTTCGTCTCGACGCTCGCCGGCACGCCGGCCACCGTCACGGGGGAGCTCCCGGTCGAGTAGAATAGGAACTTGGCGGTCTCGCCCGCGGCGGCGGAGTGCCCGATAATGGTCTCGATGTCAGCCGTGATTTCGACGGTCGCCGGGTTGCCCGTGGTCAACTCACCCGGGTTCCCGCAGGCGCCGACGACGTTGCAGACGGTGAAGTCCACGATGTGGAGGGTTCCCACCTCTACTTCGGTCTCCGCCTCGGCGCTCATGTCCAGGGAGGTCGAGTTCGCCCAGACGGTCAGGGCGGGCCAGTCAAAATTGGCGGAGGAGGAATTGGCCGGTACGGTGAAGCTCCAGGAGCCGATCGGGTTGGGCGGGGTGATGTTGACCGGGGTGCCCGGGAGGGGAAGGAGGACCAGGGCGGTGTTGTAGTAGGTACCTTTGATCGTGATGGTCGAGAGGCTCGTGATCGGCGCGCCATTGGTGTTATTCTTCACTTCGTAGGAAAGCGTATCCGCATAGCCCGGCAGAGTCCGGGTAGCGGAGAGAGCCAGGGAGACTCCGTAGGTGGGCGCCGCATCCGTTCGAAGACCTGTCGATGCAACGGCCGGAGCGGACAGGGTCCGGTCCTGCGCCTGGACAACGAACAGGAAGACGGCGCTCAGCAGTACGAGGGCGACGACGATGGCGGTCAGCATGGGTCGCATGGCCATTTCCTCGCAAGTTCGACTATTTGATTGTTCCGGAATACTCGTAGAGCACGAGTCCGGGTATCCCTACGGAAATCCGTCAGCGGGGACGGATTCGGGCACGGAAGGATTCTAGAGGCTGTAGAAGTATGGTACGCGGCATGCCCGACCCGAGCCGGCCCGGCCCGAAGCCGAAGCGGCTCTACGTCCGGACCGTTCGGGTAGGGGACCTCGATCGGACGGATTTGCCCGGTGCCGCGGCCCTGCGACGCTTCGACGAGGAACTAGAGCGGGTCGGCCGTCTCGTGGCCCGTGGACAACTCACTGCCCCGCCCGGGGATCTTCTGATTTTCCGAGCCTCTTCACTGGACGAGGCGCAGCGCGTGCTGCGGACCGACCCCTTCCGGGCGCTGCCCGGAACCCAGTACGAGCTGGTAGAGTGGAACCCGATGACGCTGGGAAGCGGCGCTAACTTGGAACCGGCGCCAGCGCGTGGGTCGGGACGGCTAACGGCCCTGCTACGAGTGGGGGTAGTGGTCCGGGACCTCGTGAGCTCCCTCCGGTGGTATCACGAGGTCCTCGGCTTCCCGATACGGGAACACGACGAAACGACGGGGTACGTCGAGCTCTCCCTGGGACGCGGGGCCTCGGCGATCTCGCTCGTTGCGCCCCGGCCCGAGTGGGGCGAACCGTTGTACTCCGAGACGATCGCCCGTATCGGAACCAGTACCGGAATCGTCTTCCAGACCGATAGCGCAGCGGCTCTGGAGCGTCGGCTTCAATCGGCGGGCGCCCAGATCACCGAATCCCCCCGGAGACAGCCGTGGGGCGGGGTGACCCTTCGATTCTTAGACCCGGACGGAAACGAGTTCCTGGCTTTTCAAGCGGCCGCTGGGAGTGAGGAGAGGGAGGCGCTGCCCTCTGTTCCCACCCCCCTGAAGTCCGGTCCTGGGGAGGAACAGGGCGCCCGTCGGCAAGCCTCTTAATCCGGCCGTCGCTCGCCCTGGAGGTGAGCGCATGACGGAGATTCTTCCTGGAATCCATCAGGTCGACAACGTAGACCCCTCCCCGGACTTTTTCACGCATGTCTATCTCGTGAAGGACAAGGGCGACCGCTGGATGCTCCTTGACACCGGCCTTCCCGGCACGGCACCCAAGATCGAGGCCTACCTCAAGAAAATCGGAGTCCCTGCCACGGCGATCCGGTCGATTTTCATCACCCACCTCCACCGGGACCACGTCGGAAGCCTGAAGGACATGATCGCCAGAACCCACGCCAAGACCTACGCCCACTGGATCGAAGCCGCGTTCATTGCGAAGGACCCTCCCTACGACGGACCCGGCACTCCTCCGGCCGAGGCCATCTCCGTGGACGAGAAGTTCAAGGACGAAGACCGGTTCGACGTGGCCGGCGGCATGGTCGCCTACCACACGCCGGGACACACTCCGGGTCACACATCCTACTACCTGCCCGACCGGAAAATTCTCTTTGCGGGCGACCTCTTCTTCGGAGGGGGACCCGACGTTATCAGCCTGACCCCCCCGGAGTACACCCTCCACACTCAGACGGCACAGGTCTCGGCGAATCGGGTCTCGGTACTGCCGATCACCGCGCTCCTTCCGTACCACGCCGGACCGTACCTGACGGACGGGAGCGCCAAGGTGAAGGCTCTGCTCAAGAAGCTCCGGGCGTAGAGTAGCTCGTCGGTTGAGGGCGCTGAATGGACCCGGACGAAGCGCGCCGCATCGTCCGGGAGACTAACTACGTCACGTGGCGCCGCCAAGGCGGGTGGGATCCCCTCCTCATCACCCGGGCTCAAGGGTCCCGGTTCTGGGACAGCGCCGGAAAGGAGTACCTCGACCTGTCGTCCCAGTTGATGGCCACTAACCTGGGCCACGGTAACGAGCGAGTCATCGAAGCCATCGCGCACCAGGCCCGCCAGCTGGCCTATGCGGGACCCGCCTACGCGACCGAGGCGCGCGCCCGGCTGAGCCAGTCCCTCGGTGAAGTGCTGCCGAGTGGCCTCCGCCGATACTTCTTCAGCACCTCGGGAACCGAGGCGAACGAAGCCGCCCTCAAGATTGCCCGGGCCGCCACAGGCCGGCAGAAGATTCTGGCTCGGTACCGGTCCTATCATGGCGCGACGGCCGCCTCCATTTCGGTCACCGGAGACCCCCGTCGCAAGGCGATCGAGCCGCTCCAGAAGGTCCCCGGAACCGTGTTCGCGCCGGACTGCTACTGCTACCGGTGCCCCTTCGGGCTCACCTATCCGGGCTGCAACGTCGCCTGCGCTGACTACGTCGGGTACCAGCTGGAGCATGAGGGGGACGTCGCGGCGATGATCGTCGAGCCGGTCGTCGGCACCAATGGAGTCATTGTGCCCGTCCCCGAATACCTTCCGCGCATCCGCGAGATCACCCGCCAGCACGACGTCCTGCTCATTACGGACGAGGTCATGTCCGGTTGGGGCCGCGTTGGCGAGTGGTTTGCCGTGGACCACTGGAAGGTCCTTCCGGACATCCTCACCACCGCCAAGGGGATCACCGGCGCGTACGTTCCCCTGGGGCTCACGGCCACCACGACGGCCGTGCATGACGCGTTCCGGGACCGGTACTTCCCTCATGGCCATACATACGAGGCCCACCCCATGACCCTGGGTCCCGCGGTGGCGGCCATCGAGGAGTACCGACGGCTCGGTTTGCTCGAGAAGTCGCGCCGAGACGGAGAGTACCTCCTCCGGCGCCTCCGCGAAATCCAGGAACGGCACCCGTCGGTCGGCGAGGTGCGCGGGCTGGGGCTCTTCGCCGCCGTGGAACTGGTCCGGGACCAGAAGACCCGCGCCCCGTTCAACACCGAGGAGGACAAGTTGGCTGGAAAACCTCTCGTGGCCGACCAGGTCGCCGCGGCGATGCTGAAAGAGGGGGTCTTTTGCGTGAGCTGGGTGTCCCACCTCGTCGTGGCCCCGCCGCTCATCATTGAGCGGGACGAGCTCGACCACGGCCTGGACGTACTAGACCGGGCGCTCGCGGTGGCGGACCAGCATGTCACCGACACCTGAGGCGAGGCCCATAGTCCGAGCGAACACTCCGGGCCCGAACCGACCGTTCTCATTCCTCCACTTGATGGGAGGCACCTGGTTCGGCTACACGACCTACGGCGTGCTCATCGCCGTGCTACCTCTGGCCGAGTTGGCCGAGGGCGGTGGACCTCTTCTGGCCACCCTGATCATCGGGGCTCCGCTACTCGCCCAGACCCTAGCCTCATGGGGATGGGGATGGCTCGCGGACCGCACCGGAGCCCGTCGCGGTCCCTTGGTGCTCGCGATGGCGATTCAGGCGCCCCTGTTCCTGACGTTCCCATCGATCGACGCCCCGGAGCTGTTCGCCGTGCGACTCGTCCAAAGCGCCCTCTTTGGCTCCGTCGTGCTCGCGACCACCCAAGCGACGGAGGACCCCTCGGCCTCGGCCGCGGTCCGGCTCGGCCGGCTCCAGTTCGCGCAAGGCGGGGGCATGCTCTCGGGAGTGGCCCTCGCCTTCCCTTTGCTGATCCAGACGGGGTTCCACCTCCGGTCGGTCCCCGGGTGGGAGTTCTCGGGTCTGCTGGCGGCTCTCTCGGCCGTATCTGCGGGCGTCTTCTGGGCGGCGGGTGACCTTACCAGAATTATCCGCTCCGAGAAGATCGGCTCGTTCGGCGTGGCTTCGCACCCCGGCCTATTCCGACTGGCCGCGGCGACGGCCGCGGTCTCCACGGTCCGCTACATCCCGGTCACGGCGATACCAGTGTACCTCGCGGACCGGCTCGGTTCGGCCGGCTTCTTCGGGGTTCCGATGAACACTACGGCCCAGCTCGCGCTGTGGCTCGGCATATCGTCGGCGCTCAATCTGTTCGCTTCCCCGTTCTCTGGGCGTCTTTCTGACAACACCGGCTCGCGCCGCAGGGTTCTCCTTGCCTTTTCGGCGGTCTATGCGGCGGTGTGGACGGCGTTGCTCCTCGAGCCGGACTACCTCGTGACGTTCGCTGTCTGGGTCGTTCCGGTCAGCGTCTTCTTCGTGGTGGCGACGGTTCGCGAGGCGGCCGGCCTGAGCTTGCCCGAGCAGCGGGGTCGAGCCGTCGGCCTCGTCACCGCAGCTTTCAACCTGGGGGGTCTCCTCGGAGGCGCGGCCGCCGGTACCCTCTTGGCCGCCGGCATAAGCATCTCGAACGTGTTCTTGGTTGCCGTGATCGGAGGAGTCGCGGCAGCCTGCCTCTTCCTGCCGCGGGTGATCCGCCTACCCCCGCC
>JASHQC010000050.1 GCA_030037735.1 Thermoplasmata archaeon
GCGGCTAGAATGAGGGCTATCGGTTCCCCTGACATTCGACCCGCATCCGCGTCATCGACGAATGCAAGGGCACCAGTCGACCATTGGAATCATCGTCCGCGTGGGATCTGAGGGAGGCCGAACCCTTAGAACTCATGTTCCAAAGGGCGTAGGGCGAGCGTACCTCATTCGGTTTATATAGGCCAGCCGGGTGGCGCCGCGCGCATGCCTCATCCAACAGATGTGCCGCCTTCCGTGTTGCTCCCCCGCCTTGCCCAAGAGCTCCAGAGCCGGCGGGCCGTCACTCCACCCGAATGGGCCGCGTTCGTCCGAACGGGCGTCCATACGCAGAAAGCTCCGTATCAACGAGACTGGTGGTACCTTCGCAGTGCCTCCGTGCTCCGGAAGCTCTACATCCGCGGCGCCCGAGGGGTGCAGCGGCTATCCGCAGAATACGGCGGACGCCGCGACCGCGGTTCGGCCCCGTACCATGCCCGAACCGGCTCTCGGTCGATCGCTCGGGAGATCCTTCAGCAACTTGAGACCGCGGGACTGGTCCGCAAACAAAAGAGCGGTGGGCGGGCGCTGTCCCCGGATGGACACCGCCTCCTCGACCAGCTCGCCAAGGAGCTCCTCAAGGGGCTGGCGGTGAAGGATACCCAACTCGCCAAGTATCTCTGAGACCTAGCCATCCTGACGACCACGGAGGAGTAATGTCGTACCAAGAGGACCCTGAACTCGCGGCCCTTCGTCAGCGGCGGCTCCGCGAGCTGCAGGAAATGCAGGCGCGCGGCGGAGCAGCCGTCGACCCCGCGGTCCTCGCTCAGCAGAACGCCGAAGCCCAACGGCGGGAAGCGGAGCGGTTCGAGGTCATGCGACGGCTGCTCACCCCCGAGGCACGGGAGCGGCTGGCCCGGATCCGGCTCGCTAAACCCGAGGTCGCCAGTGCGATCGAACAGCAGATCATGTCCCTCGCCGCCTCTGGACGGCTTCAACGACAGATCGACGACGACACCCTGCGCGCTCTGCTCGAGCGGATCATGCCGGAGCGGCGGGAGATCAAGATCACCCGCCGGTGACGGCAGCGAGGAAGATGCCCGGATGTCCACACGACGCAAGAGCTTGGCCCGCAAGATCCGCATGATTCGGCGCATCAACAGCAACCGTCGGGTACCTGCGTGGGTGATGCAGCGGACGAATCGGCACGTGACCCGTCACCCAAAGCGCCGCAGCTGGAAGCGGGGCCATCTGCAGCCATAGGAGTGGAACGATGGCACCGACCGCCGACCGAGCCCGCACCGAGGAACTCGAACGCGAGTTCGTCGTTCCGCTCCGGGCCAGCAAGCACCAGCCGGCGCGCCACCGCCGGGCGGGTCACGCCCTCGAGACGGTCCGGCGCTTCATGATTCGCCACATGCACGGCAAGCCAGAGAACATCTGGATCGACCCGCGGCTGAACACGTACATCTGGCGCCGCGGCGCCCAGCACATCCCCTCGAAGATCCGAGTGAAGGCCATCCGCTTCGAGGACGGCCTCATCGAAGTCGACCTCGCCGAGGAAACCTAGGGTCCCTTCTCGGAGCGACGGAGTGCCGGTCAACCGTGCATCGATTGCGGGAAGCCCTTACCTCGGGGTTTTTCTCCGAGTGTCCGACCGGGTCGTCGTGGCTCCCCCCTCAATGCCGGAGTCGCTCGGGCGCGAAGCGGAACGACTCTTTGGGGTACCGGTAGTTCGCACCACGGTCCTGGACTCGGAGCTCGTGGGCTCCCTGCTTGCACTCAATTCGTATGGTGCAGTGGTTGCGGAAGAGCCCGGCGTGCGAGAGCGCCAGCGGCTCGAGGGGTTGGGTCCTCTCACGGTAGTGCCCACGCTGCAGAACGCGCTCGGCAACAACGTGCTCGCAAACGACCAGGGCGCCCTGGTCCATCCGAACCTTTCTGAGGCCGCCGCGGCGAAGATCGGGGCCGCGCTGCGGGTCCATGTTGCGCGCGGAACGGTGGCAGGCCTCGGTACGGTCGGAATGGCGGCCGTGGCGACCAACAAGGGCGTCGTGGTGCATCCCCGCGCCACCGAAGCGGAGGCGGGGGTCTTGCGCGATACGCTCCAGGTACCGGTCCATCGATCCACGGCGAACTTCGGCGTCCCGATCGTCGGCGCGTGCGTGACCGCGAATTCCCGAGGGATCCTGGCGGGAACCCCCACGACACCGGTGGAGTTCGTGCATCTACAGGAAGGATTCCAGATCCTGGAGTGAGCTCGCGGGTTCAGCGAGGAATCCCCCGCTCGAAGATCCACAGGCGGCTCGCTGTCTCGAAGCCGCATGGCCGGTAGAGCTGGTCTGCGAGAGATTGCGAGTGGGTGGTCATCTGGATGCCGCGAGCGCCATCCCTCCCGGCCTCTTCCGTGGCGTGAAGGACCAGCGTCGTCGCCACACCCTCGCCGCGCCACTCGGGGGCCGTTTGAACGTGCTCGACCGATGCGAGAGAGCCGATTCGAGCCAAGTCGCACGACCCGGCCATTGTGTCTCCCAGGAACCCGGCGTAGCTCCGGCGGCCCGGCCGCTCCGCGAGGCTCGAATAGTAGCTGGCCCAGTCCGTCACCGATTCCCCGGGCCGAGCCACTTCTTGCTCGATGCGATAGGAAAGCGTGAGCCAGGCCGGCCGTAGGAACGGGTCCACCACCCGAATCATGACCCGGGGATTAGCCTGTGCCCACGAGAATCCGCGATACGTGAGGAGCCAGAGCGTCCGTTCCCGGAACCCTTCGGCGGTCAGGGGGCCCTCGAGCCGGTTCCGGACCTCGTCGCCAAACAGCATCACCCGGCGGCCCCGAACCCCCAAGGTCCGCAGCGTAGGTTCGGCCTGGTCTCGAATCTCCGCCCAGTCGACCGGCGGCTCGGTGGCCCCCACGAGAATCTGATTGGCCCAAAGAAGGGACCGGAACCGGGGGTTCGTCACGAGGCGAGCCCCCTGGAGCCGACGGACCCGACCGACCCACCCCCGGCGTTCCCGCTCGGCCTCGAGGAAATCCACGACCGTGGGAGAGGATGGGCCCTGCACGCTCGCGCGCGCTCCCTCTACGTGGCCCGATGGCGCTTCATGTACCGAGTCGCGTATCCCGCAATCCGGTTGGCGAGCTTCTTGTAGACGACGGTGGGAGTCCCGTCCACGTCCACGCGAAGGTCGGTCAGTTCGAGGACCTTGGCCTTGTTGTGGGCGAAATCTCCCGTGAAAGCGTCCGGATAATGGCGGATCAGATCGATGGCGACCCGCTTGATGTATGTTTGACGGATACTGCCCATGAGCGGCGCGCCGACCCACGCTCACTTTATAACCATATCCTTGCGCACGCGGCGTCGCCAGGAAGGGCCTCCCACCGCCGAGCCGGCGCCCGTTTCCGACGGCGCGTCCCAGGACAAGAACCAAATAGCTTTCGGCCCCTAAAACGAGAGGTGACCGGGCGAAAGGGAGAGCGGCAAGGTGGCGTTCACGGCACGGGGCCGGTAAGCGCCCTCGTAATCACTTAGGTCTCCCTCTTATGATCGCAGACGACCTCGAGACGCCGCCGACGCCGGTCGTACGGCCCCGTCACGTCCTCGTCCTGGACCTTTCGAAGAGCATGCTGGCCCCGCTGCCAGACCCCACCGGCATGCAGGGGGAACGTCGGAAGATCGAGGTGGCGCGGACCGCCGTCTATCGGATCCTCGAGAATGCCGAGGCGACCGGCGCGTTCTTCGGTCTCGTCACCTTCACGGACACCGCCCGCGTCGCGGTGCCGTTGACCGAGATCCGGCACGAGAACTTGCCGTACATCGAGAGCCTGATCTCCATGCTCTCCCCCTCGGGCCGCTCGGCTATTTGGGATGGTATCGCGCTGGGCGCCGACCTCCTCCGGAAGCCCTCCGGCGAAGTGGTCGGAACCCTTGTGCTGGTCACCGACGGCTGGGACAATGCGTCGAGCCGGTTCCGAGCGCCCGCCAACGAGCCCCTTACTCCAGAGACGAGCCGCCGCATCGATCTGGTCCCGCACATCCTCCCGAACTCCTCCCAACTCACCCTTCGGGTCATCGGGATTGGCAGCGGATCGGAGCGGGACAAGGGCGTCGATTCCGGGCGGATGAACGGGCTGGTCGAGCAGCTGCGGGGGCGGGCCCAAGCCGCCGGCATGGCGGCGGAAGTCAGCTACCAGGAGGTCGTGACGAGCACGGACCTTTTCGCCCAAATGGTGAACTCCTTCGTCGACCTCGATTACGAGGGGAACCGGCCGCTCGAGGAGCTTCATCCGGAGGAGATGGCCGAGCACGCCGCCCGGGCCGCCAAAGCCCTGAAGGCGCCCGGGGAACACGCCACGATCACGCAACTCAAGAATCGAAAGGACCTCCCGCCGCCGCCCTCCGACGCCAGCGCCGGGCCTCTCCCCTCCGAGGTCGATGTGCTCGAGCTGCAGGGCGGTACCCTTCCTCCTCACCTCAAGGAGCGTTACGGGCCACTGGGCGAAGTGGTGGAGGCCTTCGTCGCGCGCGACTACGCCGCAGCGATGAACCGTCTCTTCCGAGCCCAGTCCCTTCTTCCGGCCCTGACCCGATTCTACTGGGAGGCGCGCATCCACTATGCTCGGGGTGAGGTCGTTGAAGCCGCCCGGTCCCTGCTGCACGCCTGGGTCGAGGCCGACCGTCTCCCGGCCGACTCCCGGGGCCGGATTGGCCGACGTCTCGCCCTGCTCCAGAGCCGAATCCAGAACGACCCCGAGACCGAGACGCTCGTGCGCTTCATGGACGAAACCCAACATCGGCTCGAGCGAAGGGAACCAGAGCTGGGCCGCGAACTGGGAGGGATCTTCGAGAAGCTCCTCGAGCTGAGGACGACCTACCAGCTGGCGCGGGTCGGAAATGGTGACCAGTCCCTCATGGAGGGAGCGATCCAGCACGAGAATTCCGTCGAGGAGATCTTCGGCCTTTTGCAGGATATACGTCTCAAGAACACGCAGCGCGACTCGGTCGCTGACGGGGCGCTGGATTTTATGGAGATATGCCTCGCGGAGATGCGTTGACGATCGCCCGAGGGGTCCTCCGATGACGGTCAAGACCACGCCGAAGACGAAGGTCAAGCGCGCGCCGCGCAAGGCCGACGAGACCGGCCCAGCGCCCGCCGCCGCCCGCATCGCAGTGGTCGGCATCCCCGCCTCCGGCAAGACGACGTACTTCCGGTTCCTGTCGGGGCATTTCGGCCTCAACCTGCCGATCACGTACGTTCCGAGCCGCTCGGACTCGAGCGCGATCCCGATCTACGGCGACCTCGACTCCGACGTAATCCTAGAAGAAACGACCTACGAGACGACCGACCCGACGGACCCGGAGGGAAGCCTCGAGGCAACGACCCGCTACTATGTCAACCGGGCCATGGAGGACCCGAAGAAGCTCTGGGTCGAGCTCGCCGCCTCGCGGGACGAGCAGGGTGTGCTGACGAAGTACCCCCTGCCGACCAAGTTCAACCAGTTCGTCGAGATGAAGATGCGCTTCCGGTTCGGGAGCAAGGACCCGAAGGCGCCCGTCTCGCGCCCGATGATCATGCACACCATCGACGAGGCGGGGGGGATCATCTCCGATTACTTCACCTACGATCGGCTTTGGCTCCCGAACGCCGAGGCCCAGATCGACGACAAGAGTTGCCGCGTCATCCCCCACTTCGAGACCTGGCGTCCGGACCGGCAGGAACTGTGGCGCCGGGGGCTTACGTTGCTCGGCCGCTTCGTTGTCGAGGCGGACGGGATCATCCTGCTGCTCTCGCCGGCTCTCCCGTCGCTCCGAGACCAGGCCCAACAGGTCAACCTAGCCCGCGGGGTGTTCCGATACGTGAAGGCCCGGAACATTCCTCTCGTGATCGCGATCTCGAAGGCGGACCTGCTCACGGACTTCTACGCAGAGATCGACCACGTGCTCAAGGACCGGACCTATCAGAGCGCCTTCGACCTCCAAGAGTTCCTCCTGCGCCGGGACGGCGCCGGCATGGGCACGATCCTCGTCGCCCACGAGGGGCAGGGAATCTCCACCAAGGAGGACGTTTTCCTCGTCTCATCCGCGGTTTCCACCGGGGAGGGCCGACCTCTGCTGTGGACAGACTCCGGGACCGTCGAGTCGGCCCCGGCCGAAGGAATGCCGGGGGGCTCCTCGGGAGTCGGAATACCGGTCATGGTCAACACGCCGCTCCCGCTGGCCCGGATCTGCGAGCGGGTGCTGGCAAAGGAGCCGGCCGGGGACAAGTAATGGCGATTCCCGGCTCCAAGGCCGTCGACGCGACCGCGAGCGGGACCAGTGAGCCCGTCGCCGTCGTCTGGTGCCGTCAGGTCGACAACGAGGCCGAGAGCCCGGGGTACACGGCGCTTCCGAACGACTTCCCCGGCTACCCCGAGACCCTCGATGCGATCCGGATCGTCGGCAACCTGGCCGTCAACGTTGCCGACACGCAGGACTACTGGGACCCGGATCCAGCGCTTCCGTTGTCCTATTACCGGAACCTGTTCCTCTACCCGGCCTTCGGCGGCACCTACACCTGCCTGGGCCGAATGTTCCTCTCCACCGAGGACCGCCCGCGCCTCGGGATGAAGACCCTCGTCCTCGATACGGCGCGGCTACTGGCGTCGCCCAATTTCGGAGAGACCCTCCTTCGATGGTACGAGTCGATGGGCGGCAGCCGGCACGACCAGCGACCCCCGCCCCCGCCGGACCCCAAGCTGTACTCGCTGGTCGGAGAGGGATTCCTCTTCTACCGGGGCTCGACCGAACCGGTCCTTCTCGTCGCCGCCGAAGAATGGGAAGCGACGATGGAGACGATCTTCGACTATGTCCGGGTGCTCCCCGCCGCGCTTCTCACCATGGGGGCAATCCTCGCGTTCCCGTATTTCCTCCCCGAGCAGAAGACCAACCTGGCCGATTTCGCGGAGGCCACCCCGCTCGCGTTAGCGGTCTTTTGCGTCCCGAGAGGAGAATCTGGTGGAGAGCGGCACCGGAAGCGGGTCCAGACATGGGAGGAAGCTCCCGTCACGCTCTACGACCTGACGAATGGCATTCCGTCACCGTCCGGTAAGGGAAAGGACACCACGCCGCTGATCGTCCAGTACGTTCGCGACCACGCGTCGGCCAAGCTTTCGCCGGTGACCGAACGGGTCGACCGCGTCGAGATCCGTACCTTGAAGGCCCGCCTCGCCGACCCGGACCGACAGGGCGGAAAGGACCGGCGTAAGGAAATGTGGCGACTCGCCACGGCGATGGAAAGCACGGCGCTGCTACTGCAACGTCCCCGGGGCCGTCGACTCGAGCTCAGTCCCGAACTCTCGCGGCGAGCTCAGGAGTACCTTCAAGCTCACGCGGGCGAGGAACCCGCCGAAGAGATCCGCCCGTCGGACCTTCCGCCCGCCCCCGCGGCTCCCCTCCCCGACGTGCAGGTGGCCGGCCAGCTTCCCCCGTGGCTCCAACGGGGCGGCAATCCCCCGGCGGGCGTGCAGCGCACCGGGAAAGTCGAGGCGGTACCGGTATCCGTCAAGGAGGACCCATCCCTTCAGCGGTCGCCCGAGCCCGTGGTCGCCGCACCGGTCCCTGCCCCTTCGGTCGATCCCGCCGCGCTGCGCCGCCAGATCGAAGCGGACCTGATGCGCTACCTGGATGAACGACTGTCGGGCGTCAACCCCGTCCCTCCGGCCGCGTGGACGAAGGCGCTCGAAGACCAACTCGTCGCTCGTTTCAACTCCCTGGTGGAGGAACGCCTCCAGGCACTCCCTCCGCCACCCCCTCCCCCCGCGGTCGATCCTCTGCGGATCGACGCGGCCGTGCAGGAGCGTCTCAAGCCCGCCGTCGCGGACCAGGCTGCCCGCCAAGCCGACGCACTCAAGGAGGCCCGATCCTCCATGGAGCAGCGCTTCACGACCTGGACCGCGCTTCAGCAGCAGGCGTTGAGCTCCCTTACCGACCGGCTCCTGGCCCGAACGGCCGAACTCGAAGCTCGGCTCAGTCAGGAGTCCACCACCCGGATCTCCCAGGCCGAGGAACGGGTGCAGGGGGACCTTCGCACGATCGTCAACCAGGAGCTCGACCAAGGGGTACGGAATCTGATCGACCCCAAGGTGAAGGAATTCCGGGCCCGCGCGGACGAATCCCTTCGTCAGTCGGCGGAGGAGATACGGAACCAGCTGCGAGAATCCCTCACCCAGGCGCTCACCGACGTGAAACAGCGGGCCCAGGCCTCGGAGGAGGATTTGCGGGGGGCCCTCGTGGCACAGCTGGACCTCCATCTGAGGGAGGCGCAGGACCGGGACGAAACCCAGCGCAAGGAGCTCGAAGAGAAGCTCCGGGCGGCGAGCGAGGCGCGAATCACCGAGGTCGAGCAGCGCCGAGGAAAGGAACTTCAGGAAATTGAGCGACGACTGTCGCTGCTCATCGATGGAAGGGCCCGCGAGGTCCAGGAGAAGGTCGCGGCCGCTCTTCGGGAAGCCGAAGCTCGGACCGGTAGTCAAATGGAGGAACTCCTCGCGGGTCTGGAGGGCCGGACCGATCGCAAGGTCAACACGAAGGTGGACGAGCTTCACGACACCGAGATGCACGAGGTGGCGGAGCTCCAGGTGCGCCTCCAATCCTACTCCGACCAGAAGCTTCGAGAGAGTCTCGACCGGGAGCGCGAGAAGTACCTCGAGCTCCTCGCCCGTCTCAAGGGGGAGACCGAGACAACGCTGAATCGCATTCCCGACGCGGCCGGGCTCGACCGCCTAGTGAAAGAGCAGTTCCAGCGAAACACCGAAAGCCTCCGGACCGACGTGCAGCATCTCATCGACCTTCGAGCGATGGCCGTCGAGGAGCGGTTCATCCGCGAGCATGCCGAGCTCACCCAGCGGCTCGACGCCATCCGGACCGACGTCGCGGACCGGAGCCGGGACAACACCCGGCTCGAAGACGCGGTACGGGCCGAGCTCGAGGAGCTCGACCGCAAGATCGTCGTGATGACCGACCGCCTCGTTCCGGTGGTCCGCAAGGCGTGGACCCGGCTCTCGGAGCTCGAGCGGGGCACGGCGAGTACGGCCGAGGCCGACCTCAAGTATGCCCAACTTCGACGCGAGTTCACCCACGACCTCCGGCGACTCGAGACCGACCTGGCCGACCGGACGCGAGAGATCCGGGAGCGGGTGGAAGGCACGATCGCGAATCAGGGACGGGTCTGGCTCACTCTGGTGCGGCAGCTCTCCCAAATGACCGAGGAGCGCCGGGCCAGCGAGGAGGCCCGTGCCCCGAGCCTGCTCGGGCGACCCCGGACCCCTCCGCCGACGGAGAATGTGGACCGGGAGCTGGATTCGCTCTCGGACCTGACCAGTTCAGATTCCACCGGAGACGAGTACGCGGAAGACGACTCGGACACGACGGAGACGAACGCTCGGCGCCGGCCCCGGCGCCCCCCGAACCGCTAGGGCGTCGGCCCGGCGACCGGGGAGCGCGCGCGGCGGGGGCTCTCCGTGCCATCGCGACGGCGGCCGTCTTCCTCAAATCCGCGTCGCGCGGGGGTGGCGGTGCTCGGGGGCACGTTCGACCATCTGCATGCCGGCCACCGAGCCTTTCTCGCCGCGGCCTTTCAGCGGGCCGGCCAGGTCAAGATCGGCCTCACGACCGACCGATTTGCGCGGTCCGAGGGCAAACCCTTCACGCGGACGGTGCAGTCGTATCGCACCCGCCGTCGAAACCTCCTGGATTTTCTGGCGCACCGCTTCGCGGCTCGACGGTGGAAGGTCGTTCCGCTGAACGACCGGTGGGGCGGGTCGGTGGGACCTGGCGTGGACCTTCTGATTCTCTCCGAGGAAACCCGTCGCGCCGCCCGTCCGATCAATGAGGAGCGACGGCACCGCGGCCTACCGGCTCTTCGCGTCTATGTGCAGCCGCAGATCACTGCGGACGACGGCCGCCCGATCTCCTCCCGGCGAATCCGGGCGGGGGAGATCGACCGGGAAGGGCATGCGATTTTGGGGAAGCGAAACCGTCGTCCCGTTCCAACGAAGGGTTAATCTGCGCTCTCCTCGTCGCGGGCCCAATGGAGACCTACCTCCGGGTGAGCTTCCACAGCGAGGGTGCCAAGCCCTCGGAAATCGCTGACCGTTTGGTGGGTTTCGGCTTCGTCCCGACTCAAGGGAACTACGACTTCCTGTATGACTGGAATGGCCCGGCCACCACAGAACAGTTGCTCGACCTCAGCGATGAGGTTACCCGGCTGCTGCGCGGCTATCGGGTTCTCTTTGAAATCGAGACCGTCTAAGGGCCGCGTCGTACAGCACCGCCTTCGGTCCCAATGTGGGACGAAGCGCACTTTCCCCGTCGGGACGAGTCGGTGGCGTAACGGCCGGGTCAAGCTTATGGTCCGTCGTCCCTAGAACGCCTCACCGTGGGAAGTTACAGCGTGCGCCCGGCAGCCCGAGGTCAGCTCACACTTGATCACATCGCCGTGACGTGCCAAGCTGAGTTTGGCGTCGCGGACCGCTCAGACGACGCGGTCACCACTCATTATGGGGCGATCGACTCCCTGGTGGCCCGCCCCGGGAAGGGCGAGCTCCTAGTGGAGCTCCGGATGAACCCCCATGTCCCGAACGACGTGGCGGCGGAAACCGTGCGACGATACAACCGGTTCCTGGAAACACTCACCGGCTACACCGCCAAGGAACGGGCCAAGAAGGCCCAGAAGGCGGCCAAGGCCGCCGGGCCGACAGGGTAAGCCGTGGTCACGCCACCCCCTTCTCCCCCGGGACCGGAACTCGATTGGCTCCGCGCAGAGGTTTCCCGATTCTTTCCCGTGTATGAAACCCGTATCACGCCGGTATCTCTTGTGCTGCTGGTCCATGCCGACCCTCTCACCCTCGAAGAGAAATTCGACGCGCTCCGGCAAGATCTCTGGCCGAAGTTCTACGTTCCCCAGTTGCACTACGCGGGAGGGGAGTACTCGGTCGAAATCGTGCGACGGCCGCCCCGTGGCAGCGCGTGGGGATTTTGGGTCAACCTGGCGTTGCTCGCGGCGACGATCGTCTCGACGACGTTCGCGGGGGCATTCCTTTGGCTCGCCTACGTGGGACGGGCCACGCTCGCCCCGTCCGATTTCCTCTGGGGAGGGATCTACTTCGCGGCGCCTCTGCTCGCGATTCTAGGGCTCCATGAGCTGGCCCATTTCGTGGTCGCCCGACATCACCACGTGGAAGCGTCACTTCCGTACTTCCTGGCGGTCCCGCCCCCGTACTTGATCTTCGGCACCTTTGGGGCGTTCATCAGCCTCCGCGAGCCCATCCCGAATCGCAAGGTGCTCTTTGATATCGGCGCGGCCGGTCCGCTGGCCGGGTTTGCGGTGGCGATCCCCGTCACGATCGCGGGGATGTTTCTCAGCATCCACGCCCCCGTACTCTCCCCGACGAACTGCGGACCGACGATTCTCGGAGTCAACTACGGGGACCTATTGATCGGCCTGCCGGTCATTTGGCAGGGGCTCGCGGCGTTCGTGCCGAACGCATCGGCGATCATCAGCCTCCACCCGCTCGCCCTAGCCGGCTGGGTGGGACTGCTTGTCACGTCGATCAACCTCCTGCCGGCGGGGCAACTGGACGGGGGCCACGTCTTCCGGTCGCTCTTTAAGGAGGGCTCGAGGTACGTAAGCTACGCCGCGGTCATCTTTCTCGCCCTCGTCGGGTTCCTAACGCTCTATCTGGGCTGGCTCCTGTTCGCCGGCCTCATCATTCTGCTCGGGGTACGACACCCGCCCCCGCTCAACGACGTGAGTCCGTTAGGGCTTCGCAGGTACATCATCGGGATCCTGGTCGTGGCGGTGCTCTTGGGAGGATTCGTTCTCGTACCGATCTCCACTCCGGCCGACAGCTTCTCCCTAGAGAAACCGGTGGCCACGCACATCAGCGGCACACTGTTCGGTGTCAACTCCGAGATCAACGTCACGGTCTCGAATCACGACGACGTCACGCACGGGTACAGTCTCTCCGCGAACATCACCGCTGTCATCCTCACGTCCGGCCCTCTCATGGGGCCCGGGCTGTCCGCGTACTTAGCCAACTCGTCGTGGACGATCACGTTGCCGAACGGCAACGTCACCTCGTTCGACGGGGTCGGGGCGTGGACCTTACCGTTCAGTGATTTCATCACGCTCTCATCGCACGGCAGCGGCACGGTCCACGTACTCTACACGAACACGCAAGCGGCGACCCTGGAGGTCTTGTTCACGGGCACCCAGTACTGCAACGAGGTGGGGACCGGTCCCTCTTCTCAGTCCGTCCAGATTTATTGACCTCGAGGCGGCAGCACTTCGCGGACATAGACTCGGAACTCTCGCGTTAGACTCCGGTGAACGCGCTGCGGGATGGCCAATTCGAGCCGGGCCTCCAGCGTGGGAACGGGAGCTCCCTTCGGGATGACTAGCGCCAATCGCCCTCCGGGGCGCACCTTCTCCGTCCACGCCTGAAGCGCTCGGCTCCAGAGGCGATCCGGTCGTTCCCCTCGGGTGCCGGAGGCTCGGCCGTACGGGGGATCGGTCACCAGGGCATCGAAGCTCGCGGCTGGAAATTCCGCGGCTGCCTCGGCCGCGTCGGCCTGCCGGAGCATTCCGGGCGTCTGTCCCAAATGCGCGAAGTTGTCTAGGGCGCCTCGAATCATCGCCGCGCTCGCGTCGATACCTACGGTGTCGGCCCCAAGCAGCGCCGCTTCCAAAAGGAGGGATCCCGTGCCGACAAACGGGTCGACGACTCTGTCGCCGGCGCCTACGTGACCCAGATTCACCAACGCCCGTGCCAAGCGGGGTTCTAAGGTAACGGGACGCTGGAACGGGAGACGGGGCGTACGTCGGTTTGAAAACTTGCGTCGATCGACTGGACCGATTTCTTCGTACAGCGCGTACTGACCGCCCGGCTCCGGTTCAAGCCAGAACCGTACGTTGGGATGCTCCAGAGCAATGCGGCCTCCTCCCGAACGGAACAGATCCCCGAGTCGGCGGAGAGTCTCGGGCGGCCGTGCACCGGCGCTTCCGGAAATCCATTGAAAGGCCGCCGACGCACCGGAGGCACCGAGCCGCCGGAGGTCTGCCTCGATCGTCTCCGGTTTACTGTCGGGCCAACGCTCGGCGCATCGGTGGGCTAACGCGAGGCGACCCGCGAGCTCGGAGGCGGCGCCCCGGTCCGGCAGTTCCACTCGCCCACGGCCCGCTGTGTGCCCCACAGGGTCCAACGACCGTCCTCCGAGCCGCTGGGCGACGGCATTGAGTTCCGCTCGGGCAAGCGGCTCGTTCTCTCCGGAGAGCCAGACGGTGACGATCATCCGCTCGCCGGCTCCGGGGAGAACCATTCCCCCAGCCGTCTCCGAACGTACCGGGTGTGGGATCCTTCCCAGTATAGGTGCCCACATTGGGCGCAGGCGTAAAGGGGGACACGTAGAGCACGAACCTCCTTCGGGAGACGGTCGAGTTCCGGGCGGTCTGACGGAAGCCCCTCCTGAACGACGAGTTGCCCGTTGCAAAGCGAGCAGCGATCGAACCGTACGGCGCTTCGTAAGCCGGGGAACGCGACCCGCAGCTCTTGCATCTGGCCGGCGATGTCTGTCCGGGTGAGCAGCACGGCATCGGGCAGCCGTTCCGATAACTTTCGGTCCCGAGTCACCGCGCGGCGACTTTCTCGGCGGGCCCGCGCGACGATCTCGTTGTCGTCGAAGCCGCGGACGTATTCCGTGTCATACCCTAAGAACCTCAAGTACCGGGCGAGCCGGCCCAGCATCTCGTCGACCAGCCAGCGGGGCTCGTGCATCTCCCCCGAAGCGGGGAGCGCTCCTAATTCGCTTTTCCCCCGACTCGGGCGGAGAAATTATCTGTCTCTTTCCTCAGGGGACTCCGTGCGGCTGTTCGGCACGAACGGGATTCGCGAAGTGGTCGGAGAGCGCATGACTTCGCCGTTTGTCACCTCCGTCGCGGCGGCGATCGGTCGGGCGTATCCGGTCGGCGCGCCGATCGCCGTCGGGTGGGACGGACGCACCTCGAGCCCGGCCTTCGCGGGCATCGTGTCCGGAGCCCTCGCCACCGCCGGACACTCGGTGATTCAGCTCGGGCTCCTTCCCACCCCAGCGATCCAGTACAACGTTCGGTCCGTTGGGGCTCAGCTGGCTGTCATCGTTACGGCCTCCCACAATCCTCCGGAGTTCAACGGTCTCAAGTGCATCGCGGCCGATGGGCTCGAGCTTCCCCGGACGGAAGAGGAACGGATCGAAGCGCTCGTAGAATCCGGGGAAACCCGGAACGCTCCCTACGACCGGATTGGCGGCATTCACGAGGATGCCCATGGTCCGGAACGCTACCTGCATGGCATTCTGTCGAAAGTACGCCGGGACGCGATCATCGCGAAACATCACCGGGTCCTGCTCGATTGCGGGAACGGTGCCTCCGCAGTGACCAGCCCTTCGCTGCTTCGGCGGCTCGGGTGCCGGTTCACGACGCTGAACGGCCAGGTCGATGGAACGTTCCCCGGCCACCTGTCCGAGCCGACAGAGCAGAACCTCCAGGAGCTGATCCGAACGGTCCCGGCGCTAGGGGTAGAATTCGGTGCGGCGCACGACGGGGACGCGGACCGCACGGTGTTCGTCGACGCCAAGGGGCGGTTCATCCCCGGAGAACGGATCCTGACGTGGTTCGCTCGGGAGTTTGTTCGGGAACGCCACGGGGGCCTCGTGGTCGTTCCCGTCACGGCCTCGCAGAGCGTCGAGGATGTGGTGAAAACCGAGGGGGGCCAAGTCCTCTACACGGCCGTCGGCTCTCCATCGATCACGCGCGCCATGCAGGAACGCGGCGCCGTGTTCGGCGGCGAAGACAATGGGGGGTACATCTTCCCCCGACTGCAGCTCGCTCGGGATGGCGCCATGACGCTGGCGACGGCCCTCGATCTATTGACCCATCTCGACACATCCCTGGACGAGGCGCTCCGGGATCTTCCTCAGTACTATGTGGCCAAGGAGAAGGTGATGTGTCCGGCCCCGGTGCGGCAGGCGGTGATGGACCGGCTCTCGTCGGAACTGGCCCAGGGCGCCGACCGGGTCGTCACCTTGGACGGTGTGAAGGCCTACCAGGGACGGGGCTGGGTGCTGCTTCGCCCTTCGGGAACCGAGCCGCTGTTCCGAATCTTCGCCGAAGACCCAGACCCCGAAACTGCCCGTCGCCGCGCTGCCGGTGTCGTCGCGCGAGTTTCCTCGGTCGTCGAGGAGCTCCAGGGCAGCTCCGGTCGGGCCTGAACCGACGCTCTGTTTTGGCGTCCAAAACGTTAATCGCCGGGTACCGTGCGCCGGTCGCGGTGCATGGGCGACCAGGATCTCTCTGCGGAGCTCTCGAACCAAGGGTATCAGCTCGTCGGCCGACATAGCGCGGTCAAGACGTGCTACTGGACCCGGCAATCGCTCCTCCAAGGCCGCGATTGCTACAAAGGGCGGTTCTACGGAATCCAGAGCCACCGCTGCGTCCAGATGTCGCCGGCGATCGATTCCTGCAACCTGCATTGTCGCTTCTGCTGGCGGAACCAGGGCTGGGAGAACGACGAACCGATGCCCGAGTACGATGACCCGGAGACGCTTCTGGACCGGTCGCTGGAGGCGCAGCAGCGCGCCGTCTCCGGATTTAAGGGAGAAGGGGAGGTTCTCGAGGCCCGATGGGACGAGGCCCGCCAGCCTCGACACATCGCCATCTCGCTGACCGGAGAACCGACCCTGTATCCGAAGATGAACCGGTTCCTCGAGCTCTGCCACAGTCGAGGCATCACGACGTTCCTGGTGACCAACGGAACGAATCCGGATGCACTGCGGCACCTCGACCCCTTGCCCACCCAACTGTACGTTTCGGTCACCGCCCCGAACGAGGTGCTGTTTCGGAAGCTCACGCTGCCAGCGCACGACGACGCCTGGCAGCGGCTAAGGGAATCGCTCGGCATCGTGCGGCACCTGCGAACCCGGCGAGTGATCCGCCACACCCTGGTCCGAGGCTGGAACCTGGGGTGGGAGGCGCAGTACGCCGAGCTGGACTCCTTGGCGCGCCCGGACTTCATCGAACCGAAGGGATACGTCTACATGGGCAAGTCGCGCCAACGCCTCTCGCAGTTGCACGCACCGACGCACGAAGAGATTCGAGGGTTCGCGCGTCGATTGGCCGCGCGCACGGAGTACCGCATTCTCGACGAGTCGCCCGAATCCAAGGTGTTTCTGCTCGGTCTTCGGGAAGAGGGCCGGTACCTTCCTGGGCTCGGTCCGGTGGAAGCCGCGGCGAGCTAGGCCCCCGCCCCGGTGGCCGGCGGGCTAAACGAATTTCCAGTTCAGCACTTCGACGAGGACAGCCGCGCCGATTCCGAGCATCAGGACGTAGTACGGGGCGATCTTCAGCGCCCGGGTCTCTTCCATGTCGTAGTACTGGATGAGACCCGCGGCGGAACTGAAGGCGCGCTGGCGGCCCTCGGGCGGCATCGAATCGGCTACGGCGGTGGCCGCTATTTAACCCCGACGGCCGAGGGGCCGATCGGGCTAACGTCCGAACAGGGAGTCGAAAGCGAGGTCCTCGACCGCGTCCCGTACCCCTTCTCGGAGCTTATCGCCCAGCAGGCTGGCGCCGCCGGACAAGAACCGTTCCATGAACGGTCGCGGAGGAGCCACGCGAACGGTTCGCTGAACCGGCACGCCCGTGCCCTGGGCCAAGTCCTGTAGGGCCGCGTCGCGGTCCCCGAGCGCGTCTACGAGTCCGAGCTCGAGCGCCCTACGACCGGACCAAAATTCGCCAGTGGCTAAGGGGAGGATCTGCTCGACAGATCGGTGGCGCTCTCGCGCGACGGTCTCGACGAACCCGCGGTAGCTGTCACCGATCACGGCCTGGAGCTTTGTCCGTTCCTCATCGGTCAGATCGCGGAAGCCTTGGTACGCGTCCTTGTGGCGACCTTCGTGCAACATTTCGAGGTGAACGCCCACCTTGTCGAGCAGCTGCTGGACGGCCACATGCGGATACACGACGCCTATCGAGCCGACGATCGATTCTGGGTAGGCGTAGATCTTGCGCGCGCCGAGCGCGGCCATGTAAGCGCCAGAGGCCCCTACGGAGCCGATCGACGCGACGACCGGCTTCACCGCGTTCAGGCGCTTCACCGCGAGATAGAAGTCCTGCGAGGGAATGTCAGCGCCGCCCCCGCTCGAGATATCGAGAAGAACCCCCCGGACCCGATTCTTCCGCTGCAGTGCTTTCATGATGCGAACGTACGGGTCGACCGACCGCTCGCGAATCGTGCCGCGGAACTGCAGGTGGGCCAGGAGGGGTCTCATAGAACTGTCCGGGCCTCGGAGAGGCCAATCGCCGATATATCGTGTCTCTAACGCGGGCTCAATCCCTGCGAAACCCTAAGTGCGGTCTTCCGTCCAGTGCCCATTGCTCACATGGTGGGGGAAGAGCGGGACATCGTCTGGGTCGAGAGGTACCGGCCCAAGAGCCTGGCCGAGATGGTCGGGCAGGAAAATATCGTCCCCCTCCTCCAAACCTACGCTAAGAAACGGTCGATGCCGCACCTCCTCTTCGCCGGCCCCCCTGGCACCGGTAAAACAACGGCGGCCATCGCTCTCGCCCGCGACCTCTACGGCGAGGAGTGGCGCCAGGACTTCCTCGAACTCAACGCCTCCGACGAGCGCGGCATCGACACAGTCCGCACAACGATCAAGAGCTATGCCCGGAGCGCACCCATCGGGGGCGGCTTCAAGATCCTCTTCCTGGATGAGGCCGACAATCTGACGGCCGAGGCCCAAGCATCGCTCCGGCGGCTCATGGAGCGGTACTCCGCGGCGTGCCGGTTCATCCTGTCCTGCAACTACTCGTCGCGCATCATCGAGCCGATCCAATCCCGCTGCGCCGTCTTCCGTTTCAAAATTTACACCCCGGAACAGATCCGGGAGCAACTGAAGCGCATTGCGAGCGCCGAGAAGCGCGATGTCTCGGCGGACGCGTACAAAGCGATCATCGAGGCGAGCGACGGGGATCTCCGGCGGGCGATCAACCTCCTTCAGCTGGCCGCCACGTTCCGCGATCACGTCGACGTCGACGCGATCCGCGACGTCGTAACCGCGCCGCTCCGGGACGAGGTCGAGGCGATCTTCGGGACGGCCCTGCAAGCGGATTTCCTCGCCGCTCGGGGGCAACTGTTCCGCCTTTTCGTCGAGCGCGGAGCGAGCGGAGAGGACATCCTCCGCTCCTTGCACAGTTACGTCGTCGGAGAGCCGGGGCCCCCGATCTCTCCCCAAGAGAAGATCCAACTGATTCAGTACCTTGCCGACGTGGATTTCCGGCTCGCCCAGGGGGCCTCCGACCGGATCCAGCTCGAGTCGGTCCTCGCCCGCATCGCGGCGTTGAAGCCTCGGAGCCGGTGATCGGGTGACCGCTCAGCGGAGGGTGCACACTAAGCCCGTCGTGTACCGCCGGGCGGTGGTGGAGGGCGCGTTGAATCTCTCCGAACGGAGCCGGCGCGCTATCCGAGAGGGCAAAGTCGAGAAGGGGGACCCCCGGGCCGCCGCCGAGCTCGCCGGCCTAATGGCGATGCGCCGGACACCTGAGCTGATCCCTCATTGCCACACGATACCGCTGACAGGGAGCCGGGTAGTGGTCCGGTCGACGCGGTCCGGTGTCCAGGTCGAAGCAGAGGCGGAGGCCGTGTGGCGAACCGGGGTCGAGATGGAAGCGCTCGTGGGAGCCGTGGTGGCCCTTCTTACGGTGTGGGACATGGTCAAGTACCTGGAGAAAACTCGCGGCGGAAGCTATCCGGAGACCCGATTAGGCCCGGTCCGAGTCGTGCTCAAAGAGAAGCGGGGAATTTCAGGGGGAACACGATGACCGAAGCGCCGCCCCCGGCCGGACGTCACCACCTCGGTGGGAATCGTTCCATCGGCTTCGTGGTGCTGAGCGTATCCGATACCCATACGGCCGAGGACGACCCATCCGGCCATCTGGCCCGGGACCTAATTCAGCAGGAGGGGCACAAGGTCCTTCACTACGATCTGGTCGCGAACAGCGTCGCCGACGTCCGGGACAGACTGGACCCCTTCCTCAAGGAAATCCCGGTCGAGGCGGCCGTAACCGTGGGCGGCACGGGGGTTAGCTCGCGGGACCTGACGGTCACCGCCCTCGAGGCGATGGGCGGCCGTCGGCTGGAGGGCTTTGGTGACCTGTATCGGACCTTGAGCTACCAGGACGTTGGACCGCTCGCGATGCTGAGCCGGGCCTCCCTCTTCCTGGTCCGTGACAAGCCGGTGTTCGCTCTGCCGGGATCGGAACGTGCGGTCCGCACCGCGCTCGAGAAGCTCGTGCTGCCGGCAGTGCAGCACCTGATTGAAGAGCTCGAGCGGTAGCCGAGATCGGACGAACCTTCAGGGCCCCGGAGCCCGGCGCATACCGACGGCGCCGAGTCGAGGGGGGCCCGGGTCAAGGATCTGTTCGGCGACTCCTTGGGCTCGGCAGAAGTCCGACCAAGCCGGGTTAGCGTCGACGTGGTGGGCCAAGAGAATACCCTGAGGGGAAAGGGCGGCCCACGCCGAGCGAAGTTCGAACCGAGCTCGGTCAGCGTCCGGCCCGTTGTCGTAGAGGAAGAGGTCGACGGGACGCTGGGCCGTCAGTAGCTCCCGGAGATTGTCCATCGTGTTTCCCAAAACGAGTGTCCAGCGACCTCGGAGCGCCGGGGGCACGAACTGGCCGACGGTCACGTCCCGAACACTTTGGATCCGATGGGCGGTCGGACCCGGCCCGAGAGAATGGAGAGACCCTCCTCCGTTGGCCTCCAAGGCGGCGAGGATCCACGCCGTCGTATAACCCGGCCGTACGCCCGTTTCGATTACCCTCTCGGGCCGTTGGCTCCGGATGAGCAAATAGAGGAGCCCGGCTTGAGGGAACTCCTGAGTCGATGGGAGGCCCGCGCCCCGGTTGATCAGCACGTCCGGAAGCGAACTCGCCGTAAGCTCTCGGCGGAACGCCTGTATTTCTGACCGGGACCGGCCGGTGAGGGCGGCGACCCGGTCGATCGATGCCTCTCGGAAGCGGACCATGCGTTGCCGAATCGCCCGCCGAACCGCTGGTCGCAGGAGCACTGGCGGTCGACCACGGAGCGTCGGAGGAAGGGTGACCGAGGTCGGACCGATGGAGACAGCGCCCGGGGATGGTGAACCGCCGGAATCCATCGCTTCGGGAATGGCTCCCTCCTACTTTATGCCGACGTAGGGCAACCTAAACGCGTCGCTCCGAAGCGGTTCCCGTGATGTGCCACCTTTCAACTTACGCCCGTTCCACGGCAACGGTTTAAAGGCGGCAGGATTCGTTCCACTACCTTACGGGAGCATTCCAAGAATGACCGTCTCCACACTCGACAGCACCAGTTTCGACAAGTTTACCCAGCAGAACCCGGCCGCCGTTATCGATGTGTGGGCGCCGTGGTGCGGCCCCTGCCGCATGGTCTCCCCCATCGTCGACCGGCTTTCGGAAAAGTACAACGGCAAGGTCGCCTTCGGCAAGCTCAATTCGGACGACAACTCCGATAAAGCGGGGGCACTGGGCATCATGAGCATTCCCACCCTCCTGTTCTACAAGCAGGGGAAGCTCGTCGACCGCATCGTCGGGGCGTATCCCGAAGACACGATCACCGAGCACGTTCAGCAGCTGCTCTGACTGCGCCGCGCCGGGACGGGCGCCTCCCCGTCTCCGGTCGCCCGGGGGGCCTGAATGGCGACCACACCCGAGTCGGACACGCAGCTCGCCCGGTACACCTTCAAGCGGAAGCTGGACGAGATCGCCGCGGCGCGTGGCCGTGCGACGGAGCTGATCTCGCTCTACGTTCCCCCGGGGAAGCAGCTCTCAGATGTGATGGCGTACCTGCGGAACGAGTACGCCCAGAGCTCGAACATCAAGAGCCGAACGACCCGGAAGAACGTCATGTGGGCAATCGAGTCGCTCATGGGCCGCGTTCGGCAGTTCAAGGAGGTCCCGAAGAACGGCGTGGCCTTCTTCGTGGGCAGCAAGGCCGTCGGCGCCGACAAGTCGGTCCCGGTTACCTACATCGTTGAGCCGCCCGAGACCCTCAACACATACCTATACCGCTGCGATTCAACGTTCTTCCTCGACCCCCTGCTTGACATGATCCACGAGCCCGAGCTGTGGGGGCTAATCGTCCTGGACCGGGCCGAGGCCACCCTTGGGTTTCTGCGTGGAAAACGCATCGAAATCCTTCGAAACAAACAGTCGCAAGTTCCCTCGAAGCACGGTCGGGGCGGCCAGTCCCAGCACCGGTTCGAACGGCTCATTGAGCACGCGGCGCACGATTTTTTCGTTCGCGTCGGCGAGATTGCGAATGAGCTATTCCTTCCGAAGAAGGATTCGTTGAAGGGAATCCTCGTCGGAGGCCCAGGAGCCACGAAGGAGTTCTTCGTGAAGGAAGGCTTCCTTCACTACGAACTTCAGCAGAAAGTTGTCCAACCGCTCTTCGACACCGGATACACCGACGAGTACGGTCTCAAGGAACTCGTGGAGAAGGCAACCCAAACACTTCACGGCCTGGAGATTCACGACGAAAAGCGCCTGGTACAGCGCTTCCTAAATGAGGTCCGG